>NZ_QSQK01000001.1:0-450953 GCF_003436735.1 Collinsella sp. TF12-2AT | reverse complement strand
CGGGCTGACAATTTCGACTGTAATGGACGTTCTTAAACGACTAGTCATTCAAGAACGTCCCCAATGACTACCCATGTCGTGGCTGGCCGCCGTGCGGCGCTGGTCCGTGTGGCGGCGTATAATCGGCGGCAGATGACTTGGACGTTAGGAAACCATGACCGATAGCATGCAGCAGATGGCGCTCGACACGCTCGGCGCCTATTTTGGCTACACCTCGTTTCGCCCGGGACAGGACCGCATGGTCGATGCGATTCTTGCCGGCCGCGATGCGCTGGGCGTTATGCCCACGGGTGCCGGCAAGTCCATTTGCTACCAGGTGCCCGCGCTCATGCTTCCCGGCATCACCTTTGTGGTGAGTCCGTTGCTGTCGCTTATGGAGGACCAGACCCGCGCGCTGCTCGCGGCGGGTGCGCGCCCCAGTTATCTCAACTCCAGCCTTACTCCGGCCCAGCAAAACACCGTGCTCAAGCGGGCGCGCGAGGGCCGCTACCAGCTTATGTACGTGGCGCCCGAGCGCTTGCTCGAGCCACGCTTTTTGGCCTTTGCGCAGGAGGCCGCGGCGGACGGCGGCATTGGCGTGCCGCTCGTGGCCATTGACGAGGCCCACTGCGTGAGCCAATGGGGCCAGGATTTCCGTCCCGCCTACCTGCAGATTCGTGAGTTCATCGATTCCCTGCCGCAGCGCCCCATCGTGGCGGCCTTTACCGCTACGGCGACTGAGCGTGTGCGCGCGGACATTCAGCAGATGCTCGGCCTGCAAAATCCCGCGACGGTGGTGACGGGCTTCGATCGCAAGAACCTCTACTTTGGCTGCGAGGAGATGGGCGACAAGGCCAAGGCAGCGTGGGTGCGCGACTATGTGATTGCGCATTCGGGCGAGAGCGGCATCGTGTATTGCTCGACCCGCAAGACGGTCGATGCGCTGGCAGGCGAGCTTGCCGAGGCGCTGGGCCCCAGCGGCATTCGCGTTGGCCGCTACCATGCCGGCATGGGCAATGACGCCCGCCGCCAAAGCCAGCGTGCCTTTATTGACGACGATCTTCAGGTGATGGTTGCCACCAACGCCTTTGGCATGGGCATCGACAAGCCCAACGTGCGCTACGTGATCCACAACAATGTGCCCGAGAGCATCGAGGCCTACTACCAGGAGGCGGGCCGCGCCGGCCGCGATGGCGATCCGGCCAGCTGCCACTTACTGTGGAACGGCAACGATTTTCGCATGCGCCGCTTTTTAATCGACCGCGGCGATGCGGCCGACGAGGCGCTCGACGACGAGCAACGCGCGTGGGCGCTCCAAAATCGATATCGTCTGCTCAGCCAGATGGAGGGCTACTGCAATACCACCGGCTGCCTGCGCGAATATATGCTGCGCTACTTTGGCGACGAGGCCGCGGCCGAGCATGCTGCTGCGGCTGGTGCGGGCGCCACCGCCACGGACGAAGCCGAGGGCTGCGGCAACTGCAGCAACTGCCTCACGCAGTTCGAGGTCGAGGACGTCACCGATATGGCCCGCGCTGCCGTGCGCTATGTGGCCACGCGTCCCATGCGTTTTGGCAAGTCGCTGATCGCCGACGTGCTCCACGGCGGCAACACCGAGCGCATTCGCCAGATGCATCTGGACGAGGACCGCGGCTACGGTGAGCTGTCGAGCGAATCGGTCGGGCGCATCAAGGACATCATCGGGCAGCTGTGCGGCCGCGGTTATTTGGCCACCTCGCAGGGGCAGTACCCGGTCGTGGGGCTGGGCCCGCGTGCCGGCGAGGTCGAGGACGAGGCGTTCGCCTTTACCGTTAAGCGTCGCGCGTCCAAGCGCAAGGCCTCGGCCCGCGCCCGCCGCGCGGTGGATCTGCTGCGCGAGGAGGCCGAGCTGGATCAGCGCCCGCGCGTGGGCGACGATGCCGAGCTGTTCGAGCGCCTGCGTGCCTTGCGCAAGGAGATCTCGACCGAGCTGGAGATGGCGCCGTATATGGTCTTTTCCGACAAGGCTCTGCGCGGCCTGTGCCGCCTGCGCCCTCAAACGCGCGAGGAGCTGATCCGGGTCAACGGCATTGGCGAGAAAAAGGCCGACGCCTTTGGCGAGCAGTTTATGGCGGCGATTGAAGAGTTTGAGTCCGAGCATGCACGGGATGGAGCGTAATGATGGCAGCCGATAGCAAGACCGAACGTTCCGAGCGCGCCGAGGTGTCCGCCGTGCCGCTGTACCAGCAGGTTATGGACGACCTAAAGGGCGAGATCGCGCGCGGCGTGTACGCGGCCGGCTCGCGTATTCCTTCCGAGATGGAGCTCGCGAAGTCCTACGGCGTGGGACGCATCACCGTGCGCCGCGCCATCGAGGAGCTGTCGCGTGCGGGGTATCTCAGCCGCCAGCAGGGGAGGGGTACCTTTGTGTGCGCTCCCAAGCTCAAGCGCAAGATTCGCCAGAAGGGTGACGTCCAGAGCTTTACCGAGGGTTGTGCTGCCAACGACATGGTGCCGGGTGCGCGTCTGGTGTCGCGCACGGTGGTCGCAGCGACGCACGAGGATGCGGCGTTTTTTGGGGTGGAACCCGGCTGTGAGCTTATCGTGGTCGAGCGCGTGCGCACGGCCGACGGCGTGCCCGTCATGCTCGAGAACAACGCCTTTGTGCTCGCCGACCATCCCTACCTGCAGACGCTTGCCGATAAAGACCTCGCCGATAACTCGATCTTTGCGCTCGTTGCAGAGCATTCGGGCCGCGCGCCGCTCAAGTCCGATCCCTGCACCGTGGAGATTGCGCTTGCCGATGCTCAGGCGGCCCCGCTGCTGGAGGTGCCGGTCGGCGAGCCGCTCTTTTATATGGAGGCGTACTTTACCGATGCAGACGAGCGCCCCCTGCTGCTCGGGCGCCAAAAGATCGTGGGCTCGCGCTACGTGTTCGACATCTAACATCCACGAATAGAACAATATGGAACAAATTTGCCGCAATGACTTCACCTGCGACAGCTTGCGTGCTATAAATAGGACAACATAGAACGACCGCAGGTACGAGCTGTCGTCGCTCAAAGCCGCCCCACAAGGAGGAACATCAGGATGAACGCACATGATCTGGTTCAGGAAATTATCGAGCGCAAGGGCAAGATTGAGAACGTTTTTTGGATTGCCTGCGGCGGTTCGATGATCGACCTGATGCCGGCCAACGAGCTGCTCAAGCGCGAGGCGACCACGTTTACCTCGACGGTTTACACGGCGCGCGAGTTTTGCCTGATGGCCCCCAAGAGTCTTGGCGAGAAGTCACTCGTCATCGCCTGCAGCCACAGCGGCAATACGCAGGAGGTCGTCGACGGTTGCGAGATGGCGCTGGCAGCCGGTGCCGAGGTCGTGGCCATGACCGACTGCGAGGGCTCCAAGATTGATAACGGCAAGTGGACCACCTGGGTCTACCCTTGGGGCGAGGGCGTGTCGCAGGCCGAGGTGCCGCAGGGCATCGGCGCTCTGATCGCCGCCGAACTGCTCCACCAGCAGGAGGGTTACGAGGCGCTCGCCGACATGTACGCCGGCCTTAAGCAGATGGACGCGCTGCTGCCCGCCGCCCGCGAGAAGGTCAACGCCGAGCTGGGCGATCGCTTTGCCGAGCTCTGCCAGAAGCACAAGTTCTTCTACATCCTGGGCTCGGGCCCCAACTTTAGCCAGACCTACGCCATGGCCATCTGCTCGCTCATGGAGATGCAGTGGCAGCACTGCTGCTACATCCATTCCGGCGAGTACTTCCACGGTCCCTTCGAGGCCACCGAGCCCGGCGTGTTCTACTTTGTGCAGCTCGGATCGGGTGAGTGCCGCCCCATGGAGGAGCGCGCACTTGCGTTCCTCAACACGCACACCGATACGGTCATGGTACTCGATGCGCTCGAGTACGGCCTGGGCGACGTGCCCGCCAGCGTGCGTTCGTTCTTGGAGCCGATCTTCTTCTACGCGATGAGCTGCGAGCTGCGCGCCGCCCGCGGCAAGGTGTTCGACCACAGCCCCGAGGTTCGTCGCTACATGGGCATCGAGCAGTACTAAGTAACGGGAAAACCATTCACCTTCGATTCGCAAGGGCGCAGCGCGAGTCAAAAAAGCGGGCCGAGCCGGGGATTTCCGGCGCGGCCCGCTTGGTATCGCGCTTAGATTCGCGAGGTGTCGCGGCAACCGACGCTTACTTGGCGTCGTAGGCCTCGGCATCCCACCAGTCGAGCTGGGCGATGTTGTCGCGGATGTGCTGGCAGCTCTTGTGGAAGCCCTCGAGCTCGTGCTCGGAAAGGTCGAGCGTGTAGACCTCCTCGACGCCCTCGGCGCCGATCACGCACGGCAGGGAGGTGAAGATGCCCTCCTCGCCATACTGGCCGGTCATAAGCGTAGAGGCCGAAAGCACGGCGTGCTCGTTGTGCAGCACGGCGGCACAGACGCGCGCGGCGGAGTTGGCGACGGCGTACTCGGTGCACTGCTTGCCCTGGTAGGTTACGTAGCCGCCCTTGCGTGCGAGCTCCTCGACCTCCATGTGGTCGAAGGCGTACTTGTCGGGATTCTCGGCCTGAAGCTCGTTAAGGCTCTTGCCGGCGATGGTCGCGGCCTTAAAGGCGGCAAGCTGGCTAAAGCCGTGCTCGCCGATCATGTAGGCGTCGATGGACTTGGGGCTCACGCCGACCTTCTTGGAGATCTCGGTGCGCAGGCGGGCCGAATCTAGGCCGCAGCCCGAGCCGATGATCTTCTTGGGATCGTAGCCGGTCAGGTGCCACAGCTCGGTGCACACGACGTCGCAGGGGTTGGAGATGCTCACGAAGATGCCGTCGAAGCCGGCGTCGACAATGCGCTTGGCAAAGGTGCGCGCGGCGTCGGTGGTAAAGAACAGCTCGCCGTCGCGGTTACCGGCGGCCAGCGCGACCTTGCCGGCGGCGTTGACGATGACGTCGCAGCAGGCCAGCTCCTCGTAGTGGTCGTAGCAGTTGACGATCTTGGTGTTGTACGGGACAAACGAAAGGGAGTCGCGCAGGTCCTGGACCTCGGACGTCACCTTGGCCTCGTTGATATCGCACAGGTACAGCTCATCGGCAATGCCCTGCATGAGCAGGCTGTTGGCGACATGTGCTCCTACGTGGCCCTGGCCGACCACACCGATCTTACGCGTCTGGTACATATATGTATCCTTTCGGCCGAGTTTTTCGCGTCGAACCATTGTAGCCTCCTGCCGTCACTTTGCTAGGCTAAAGCGTCGTAGATTTTTGGGACATGCTTTAATCTCTACTTTTGGAGTGATTTGGGCCGCTGGTGACATCGCCGGGCGATGTGCTCGCGCGGATGGGGCCGCTCGTTGTACCATAACTGCAACTGACTCGTAAGGAGCATCCATGCCCATTCGCATTCCCGACGCCCTCCCTGCTGCCGCGCAGCTCGAGAGCGAGAACATCTTTGTCATGACCGAGTACCGCGCACTGCACCAGGACATCCGTCCGCTGCGCGTGCTCATCCTCAACCTCATGCCCACCAAAATCGCCACCGAGACGCAGATCATGCGCAAGCTCTCCAACACGCCGCTGCAGGTGGAGGTGGACCTGCTGCGTACCAAGACGCACGAGGCCACACACGTGAGCGCCGGTCACCTGGAGACGTTCTACCGCACGTTCGACGACATCCGCGACATCCACTACGACGGCCTGATTATCACGGGCGCGCCCGTGGAGCAGATGCCGTTCGAGGAGGTCGACTACTGGCCCGAGCTCTGCCAGATCATGGATTGGTCCACCACGCACGTGCACTCCACGCTTCACATTTGTTGGGGCGCGCAGGCGGGGCTCTACCATCATTACGGTATCCAGAAGTACGACCTGCCGGCAAAGGCGAGCGGCGTATTTGAGCATTATCTGGTGAAGCCGCAAAGCCCGCTGGTCCGCGGCTTTGACGATCGTTTCTATGCCGTGCATTCGCGCAACACCGATGTGCGCCGCGAGGACGTGGAGGCCGAGCCGCAGCTTGAGGTCGTGGCCGTGTCCGACGAGGTAGGCCTGTACATCGTCAAGTCGACCGACAGCCGTCGCTTTTTTGTCTTTGGCCATCCGGAGTACGATACCGACACGTTGCGTCTGGAGTACGAGCGCGACGTGAAGCGCGGGCTCAACCCTCAGGTGCCGGCGCATTACTTCCCGGGCGACGACCCCACCGCCGAGCCGCACAACGTCTGGCGTAGCCAAGCTCAGCTGCTCTACACCAACTGGCTCAACTACTACGTCTACCAGACCACGCCCTACGACCTGGCCCGCGCCGGCGAGGAGCACTAGGCCGCTGTCGTGGCTGTGGCTGCGGCGGTGGCAGCTGCTATGGCTGTGGCGGTTGCCGTATATGTTGCCGTGACCGCTGCCGTGTCTGCTGCGTGATGAGCGTGGAAATCCGGACACACGAGCGTGGATAATCGGACGTTTGCAACGTGAGCGTGGATAATCTCCCGTTTTTGGCTCACAAGGGGTCTCAAAGCGGGAGATTTTCCACGCTCATTTTTTGCAGCTGCCGTACCGTCGGCATCATCACGCGTTGAGTACATGCGGACTACATCGCAAACTAGGTAGTTTTGATCCACGGCATATTTTCTTTCAATGAAGTCGGTGGCTTTTGAGGCTCAAAATGTGGAGACAGGGACCTCTGGACAACCGCTCTACCTGCAGATATGGAGCATTTGCCTAAAACATCCAAAACCGTCAAGCATTTGGTCAGCTGCTGGACAGCATTTGGTCAGACTTCGCATGAAACCGTCTGGTACGTTGGCGCCGTTCCAAGAGTTGGGAGGCGACATGGCAAACGCGACGGCGAATCAAAGACTTACAGGCCACATTAAAGCGTGCGAGCAGCAGATGAGCTGCGTGTACGCGCGCACGACGGCGGAGGCAAAGCAGATTGAGCGGCGGGTGGCGGCGGGAAGTCTCGAAGTGGTCATGCCGGGACTGTATGCGCGTCCGAAATACTGGTCCGAGCTCAAGTTTCGGCAGCGTTATCTGCATCGGGTGCGGGCGCTTGCGCAAAAGCACCCCGACTGGACGTTTTGCTCCTATACGGCGGCCGTTGTCTATGGTCTTTCGGTTTCGCATGCCAATTTGACGCACATCCATATCGCCGCGATGCCGGCGCAATCGACGACGCCAGGCTCTCAAGTCGTTCGCCATCGGTATGCTTATCGGACACGGGCCAGCGAGATGGATATTGCCGTGACCGTTATCGATCAAACGATTGCGGATTGCCTGGTCGATGCATCGTTTGTCGAAGGGCTGATCATTGCGGACTCGGCGCTCCATGAGCAGCTTTTGTCGAAGGAACATCTCATTGAGGCAGTTAACAAGCTCGGCTTGAATCGCCGCGGTGTTGTGACGGCGCGCAGGGTTGCACGGTGTGCCGACGGCCTGTCGGAAAGCGGCGGCGAGTCCAAGGCGCGGGCGCTGATGATCGAACGAGGCTGGCAGGTTCCGGAGCTGCAAGTTGAGCTGTTCGATCCGGTTGAGCCGGGAAGGCCGTATCGCGTTGACTATTTGTGGCGCGTGGGTGACCGGTTGATTATTGGGGAGTTCGACGGATTCGTTAAAAGCGAGAAGGCGGCGGAGGAGGGCAAGCTTGCAAAGGCGCAATTTGATGAGCGCCAGCGCGAGTCGAGGCTTTCGCTGCTCGATAACTGTAAGATTGTGCGCTTGTGCTGGGATGATCTAAGGGACCCGACAAAGCTCGATCGCAAGCTCAAGGTTGCCGGCGTGCCGCGTGCATGCTGAGGCGGTGGCAGGGCGTTAGGCTGCACGAGCGTGGAAATCCGGACGGATGAGCGTGGGAATTTAGACGCGATTTGGTTGAGCGTGGATTTTCGGACACACGAGCGTGGATTATCGGACGTTTGAATAATGAGCGTGGATAATCTCCCGTTTTTTGCCCCCGAACAGGCCCAAAGTGGGAAATTTTCCACGCTCATTTTTGTGGGGTGCAGCGTGCCAGCCGTTAGGCGCTGATGATGTGGGGTAGCGGCAGGTCGTGGACGTCGGTGGGAACGTGGTCGACACGCTGCTCGTCAAAGGCGATGCCGATGATTTGGCATGCGGGTGAGAGCATGGGCAGGTAGCGGTCGTAGCAACCGCCGCCGTAGCCCAGGCGCGCGCCGGTTTGATCGAAGGCCACGAGCGGCACAACAATCATGTCGAGTGCTTCGGCAGGCACGATAGGGAAGCGGCCGCTGTCGATGTCCGTGGCTGCGAAGGCCCGCGTAGGGTGGCCGATAAACGGGGCCGCGTCCGCGTCGCCGGCAGCAACTGCCCGCATGCACATGCGTTGGCCACAAGCTGCGGCTTCGGCTGCCGAGAGCATGCACGGATAGGCCACGCGCCAGCCGCGTTTGGCGACAGCTGCGGCAAACGCGGCAGGGTCGACCTCGGAACCCATCGCGGCATAGACGGCAACGGTGTGCGGCGCCGCGGCATCCAAGCGGCCCAGCAGCTCAACAAGCCGCGCGCAAATGACAGCAGACTTCGCCGCCCGCAAGTCCAAATCAAGAGCATCGCGCCGAGCAATCACCGCCCGCCGCAACTCAGCCTTGTCCATCCCGGCTTCCTCTCCCAAACCTACCAAAAAGGGACAGGTTTATTTTGGCAGGTTTTATCTGGGCAAACACCCAAACCACCACACAAATCATCGCAAGGGGGCAGTTCATGGAGACCTTCGTAGTGGTTTTGACGAAGAGCGGGTGTTCGCGGCGGTTTGTCTCGATCTGTAACAGTAACTCGGCAAAATTGGACTTAGATGTTACAGATTGAGACAAAGGGCCGGCGTCATCCGGAAACGTCTCGATTTGTAACATCTGGAGCCGATATTGCCGTCTAGATGTTGCAGATTGAGACAAACCGCCGCGGTGGGCTGCGCCGCCCCACTCAAGCCGCAGAAAAAGGTAGATTTTCAAGCATGTTCCAAAAATCTACCTTTGTGCGTTAGCCCATCAGGTCGACTACGTTAAAGCCGGCGTTGCTCTTGGCGATGACGTCTCGGCCGCCAAAGACGCAGGTGGGCGACTCGGCTGCGATGCGCGTTACGTCGGTGCCGAGCGAGCGCAGCTCACCGGGCGTGGCGGCGAGCATCTGGGCGCGACGCTCCTCGCGCGCATGCGGATCGAGCCCGGCCAGGTAGGTCGTGTTGCGGCGCTTGGTGAGCGCATAGGGCTTCACCGGCGCGTCCATGCCGCTCACGCAGCTCACGATAAAGCCCTCAAAGGCGGCCTCGTCGGGCTCAAAGCGGCCAAGCCATGCGCCTGCACGCTCCACGCGCTCAATCGAAGGGTCGATCGCCGGGTCGCGGTAGGTGTAGAACGCCGTCTGGCGCTCGCCGGCTGCGCGGAATCCGCAGCCGTATGCACCGCCCTTCACGCGAATCTCGTTCCACAGGTAATCGTAGGAGAGCGCGTTGGCAGCCACGGCCCAAGCGCCTGTCACGTCAAGCCTCAAGCGACGCGGATCGCACGCACGCGCGGCAAAGCAGATGTCGCTGGGGATCACGAAAGCCTCGTGGCGGTCGCACGGCGCCGGCACCGCGAGCGCGTCGCGGCCGGCACCGTCGCCCGCACCCAGCCCCAGGTCGCCCGCGGCATCCCAGTACGTGTCAAAGTCCTCGTCGCTGCCGGTAAAGCTCGCCATGCAGCCATCGGCCACAAAGATACGCTCCGCCAGCTCGGCAAGCTTGGTACGCAGCCCGTTCACGCGCTCGTCAAAGTGCTCGAGCAAATCGCGCAGGAACAGGTAGAAGTCTACGCCCGAAAGCTGCTCGCGCACCACGGCCGAAGGCGAGCTGTAGCTCATCGCGCGACCGAGCGCCGCCGAGTGGCCGTTGTTGATAAAGCCCTGCTCAAGCCCAATGCGAATCTGCGTGAGCACGTCGCGCACGCGGTCGGCGTCGGCATCGAGCAACAGCGTGCTCGACCACACCTCGCGCGGCAGGCTTGCCAGCGCATCGATTTTCTCGGACAGGGCACCGGCGCTCACCAGCAGGTAGGGGCGCACGCCGTCCACGTCGGGCTGGGTCATGACCTCGGTCGTAAAGCTCAAAAAGCCGAGCTTGCCAGCGAGCAAGTTGTCGAGTTCCTCGGCCGAGTGCTCGCGCGTGGGCAGCTGCTTAAGCAGGCGGCAGAGCAGTGTCACATAGGGCAGGTCCTCAAACGCGACGCAGCTCAGGTCGAAATACTGCATGGCGTAGGCCAAACGGTTGGTGGGGATGTCGTGGCGCAGGCAGGGGATGGGCGTGGTCGTGTCTACGACCAGCGGCGGCTCGGGGCGCGCCTCGCCAATGTCGGACACGCGCAGGCGCGGCAGCGTGGCCTTGGCCTCGGGCGTGTCTTCTGCCTCCTGCGCGGCACGCAGCGCGGCCGTGCGCTCGACCACGTCGGCCAGCTCGGCATCGGTCATGGCGTCGCGCTTGGCGGTGAGCTCGGCGGCCTCGGCACCCTCCGAACCCTCGTCGGCGTCCACCGGCACCAGCTCGACCAGTGCCATGTGATCGTTCTGCAGCACCAGCTCGCGCAGCAGGTCCTCAAAATAGCTGCCGTCCAGCTCGCTACGCAGCTCCTCGTACACCGGGCCGTACTTGAGTGCCAGCGTCGCGGCGTCGTCATCGTAGAGCCAGGTGCTCAGCGCGTCGCACGCAATGGCCACGCCGTCGGCGATGCCGTAGTCGCGCTGGCGCAGATCGTACTCGTTGCTGCTGATGATGGCTTCCAGGCGCTCGCGCGGAACGCCGTGCTCGCACAGGTCGCGACAGGCGTCCTGGAACACGCAGCGCAGCTCGCGCGCCACGCCGGGCTGCGCGTTTTGCAGCATGATGAGCTCGTAGGGCTGCAGGCTCTCGGCCGCGGTGTAGCTCACTACGTTGCCGCCCAGGCCGGCGGCCAGAATGGCCTTCTTAACCGGCGCTTCGTTGGAGCCCAGCAGCGCCTCGAACAGGATGTCCGCCGCGATCGTGCGCTTGCGGTCGAGCGCGCTGCCCAGAACAAGGCCCAGGCCCACCAGGGCGTTCTCGGGCGTAGTGGCCATCTCGACGCGCTTATACTCGCAGGTCACAGGCTCCTGCACGTCTAGCGGATTGGGTGCCAGCGCGGACGGGTCCTCGCCGGCGGCAACGGCGGCGTCCATGCGGCGGCTCGCGGCGCTCGGCTGCGACAGATAACGCTCGCCCAAAAACGCCAGCGCGCGGTCCACATCCAGGTCTCCATAGAGCGTGATGTAGGAGTTGGAGGGGTTGTAGTGGCGCGCGTGCGTATCCAGGAACTGCTCGTAGGTGAGCGCGGGAATCGCGCGCGGGTCGCCGCCGCTCTCGTGCGCATAGGCGGTGTCGGGATAGAGCGCGGCGTTGACGGCGTCGTCCAGCACGCTCATGGGATCGGACAGTGCGCCCTTCATCTCGTTGAACACCACGCCGTTATAGCGCAGCGTGCCCTCGCGCAGGCTCGCGGAGCTGTCGCCGCCCTCGCCCTCGGCGCCCTTCGGCAGATCCAGTTCGTAGTGCCAGCCCTCCTGCTCAAAAATGGTGGGCTTGGTATAGATGGCCGGGTTGAACACCGCGTCTAGGTACACGTCCATCAAGTTGTACAGGTCCTGCTCGTTGGTAGTGGCAACGGGGTAGATGGTCTTGTCGGGGTAGGTCATGGCGTTGAGGAACGTCTGCATGGAGCTCTTGATCAGGTCGACAAACGGCTCCTTGACGGGAAACTTGGCCGATCCGCACAGCACCGAGTGCTCAAGAATATGGAACACGCCGGTGGAATCGGCCGGCGGCGTCTTAAAGCCAATGGCAAAGGCCTTGTTTTCGTCATCGCACGCCAGGTACAGCAGACGAGCGCCCGAGGCGGTGTGGCGCAGCACGTAGGCGTCCGAGTCAAGCTCGGGAACGGTCTCGCAGCGCTCGACGGCAAAGCCGTGGCAGGTGGCGCCGGGCACCAGCAGCGCGGCAGCAGCGGCGCGCGGGTCGGTTGAGGTAGTGGACATATGCAGTCTCCTTTGACGCCCCAACGGGGGCGAATCGAGTCGAATCTCCGAGAGTATACCCATATGGGGCCGCGGCTCTGCGACGAACTGAAGACGATGCCAGCGGATTGGACAAAGGCCCCGCGCGTTCACCGCACGAGCGTGGAAACTTGGACGCCTATCGAATGAGAGTGGATTTTCGGACGGAATCAGCCTCAAAACGCCCAAAAACCGTCCAAATATCCACCCTCATTTCCCGACCGTCCAAAATCCACGCTCATCCGCCGCCCGCACATCTCTCATATCTCATTCGTCTCTAATACGAGAGATAACAGAAAGATGAGAGATAAATATGAGAGATAACAATGCTGCAAAGAGACAGACAACCATGGTATTGTCTCAATATAGATTGTTTTACCAGCGAAAACATGTTTAAATGAAACAGATGACAGACATCTTATCTTTCATCTCTCACTCCTCTCTAATATGAGAGATAACAGAAAGATGAGAGATAATTACGAGAGATAACTGAGAGACGAAGGAAATCTATTCGCGGCATTCTTCGCAGAACCGAGCGAAAGGACGTGCAGATGAACGAAAACGAACTGACCGGTCTGCTCGAGTCTTTAAGGCGCATGGGCTCGGACGATCTTAACGTTGAGGTCAAGGAGAGCGCCACGACGCTTTCCCGCGACGTATGGGAAACGGTCAGCGCTTTCGCAAACACCGCCGGCGGCATCATCGTACTCGGAGTGAGCGAGCGCGCGGGTTTTGTCCCAGTTGCAAACTTTGAGACCGAGAAAGTGCTCAACCAATTCGTGGCGGGCATGGGCGATGCTGGCGGTCGCGGAAAGCTGGCCAATCCGCCCAAATACACCATTGAGCGCGTGGAGCTCCAGGGCACCGTGGTTCTAGTCATCGCGATTGAGGAGCTTGACCCGTCGAGCAAGCCTTGCTATGTCATGGAGCGGGGCGCTCAAGGTGGCAGCTACAAACGCATCGATGACAAAGATGTCCCGCTTTCGTCGACCGAGGTTTTGGCACTGTCGTCATATGAACGGACGAGTCCTAGCGATCGCGATGCGGTGCCCGGCACGAGTGTGGGCGATCTCGACGAGTCGCTGGTCGACCGCACGATAGAGCGTGCCTATTCGTTGACGCCTCGAGCGATGCGCGGTGCGGCGGACAAGAAGACAAAGATGGAGCGTCTGAATTTCCTCGACTTCCAGGGCAATGTTACCAAGGCCGGCCTCCTTGCCGCGGGCGTTTACCCTCAGCAGTTCTATCCCAAGCTCTTCATTGATGTGGCTGTCCACGTGGGAACTCAAAAGGGAGCTGCGGGGCCACTAAGGTTTATGGACCGCACAATCTGTGAGGGAACGTTGGGCGAGATGATCTCGGATGCTGTCGCGGCCGTCGCCAAGAATTTGCGGCGAACCTCGACCGTCCAAGGCGTCTCGCGTGTCGACTCGCTGGAGATTCCCGAGGAGGTTCTGCGCGAGGCAATCGCCAACGCCGTAATCCATCGAGAATACGGGGATCGGTTCTGTGGACAATCGATTGCCGTCGACGTCTTTGACGATCGTGTCGAGGTGACGAATCCTGGCGGCCTTTACGGGGGGAAGACTCGCGAGAACTTGTTTGACGGCAGCTCCCGATGCCGTAACGCGACGCTCGTGAAACTCATGTCGATTGTCCCGCTGCCGGATGGCGCAGGTTCGCCGGCTGAGGGCAATGGCTCGGGCATCCCGATGATGATCGATGCCATGCGCGCGCATGGTCTGGCCGAGCCCCTGTTCTGCCCGGGGTTCGATCGGTTCAAGGTCGTACTTTACCGTCCAAAGATCGAGCCGGTCGATCATGGCGGGGACTTGATTATGACGGCACTCAAGCGCTACGGCGAATTGGGGACGCGCGAACTGGCGGAGCGCACGGGACTCACGGTTTCCCAGGTTAGGGCACGCGTCAATGCGCTCATTGAGCAGGGTGAGCTTGAGCCGACGGCGCCGTCGACAAGCCGCAACCGCAAATATAGACTGTCAGAGCGCGTGGAATAAATGCGTTAGTGGACGAGGCGACCCAATAATCGACCCTCGATTGGCGCCCACTAAGGTAAAGCGGTTGTTGCCCAGTCGACGGTGATGCTAAAGACTCGGCTTACGCCGGCATGGCCCCGAACCCGTCCATCAGGAACAGCCTGAGAACCAGCTTGATGACATTTCCCGGTTTGACTTCAGCCGTGCCAAAGACGTGGCGCTCGGCGAGCTCGCTGCAGTATGCGTAGATATCGCGGATAAGGTCCGCGCCCGAAAGCGTAAACATGTAGCCTGCGTCCGAAAGCGCATTGGGTGCGGCGGGCAACTTGGTCATGCGACAAAAGGTCAACAGGTCGGGCGCCATAGCGTCTTGGTAGCCAAGATGGCCGCTGTCTTCTTGTGCGGCGAGTTCCAGCTGGCGTACTCGATCCAGCGCCGCTGCCAGCACAAAGCTCGGTGTGGGCGCATTGACGTCTTCCGTGTTCGCCACGAGTTTGCCCGCCGCCTGTGTGACAAGCCAGGCGACCTCGCGCTGGCAACGCACGGCCTTGCGCGTAACCGGCTTGATGGACGAAGAAGAAACGCTCCCCTTAGGCGGATTCGAAGCAGCCATAAGACCCTCCCATGAACAATCCGGTCCAACAAGCCCGGATGAAACACGTGCTACATCAGTATACAGGGGAGTGGGGTAGCGGGGTACAAGCGCGCCAGCGGCAAACCGAGAGCATCAACAATGTGCCTCCGCTCTATTTGGACGATGGTACGTGGGTCATTAAGTACTCGGTTCAAGCGCCGGGTACCGTTGGTTTTCGAGACCAGAATTACAACCGTAAAATGCTCAACTGCATGGAATGTGACGTCCCAGTCGGAGTCATATTTGCAACCGAGGTGGGCTATAAGGTGCTCGGCCTTGCGTTTGTTGAGCGGTTCGAGCCCGAAAACGGATGGTTTGTTCTGCACGGTCCTGTTCATAAAGGCGGACCGGACCCTCGTTTTGCGCCCGACATGAGTTATCTGAAGCACATACCCGTCGATATTGAGTTTGCCGGACAGGGTGCGACCGACGATGAAATTTGGCTTTGGCGGTCTTTTACGATCGTGCTGTTTGATCGGATCGCGTGGCGATGCAATCTCGCACACGCCTGCCGGTGCATGCTCTTCCTGATTTGTATAGCGAGAGGGGAGCGAACGTGAGCTGGCGAGGCGATATTGCGATGGGGAAGTACGGAAAACTGCCGTGCGCCCTTATAGACAACAAAATGTTTCCGAGCGTAGAAGTTGATTGCGGGTCGTTTGTCGTCGCCTGTCCTTGCTGCGGCTCGCAAATACCGTGCCTCGACATTCGGTTCATCGATGCGTGCGACAGACTTAGCGACGAAGTGAGAAAACGGACAGGCGTTCATATGCCGGTGTATCAGGAGAAATGCCCTGTTTGTGGCCTCGATATCGTGTACGACGCCGGCGACGAGGGATAGGTGATGCGGAGGAGCTGGCTGTGAAGGCATCTCTGTCCCTATAAATAAATCCCCTCACCGAGCTGCTTGTGGAACTTGGCGTGATGGTCGCGTGCCCAGGTAAAGAGCGCCTGGTCAAAGTCGGTGCGCGTGGCCGGGACGCCAAAGACGCCGGCAACTTCGACGCGTACAAACTCCAGTGCCGGCAGCTTGTTGATGGCAGTGAGGGCAAACGGGGACGAGGGCTCCTCGAACAGATAGCGGCTGCCTTGCAGCGCGTCGCAAATGGTGCACGTGTTGCCGAGCGACGGGGCTTTGGAGGCTCGCGCGCCTACGGGCTTGTAGCCGCAGCGCTTATGAAGGTAGTCGCGGATCTCGCCCGGCACGCAGCCAAGAGCGGGCACGATGGCGAGTGCGTTGGCGTTGGCCGTGTCGATGGCAATGTGCCCGGCTTCGTTGGGCGCGTGCGCGATGGCGATGCTCTCGTCGTTATCGGTTCGATAGGGAATGCCGAAGGCCGCGACCGAGGTCTCTTTGTGACACTTCCAGCACTCGCGCTTGCCCAGTACTAGATATATATACGGCGCTGAGGGGTCGGATCGGTCAACACCGGGCAGCCACTCGGCAAAGGGCTCGGGGTTGACGCCGCTGGGTACATACCAGATCTTCTTGGTCCGGTCCCATTTGGCGCCCAGCGCTTTGGCTTCTTCTTTGTGCGAAAAGGGGACATCGAGCTCGGTGCGCATGGCGGCTCCTTGGTGCTGCAGGTGCGAGTGGCTCAAGGATACCGCAGGGCGCAGACATCGCGGCGTTTTGTTGAGAAGTTGCGGCGCGGACTGCTTGGTTACGCCGTTAGATAAATTGGCAAGTAGATGGTCGGCTTTTGACCAGTTGGGCGGTTGGAGCAGCTTGCGGCGCAGTTTTGTGCCTGGCTATTGTTGATGTTGGGGTATTGAATATATTTGGCTGCCATTCGTCAGGTGAATTGTTGTTACGTTGCGATGACGGTTGGAACTGCCAGCGGATTTAGCGACAAAAAACAAAACAGCCCAGAGTACATAGCCTCTGAGCTGCGAACATTTGGTGGGCGTTAGAAGATTTGAACTTCTGACCTCTTCCGTGTCAGGGAAGCGCTCTCCCCCTGAGCTAAACGCCCGATCAAGGGTGCGCAAGCGCGCAAGGGATAATATAACGGAGCCTGAACTCGGTGGCAAGAACATTTTTAAAAATCGCTTACATTGTGGAATTCGGGGGCTTTGTCATATCCATTTCAAAAGAGCCTGCTGCCGCGATTTGACTGTCGCATAATGCAAGGCCATTGCGGTATCGAGCTATGGAAAGACGTCTGCGGAATTGTCCTACCGATAAGCGGACAAGCCTCCAGCTGGTGCCTTCGCCGTGGTAAGGTAAGCCGAATTGTTTCCAGGCTGCTTCGAGGGAATGGAATGAGCAAAGAGCGTGTCGAGCAGGTCGAAGGCGCAGGGGCTTCGGTGCCGATGACCGATATATCGAACATTGATGTGCCCGAGGGCACCGATGAGCTCAGCCGTAGCACCCGCCGCGCTTGGCGCGAGCGCCTGAACAGCGCTTCGACGCGCAAGATGATCACGGGCGTCTTGGCTACGCTGGTGGGCGGTTCGTTTTGGGGCTTCTCGGGCACCAGCGCGAGCTTTCTGTTCGATACCTACCACGTCGACACCTTGTGGCTTATGAGCGTGCGTCAGATTCTCGCCGGTCTACTCTTTATGGCCGTGGTTGTTACGCGCGACCGCGAGCGCCTGATTAAGCTCTGGACCACACCCGCCGATCGCAAGCAGCTGCTGCTCTTTACCGCCTTTGGTCTGCTGTTCAACCAGTTTTGTTATCTTTCGGCCGTGCGCCTGACCAATGCCGGAACCGCGACGGTGCTCCAATGCCTGCAACTGGTCATCATTATGGGCTACACCTGCGTGATCGACCATCGCATGCCTCGCGTGCGTGAGGCCGTTGGCATTGGGTTGGCCCTGGGCGGCACCTTTTTAATCGCTACCGGCGGCGACCCTACCAGTCTGAGCATATCGCCGCTTGGCCTGGTCGCAGGCCTTATGTGTGCGGTCAGCGCCACGTGTATGGCGGTGATTCCCGCCAAGATCCTGCCCGAATACGGCAGCCCCATCGTCACGGGCTCGGCAATGCTCACGGCGGGCGTGGTCTCGTGCGTCTTCGTGCAGCCTTGGGCGCATATGCCGGCACTCGACGCTGCCGGCGTCGAGGCGCTCGCGGTATTCGTGGTTATCGGCTCGTTTTTTGCTTACATGCTCTATATGCAGGGCGTTAAGGACATCGGCTCGGTGCGTGCGAGCCTCATCGGAACTGTGGAGCCGGTTTCGGCGACCATCACCAGCGCCGTTATGCTGGGCACGGTGTTTTTGCCGACCGACCTTATCGGCTTTGCCATGATCATCGTGATGATGTTCCTCACGGTGTAGCTGGCGCCGCCGCCAAGACAGAAAAGGTGTTGTGCCGCATTTTCGCCAATTGACGTCCGTGTCTGGAGTTTAGCTGTCGATGCTCAAAATGCCATAAACTAGTAACGTTATGGATTTTTTCATTGCGACTCAATTGCGAGGATTTCTTTATGGCTGGTAATCACTTTAAGGGCAGCGATAACGGCCGTCCTGCAGTTCCGCCGCGTCCGAACGGGGCTGGTAAGGCCGGCACGCCGGGCGGCGCTGGACAGGGCGGTTCCGGTAAGCGCGTGTCCCCGGGCGAGACGGCGATGTTTACCGCTCTGTACGAGCAGTCTCAAAAGGCGAAAAAGACCGGCCGTGCAAGAGGGAATGTCTTTGCGGGCGGTGCAACCTCCGCGTCGCAGCCGAGCGGGGCTCCTTCGGTACCTGCGAACAACGCAGGTGCTGCCAACGCCGCAAATGCCGCCGGCAACGTTAATGCCGGCAAGGCCGCCAACAATACTCCCTCTGCCGGTGGCGCGGGGCTTACGGGTAACCTTGGCACGATTTACACCGGTGCCTCCGAGACTGGCACGTTCGCCCGCCTGGATGATAGCGGTGCCGAGTTTGCGGGCTCGGGTTCCAAGGAAGATTATTACGATTTTGGCTTGAACTACGGTAGCGACGCTTCGTCGAGTTCGACCTCTGACGGTCTGGTCCGTCATCGCCATCGCAAGGGCGAACGCAAAAAGCGTCACACCGGCGCCATTATTGCCGCTGTAGTCGCGGTGCTTCTCGTTGCGCTTGGCGCAAGCGGCTTTATGCTGCTTAACTCGGCAAAGACCGTAAAGAGTGAAGCGAAGGAGGCCGTCGAGATTGTCGGTGGCCTTAAGGACAAGGTCACGTCGGGCGATTTTTCGACGCTGCCTGACGACGCGAAGAAGATTGATGAGCTTTGCGACAGCATGAAGGCGGAGACCTCGAGCCCGCTGTGGACGGCGGCTTCGTTTATCCCGGTGTATGGCAGCGACATCAATGCGGCCCGCACCATGATCGACGCCCTGTCCGATGTCTCGAGCAATGCGCTGGTTCCCATGGCCGATAACCTTTCGCAGGCCACGCCCGGCAAGCTGTTTCAGGACGGCATGATTAACGTGTCCGCGCTGCAGGCGGTCGCCGATTCGCTTTCCAGCAGCTCGAAGGTGTTCAAGAGCGCCAACGAGAAGATCCAGGGCATTGGCGATACTCATATTTCCCAGGTAACCGAGCTGGTCGATAAGGCCAAGGACGGCTTTGCCACCCTCAACGGCGCGGTTGACGCGGCGGAGAAGGTCGCCCCCGTCCTTCCGCAGATGCTCGGCGCCAACGGCCAGACGCGCAACTACCTTGTGTACGCCATGAACAACGTCGAGATTCGTGCCTGCGGCGGCTTTGGCGGTTCGCAGGGCCTGATTTCGGTCACCGACGGCCAGATGTCGATTGGCGAGTTTGTTCCCCGCATTGGACTCAGCGAGGATGAGGCAGTCGAGAGCGTCGACGAAGAGGATGAGGCGCTGTTCGGCAACCACAGTAACCTGTACAACTCGGGCAATACCTATTCGCCTGATTGGCCCCGCAACTCGCAGCGTGTCGCAGCCCTGTGGAAATCTCAATATGGCCAGGACGTTGACGGCGTCGTGGGTATCGACCCGGTGTTCCTGCAGTATCTGCTGGGCCTGGTCGGTAACGTGTCGCTGCCCGACGGAACGGTTGTCGACGGCACCAACGCCGCAAAGGTCCTCATGCACGATGTGTACTGGAACTATCCGGTCGAGGAGTCGGACGGCATCTTTGCATCCGTCGCCAGCGCTGCCTTCGACAAGATCCTTGGCGGTATCGGCGATGTCGATGTTACGAAGCTTGTCAGCGCCGTTGAGCGCGGTGCCGAAGAGGGCCGCCTGATCGCGTGGATGAAAAACGATGACGAGCAGAACGCTATCAAGGAGATGAACATCGACGCCTCGCTGCCCGATCCGGATGACCCGAGTGAAGATCCCGTTGCTGGTGTCTACTTTAACAACCTGAGCTTCTCCAAGCTCGACTGGTACCTGAATGCCGATACGCAGATTGGCCAGGGCATCAAGAACGGTGACGGCACATGCTCGTATCGCATCACCGTTACCCTGACGAACATCATGACGCAGGAGGAGGCCGGCAAGCTGCCCGACTACGTCGCGGCGAGCGCGCCCGATGCCGCGCGCGACGACGAGCGTCTGAATGTCTCGTTGTTTGCCCCGACGGGCGGCAACATTACTGATCTGACCGTCGAGGGCACCCAGTTTGGTCTTGGCGCCGCTACGTGGCATGGAATCCCCTTCTATTCGGGCACCGTTGACCTGCATGCTGGCGAGACGACGACGATCACATATACGCTGACCACGTCAGCCGAGGCGGGGGACAAGCCGCTTACGCTGCGTCAGACTCCTACATGCCAGGCGGCTCGCGACAGCGCGTCGGCGTAGGGTTTTTCTGGTAGCGCAGATAATCGAGTACCATTTTGGGGCGGACAGGCAATCTGTTCGCCCCTATTTTGTAAGGAGAGCGCATGAAGTACTTTGGCACCGACGGCTTTCGCGGTGAGGCTAACGTTGGGCTGACGGTAGAGCACGCTTATAAGATTGGCCGTTTTGTGGGCTGGTATTACGGCGCCAACCGCGAGCGCAAGGCGCGCGTCATCGTGGGTAAGGACACGCGTCGCTCGAGTTATATGTTCGAGGCGGCGCTGGTGAGTGGCCTGGTCGCGAGCGGTGCGGACGCCTATATGCTGCACGTGATCCCCACGCCGGGCGTAGCACATCAGACCGTGGAAGGCTGCTTCGATTGCGGCATCATGATCAGTGCGAGCCACAACCCGTTTTGCGATAACGGCATTAAGCTCGTCAATAGCGACGGTTTTAAGATGGACGAGGACGTACTGGAGCTCATCGAGGACTACGTCGATGGCAAGAGCGAGGTGCCGCTGGCCACGGGCAACCACATCGGCGCCACGGTGGACTACATGCAGGGCCGCAACCGCTACATTGCCTCGCTCATCGCCAGCGCGAACTTTTCGCTGCAGGGCGTCAAGATCGGCATCGACTGCGCCAACGGCTCGGCGTCCTCGGTGGCCAAGCCGGTGTTCGACGCGCTGGGCGCCGACGTGCGCGTGATCAATGCCGCGCCTGATGGTTTTAACATCAACGTCGACTGCGGCTCCACGCATATGGAGCGTCTGCAGCGCCACGTGGTGGAGCAGGGCTTGGACGTGGGCTTTGCCTATGACGGCGATGCCGACCGCTGCCTGGCCGTGGACGAGCGCGGCCGCGTGGTCGATGGCGACCAGATCCTGTACGTGTGCGGCGTGTACCTGAACAAGCACGGTCGCCTTTCGGGCGGTACCGTGGTTCCGACGATTGCCAGCAACTTTGGCCTGATCAAGTCGTTGGAGCTTGCCGGCCTAAGTGCCGTGACCAGCGGTGTGGGCGACCGTCACGTGTATGCCAAGATGCGCGAGGGCGGTTACAGCCTAGGCGGCGAGCAGACGGGCCATACGATCTTTGGCGATATCGAGCGCACGGGCGACGGCATTATGACCTCGCTGCGCGTGATGGAAGTGATCCGCGCCGAGCGCGAGACGCTCTCGCAGCTCACGGCTCCGTGCAAGCTGCTACCGCAGGCGCGGGTGGCCGTGCGCGTGGCGGACAAGGACGCCGCGCTCGAGAACATGGGCGTGCAGAACGCCATCGCCGAGGCCGAGGCTGCGCTGGCAGGCGAGGGCCGCGTGCTCGTGCGCAAGAGCGGAACCGAGTCGGTTATCCGCGTGCTGGCCGAGGCGCCCGACCAAGCATCCGCCGATGCCGCCATGAAGCGCATCGCCAACGCACTCGAGGCTCTGTAGTTACGCGGCTTTACCAAACCGCGTAACTGCTCGACGCTGCAAACGCCCCTAAGCGGCAATCTGACGTTCAATTTCAAGGGCGCGACCAGAAGGTCAGCGCCCTTTCATTTCACGTCACCTTGCTCGCTTAGGGTCGTTTTCGCTGACGTTGCCAAGACATTGGCGTCAACATGGTTGGCGTTGGCGATGGCGTGCTGGTCAATCCTTACAGCTCGTACAGCGTGGTGAACTTGTCCTGCAGGTAGCTGCAGTAGTAGCGGGCGTCAAAATCCATGCCGCAGGCACCCTTGATGAGTACCGGCGCGTCCTTGGCGCGGCCCCACTGCCAAATGTGCTCGCCCAGCCACGCGCGGACGGGTGCCAAGTCGCCGCTCGCGCAGGCACCGGTAAGGTCGACGCCGTCGCGGCACATGGCCGGCACAAACATGGCATCGTAGGCGCTACCCAGCGCATACGTGGGGAAGTAGCCAAACGAACCGCCGCTCCAATGCGTATCCTGCAGGCAGCCGTGCGTGTCGTCGGGAACTGGAATGCCCAGGTACTCGTCCATAAAGCGATTCCAAAGCGCGGGGATGTCCTTGGCCGTAGCCTCGCCGGCAAACAGCATGCGCTCGATCTGGTAGCGCACCATAATATGCAGCGGATAGGTGAGCTCGTCGGCCTCGGTGCGGATCAACGACGGCTGCGCGATGTTCACGGCGCGGTAGAGCGTGTCTTCGTCGACGTCGCCGTAGACCTCGGGCGCGTGACGACGCAGCACCTCGAGCAGCGGGCCCATAAAGGCGCGGCTGCGACCCACGGTGTTCTCGAAAAAGCGGCTCTGGCTCTCGTGGATGCCCATGGAGGTGCCGCCCTCCAGGCACGTGCGCGCATAGGCGGGATTGACGCCCAGCTCGTACATGGTGTGCCCCGCCTCGTGGATGATGCTGTAGACGTTGGAGATGCAGTCGTCCTCGTAGATGTGCGTCGCGATGCGCGCATCGCCCACGGCAAAGCCCTCGCTAAACGGATGCTCGGTAAAGGCAAGCGCGGTGTCGTCCAGGTCCAGGCCGACAAGCTTCATAAGGTCGAAGCTCATGGCGCGCTGGGCAGCCTCGGGCACGTGGGCGTGCAAAAAGTCGGCAGCCGGCTGCTGGCCGCGCTCGCCGATGGCGTGCACGAGCGGCACGACCGTGGCCTTGACCTCGTCGCAAAACGCGTCGAAGCTCTTGGCGGAAAGGCCGCGCTCGTACTGGTCGAGCCAAACGTCGTATGGATCGCGCTTGGGGTCCATGAGCTCGGCCTGATGCTTAAGTTGGGCGACGATTCTATCCACATAGGTCTCAAAGCTCGCCCAGTCGTTGGCTGCCTTGGCCTTGTGCCACACGGCGTCCGCCTCGCAGGTGAGCCTGGTCCAGGCCTCGGCTTCTTCGGTGGGGATGGCACTGGCCTCACGTTGATCGCGGCCGAGCACACGGATCTCGTCGAGCAGCTGAGGGTCGTCGATTTTGCCGCCGGCGACGGTCTCGCGCGCTAACGAGCGTACGAGCTCAACGGACTTCTCGCTGGTCAGCAGCTTGTGATGCTCGCCGGCAAGCGTGCCCATGGCGTCGGCACGCGCTGCTGCGCCGTTGGCAGGAGCAATCGTCGCTCCATCGAACTCGGCAATCTTGAGCAGGTACTCGCGAGTCCACAGCTTGCCTTCGAGCTTGCGGAGCTTCTTGATGCTCTTGCCCGCCTTGGCCTTCTTATCGAGTTTCTTTCCCATACCTATATCCTTGATCTCGCAGGTCGAGCGCCACGGGTGGGCGTGCGGCCAGTTTGCACAGCTACCTGCCTTGTACCCAGTGCGAACAAAACGGAACGCGGCGATTCACACGCAGAATGTGTTATCCTATAGCCCAATGCGTTGACGGAGAGGGTTTTGCCCGCCGCGTCGCCGGCAAGAGAGGGAAGGTCATGGGCTGCGAGCCTTCCTGTGGTGACAAGGGCCAAGCGTTCACTCCCGAGCAGCGACCTCAACGGGCACGCGGCCAGCGGCGGCGAAGCCCCAGTAGGGAAGCCGTGAGCCTCGCGACAAGGGGTACAGAGTGGGCGCGGCGGGCCAGACATCCGCCGGGTCAAACAAGGTGGTACCGCGGAATTCAACCGTCCTTGGGCAATGCACATGCCCGAGGGCGGTTTTTTGTTACCGAACCGGGCCGCGTTTTCACAACGCCAGACGGTGGCAGCCGCCTCGGCAAACGGAGAGCGCGAGAGACGAAAGGGAAGACATGAGTCTGATTGATGATCTGGTCAAACTCGAGGAAGAGGCCAAGGAGCTCGTCGCAGGCGCCGACGACGCAGCCAAGCTCGAGGCTGCGCGCGTTGAGCTGCTCGGCCGCAAGGGCCGCATCACCGGCCTGATGCGCATGATGGGCAAGCTCGCCCCCGAGGATCGTCCCGTGATGGGCAAGCGCGCCAACGAGATGCGCCAGCTGATTGAGGGCATGCTCGACGAGCGCAACACCGAGATGAAGGCCGCCGCCCTCAAGCGCGCACTGGAGCACGACGCCGTCGACATCACGCTGCCGGGCATCCGTCCGCAGATCGGCCACCAGCACCTGATCAAGCAAATCATCGAGGAGGCCGAGGACATCTTCTGCGGCATCGGCTACACCGTCGAGTCCGGTCCCATGGTCGACACCTCCTACTACAACTTCACCGCGCTCAACGCCCCTATGGATCACCCGAGCCGCTCGGCCCGCGATACCTTCTACGTGGTCGACAATAACCCCGGCAGCGTCGCGCACCCCGAGGCCCACGCCCACGGCGAGTCCGACGTGCTGCTGCGCACCCAGACCTCGGGCGTGCAGATCCACACCATGGAGTCGCAAAAGCCGCCCATCTACATGATTTGCCCGGGCACCGTCTACCGTCCCGACACGGCCGATGCCTGCCACCTTCCGCAGTTCAACCAGATCGAGGGTCTGGTCGTCGACGAGGGCATTACCTTTGGCGACCTTAAGGGCACGCTCGACTACTTTGTTAAGTGCATGTTTGGCGAGGACCGCAAGACGCGCTATCGCCCGCACTTCTTCCCCTTCACCGAGCCCAGCTGCGAGGTGGACGTGAGCTGCCACGTGTGCGGCGGCAAGGGCTGCAACTTCTGCAAGCACAGCGGCTGGATCGAGATCTTGGGCTGCGGCATGGTCGACCCCAACGTCCTGATCAACTGCGGCATCGATCGCGAGAAGTACACCGGCTTCGCCTTTGGCATTGGCGCCGAGCGCGTCGCGGCCCTGCGCTACGACCTGCCGGACCTCAGAACGCTCATGACGGGCGATATGCGCTTCTTGAACCAATTTTAAGTTGACCTGTCCCGGCGGCTTCCCGAGCCACCGCACCTTGCCTTTCAATCGTCGGTTGCGTACCTAAGTACGCGGCCCTCCTCTTTCAAGGCAATCTGCGGCACCTCGGAAACCCGTCTCCGTAGCTGGAGTTTTCCGTCTGTTTATTGCAGGCGTTACAGATGAAAGGAGACCAGTTAGATGCGCGTTTCTTACGACTGGCTCAAGACCATGATCGATATTCCGGAGGATCCCAAGACCCTTTCGGACGAATATATCCGTACCGGCACCGAGGTCGAGGCGATCGACACCGTGGGCGAGTCCTTCGACCACGTGGTGACCGCCAAGGTGCTCACCAAGACCCCGCACCCCGATAGCGACCACATGTATGTGTGCTCGGTCGATGTGGGCGACAAGAACCTCGATGCCGACGGCAATCCCGCTCCGCTGCAGATCGTCTGCGGCGCGCAGAACTTCGAGGCCGGCGACCACATCGTCACGGCCATGATCGGCGCTGTCCTGCCCGGCGACGTCAAGATCAAGAAGAGCAAGCTTCGCGGCGTCGTGTCCATGGGCATGAACTGCTCTGCGCGCGAGCTCGGCCTGGGTGGCGACCACTCCGGCATCATGATTCTGCCCGAGGACACGCCCTGCGGTATGCCGTTTGCCGAGTACGTGGGCTCGAGTGATACTGTGCTCGACTGCGAGATCACGCCCAACCGTCCCGATTGCCTGTCCATGATCGGCATGGCCCGCGAGACCGGCGCCATCTTCGACCGCGATTTCCACGTTGAGCTGCCCGCCATCAAGGCGGAGACCGGCCGCGCGACCGACGACGAGCTTTCCGTCGAGATCGCCGACGAGGGCCTGTGCGACCGCTACGTCGCCCGCATCGTGCGTAACGTGAAGGTCGGCCCGTCGCCCGACTGGATGGTCAAGCGCCTCAACGCCCTGGGCGTGCGCCCGCACAACAACATCGTCGACATCACCAACTACGTGATGATGCTCACCGGTCAGCCGCTGCATGCCTTTGACCTGTCTACCTTTGCCGAGCGCGACGGCCACCGCCGCGTGGTGGTTCGCGCCGCCCAGCAGGACGAGAAGTTTACGACGCTCGATGGCGAGGAGCGCGTGCTCGACGCCGGCATGGGCCTCATCACCGACGGCGAGCGCCCCGTGGCGCTGGCCGGCGTTATGGGCGGCATGGATTCCGAGATCGAGGACGACACCGTCGACGTGATGGTCGAGAGCGCCTGCTTTAACGCCGGCCGCACCTCGCACACCAGCCGCGATCTGTCGCTGATCTCCGACGCCTCCATTCGCTTTGAGCGCCAGGTTGACGAGACTGGCTGCGTGGATGTCGCCAACGTTACCTGCGCGCTCATCGAGGAGATCGCCGGCGGCGAGGTTGCTCCCGGCTATGTCGATGTTTTCCCCGCGCCCAAGACCATCGACAGCATCAAGCTGCGCCTGGCCCGCGTGCATGCCATCTGCGGTGCCGACATCGAGCCCGATTTTATCGAGCGTTCGCTTACCCGTCTGGGCTGCACCGTCGAGCGCGACGGCGAGGACTTTATGGTTACCCCGCCGAGCTTCCGTCCCGACCTGCCGCGCGAGATTGACCTGATCGAGGAGGTCCTGCGCCTATGGGGCATGGGCCGTGTGACGGCGACCATCCCGGCTGCCAAGAACCACATCGGCGGCCTGACCCGCGAGCAGAAGCTCACCCGCAAGGTCGGCGAGATCCTGCGCGCCTGCGGCCTCAACGAGACCACGACCTTTGGCTTTGCCGCCCCGGGCGACCTGGAGAAGATCGGCATGCCCACCGAGGGTCGCGGCTGCCCCGTGGTGCTCATGAACCCGCTGGTGGCCGAGCAGACCGAGATGCGTCGTTCGCTGCTGCCGGGCCTGCTGCAGTCCGTGGCCTACAACGAGGCGCACGGTACGCCCAACGTGCACCTGTACGAGGTCGGCAGCCTGTTCCACGGTCGCGAGAACGCCAGCCTGCCCAAGGAGACCAAGTCCGTCGCGGGTGTGCTCTCGGGCCAGTGGAGCGAGCAGTCTTGGAACATGAAGTACCGTAAACTGCGTTTCTTCTTTGGCAAGGGTATCGTCGAGGAGCTGCTCGCCCAGCTGCGCATCGAGAAGGTTCGCTTCCGTCCCGTCGAGGGCGAGGGCTATGCCTTTTTGCAGCCGGGTCGTGCGGCCGAGGTTCTGTCCGGCGGCACCGTGCTGGGTTGGGTCGGCGAGATCCACCCCGAGGCGCGCGAGGCCTGCGGCATCGACGAGGTTGTCGTTGCCTTTGAGCTTGACCTGGACAAGCTGATCAAGGGTGCCCGCAACCAGGAGAACTACCGCGAGTTCTCGCAGTACCCGGCCGTTGAGCACGACCTTGCCATTGTGGTCGACAATGCCGTGACCTGCGAGGATCTTGAGCGCCGTATTACCAGCGCCGGCGGCAAGCTGCTCGAGGGCGTGCGCCTGTTCGATGTCTACCGCGATCCGGTTCGTATCGGCAAGGGCAAGAAGTCCATGGCCTTTGCGCTCACGTATCGCTCGGACGACCACACGCTTACTAGCGAAGAGGTCGAGAAGGCGCACCAGAAGATCGTCACCAAGGTGTGCAAGGGCGTAAACGGCGAAGTCCGCTCGTAATCTTTGCTGTTCGGAACCCGCCCCCTGCGGGGTTTTCACGGCAACGTCCTCGCCACTTCGCGGCTGCGGGATGTTGCCTTAGAAAACCCCTCTCGGGGGCGGGTTCCTGCGTTAACCTTGTTGCGAGCGGATCGCACCTTCTTCCGGGTGACCGGAAAGTTGGGAGTGCATGGGCCCTTTATTGGGCGGTGCGTGGACCTGGGCTAATAACGTACGTATTGCAAGGGCGTGCTGCGTTGTGGGCGGTGCGCCTTTTTGTTAGTATGCAGAGTCGGTGTTACGGATTGTTGGAAACGTAACACACAACGTTCTGATTGAGAGGGCTCATGCATATTCCCGATAATTATCTGTCCCCGCAGACCGATGCCGTTATGGCGGTGGCGATGGTGCCCGTATGGGTTCACTGCATCAAAAAGGTGCGCGCCACGCTCGATCGCGAGCATATGGCGTTCCTGGGCATCTGCGCCGCATTCTCCTTCTTGCTCATGATGTTCAACGTTCCGCTGCCCGGCGGTACCACTGGTCACGCCGTCGGCGGCGCACTCATCGCGCTGCTGCTGGGCCCCGAGGCCGCGGCTATCGCTGTCTCGGTCGCTCTGGCGCTGCAGGCGCTGCTGTTTGGCGACGGCGGCGTTCTGTCGTTTGGCGCCAACTGCTTTAACATGGCCTTTGTGCTGCCGTTTGTCGCTGCTATCGTGTTCCGTGCGCTCAACAGCCGTCTGCACGACAAGAGCTGGGGCACCTCGGTTTCTGCCATCGTGAGCGGTTGGGTCGGCCTGTGCCTGGCGGCCCTGTGCGCGGCAATCGAGTTTGGTATTCAGCCGATGCTCTTCACCAACGCTTCGGGCGCCCCTCTGTACTGCCCCTTCCCGCTGTCCGTGGCTATTCCGGCCATGTTGATCCCGCATATGCTGGTTGCCGGCGTGATCGAGGGCGTGGCGACGGCCGCCATCTACGGCTTCATTAAGAAGACGGCGCCGAGCATTATCGTCGGCCCCGAAGCCGCCGATGGCCAGCTTGCCGCCGATGGTACCGCCAAGAAGACTTCCCTGATTCCCACGCTCATTCTGGTCGCCGTGCTTGTCGTGGCTACGCCGCTCGGCTTGCTCGCCACCGGTGACGCCTGGGGTGAGTGGGACGCCGAGGGCGCCGCGACCGCCGTTCAGGAGGCTGGCGACGACAGCCTGCAGGCTTCGGTCGGCCTCGACACCCCGACCTTTGCCGACGCCCTGCCCACGGGCGATTATCTGCAGGCCTATTCCGAGGAGCAGGGCCTTGGCTTTGCCGGCCAGGCTGCGATGTATATTCTTTCGGGCGTGATTGGCGTGGCGGTGCTCACCATCACATTCCGCCTGGTCTCGCTGACGGTCAAGGAAAGCGGTGCTCATGGCAATAGCCGAGCTGCCTAGTTGGCTTGCGGCCGAGGAGCGATATGAGCCCGTGGGGGCTCGGCATCGTGTGATGCAAAAGAATGTCCTGCACCTGGCGAGCCTGCTTGAGCGGGTTCGCCTGGGTGGAGGCGCGCACGAGGGCGGGTCGATGGTCGACCGCGCCCTTTCTTGCGTTTCGGCTCCGGTGCGCCTGGTGGGGATGTTCGTTTGCGTTCTGTGCGTGTGCCTGACACAGAGCCCGCTTTACCTCATGTTGATGGCGGCTATCGCGCTGGTGCTCGTTGCCGTGCGCCCCGTACGCGGGCTGCGGGCAACCTTTGTGCCGGCACTTGGCGCTGCGGGGCTCGCGGTGGTTTTGGCACTGCCCGCCCTGCTGCTGGGCGCGTCTGCCACGGGCGCCATGCTCAAGATTGCGCTCAAGACGTTCATTAATGTGTCGCTTGTGCTGGGCGTTTCATGGACGCTTACCTGGAGCCGCATGTCGGCGGCGCTCAAGACGCTGCATCTGCCCGACGAGGTCATCTTTACCTTTGATATGGCACTCAAGCATATCGAGGTGCTGGGACGCACAGCGCACGATCTGTGCGAATCGGTCATGCTGCGCAGCGTTGGCCGTACGCCTGAGGGATTTTCGCGTACCGATTCGATCGCGGGTATCATGGGCATGACCTTTATCAAGGCGATGGAATGCAGCCACGCGATGGACGAGGCTATGCTTTGCCGCGGCTTTGCCGGTGCGTATCCGGCGCCCGCACGGAGCGGACTGAGCTGGCGCGATGCGGTTTATGCGGTCGCCGTGGCGCTGTTTGCGGTGCTGTGCGCTGTGCTGTAGTGCGGACGGCGGGCTGTTGATGTGAATAGGGAAGGGCGACGTTTTGACGATTGATATGAATAATGCGGCGGGCACGAACGGTGCGGGCGCCGAGGTCGCGCCGCTCATCGAGCTACGCGACGTGGTGTTTTCCTATGCGGGGCATACGGTTGTCGATGGTGTGTCGCTGCAGGTCGATCGTGGCGAGCTCGTTGCCCTGCTTGGCCCGAATGGCTGCGGCAAGACGACGATCATGCGCCTTATTAACGGTCTTGAACTCGCGGACGCAGGGGCATACCTGTTTGACGGGCACGTGATCGATGCAACATTTCTAAAGGATTCCGTGGCTTCCCAGCGCTTTCACCAGCGCGTAGGCTTCGTGTTTCAAAATGCCGATGCCCAGCTGTTTTGCGCCACGGTAGGCGAGGAGGTCGCGTTTGGTCCGGCTCAAATGGGGCTGTCGACAGACGAGCTCAAGTGCCGCGTTCGCGATGCCATGGAGCTGTTCCAGGTTGCCGACCTGGCCGATGCCTCTCCCTATCAGCTATCGGGCGGGCAAAAAAAGCGTGTGGCGCTGGCGGCCGTCGTGTCGATGAACCCCGATATCCTGGTGCTCGACGAGCCTACCAACGGACTCGATGAGGATTCGTGCGACATCGTGGTCAGCTTTTTGCTGGCTTATGTTGCTGCCGGCAAGACGGTCTTAATGAGCACACACCATCAGGATTTGGTACGACGCCTGGGTGCCCGCGCCATCTATATCGACCGATATCATCACGTGGTCGAGGCGTCCGTGCCATCGTATGGAACCGAGAGCGCCGCCGCGGAATAGTTGCTGCGTAGGGTATGTATGGCCGCCTGTGCGACTCTGCCGTGATGGTATAGTTAACCAGGTTTTATGGGGGTGGCTATGCCAAGCTGGAACATTCATATCGCTCAAACGGAGCGCTTGCTGGCACGTGCTAGCGTGCTTGCCGATAGCGTGCGCGACCGCAATGCCTTTTTGTTTGGCTGCGTGATTCCGGATATCTTCGTGGGCTATATGGTCCCTGGCATCGCCGATCCCATTCCGTATCGCATTACGCACTTTGCAAAGCCCGAGCCTATCCCTAAGCCGCGCGAGCACGAGTTCTGGGATACCTATGTGGCGCCGCTGCTTAAAGGCGCACCCGCGGGCGAACCTGCTGAGGCTACCTCGATTGTCGAGGAGCGCGAGCGACTGAACCGCGTGCACTATCCTCAGCGCTACAGGGATGCCGAGCCGGTTGTCGGTCCCGGCGCCTGTGAGTTCTCGCTTGCGTCCGAAGATGTGGCGCAGTCGCTGCTCGATTTAACGCTGGGCGTCTGGTCGCATCTGGTGGCCGACACGGTATGGAACACGCGTGTGAACCAGTATCTGGAAGCACACGGCGGCAAGCCGTGCGAGGAATTCCGCATTAAAAAGCAGGGCGATTTTGACTGGTTTGGCAAGACGCTGGGCATCGTTTCCATTCCGCGTGCGACCGATCGCCTCTATACCGCTGCGACGCGTTTTGGGCAGTATCCCATCCATAAAGAATATGTGCTCAAGACTATCGGCGTCATGCACGAGATTGTACGCGAAAACCCCGGCGAGCCCGATCATCCGCCGTATCGCCTGCTAACCGAGGAGTTTTTCGATGCAACGTTTACCGAGGTCATCGAGCTGACCGAGGCGGGATTTGCGGCTCGCGTTGCTGCTTCTGACGTTCCCGCAGTCCCCCTGATCGCTAGCTGCTAGCCGGCCGGCTTAACGGTGAACAGTTCATTCCAATTGACCAACGGCTCCCGTCGCAGGGCGTCTTCGGTGGTGCGCTCGGCATCGGAGAGGCTTGCGACTGAACACAAATCGATGATGCGGCATACGAAGAAGGTCTAAAAAGGGCCCGGAAGGCAAAGCCTTCCGGGCCCTTTTGCAATGCAAGCGTGCTTGCAAGTGCGATTTAGCGCACCTGAGCGACGTAAGCGACGTTGGTCGAGGAGACCTTGTCCTCGAGCTGAACACTCATGCGGGGATCGCCGGCGGTAGCGACGGTCAGATCGCCGGCCTCGACGTAGCCGAGCTCCTTAGCGGTCTCGATCGCCTTGACGATCGTGCCGTTGACGGTGCCCTGGGTAATCTCGGCCTGGTGCGGGATAACGCCCCAGTACATGATCATCTGCTGGACGGCCCACTCGTGGCGGGAGAACGCGCAGATCGGCATGTTGGGACGGAAGTGCGAGATCAGGCGTGCGGTACGACCGGTGGTCGTCGGCACGGTGATGCACTTGGCGCCAACGGTGGTGGCCATGTTCACAGCGGACATACCCACAACGTTGTTGACGACGCGGGTGCCGTGAGCGTCGGCCGGAACCTCGAGCGGAGCGTGGGCCGGGAGGTACTTTTCGGTCTCGAGAGCGATGCTGGCCTGCATCTTGACGGCCTCGACCGGGTACTTACCGGCAGCGGACTCGCCAGAGAGCATAACGGCGTCGGTGCCGTCGTAGATGGCGTTAGCAACGTCGGCAACCTCGGCGCGCGTCGGGCGCGGGTTCTGCTGCATGGAGTCGAGCATCTGCGTAGCAGTGATGACGGGCTTGTAGGCCGCGTTGCACTTGGCGATGATCTCCTTCTGGATGTGGGGAACGAGCTCGGGCTTGATCTCGATGCCCAGGTCGCCACGGGCGACCATGATGCCGTCGGAAGCCTCGAGGATCTCGTCGAAGTTCTCGACGCCCAGGGCGCACTCGATCTTCGGGAAGATCGTCACGTGCTCGCCGCCGTTCTCGCGGCAAAGCTTGCGGATGCCACGGACGGACTCGCCGTCACGGATGAAGGAAGCGGCGATGTAGTCGATGTTCTCGGTCAGGCCAAAGAGGATGTCCTGACGATCGCGCTCGGTGATGGCGGGCAGCGAGATGTTGACGTTGGGCATGTTGACGCCCTTGCGCTCGCCGATCAGGCCGTCATTCTTGACGACGCAGGTCATGTCCTGGCCGTCGACGGACTCGACCTCGAGGGCAACCAGGCCGTCATCGATCAGGATGAGGGAGCCCTTCTCGACCTCGGAGGGCAGAGCCAGGTAGTCGAGGGAGATGTGCTCAGCGGTGCCGTGGAAATCCTCGGACGTAGGCTGAGCGGTGACGACGATCTTATCGCCGGTCTTGACGGCAACCTTCTTGCCGTCGACCAGAAGGCCGGTGCGGACCTCGGGGCCCTTGGTGTCGAGCAGGATGCCGACAGGCAGACCGAGCTCCTTGGAAATACGGCGGACGCGCTCGATGCGACCGTGGTGCTCGTCGTAGGAGCCGTGCGAGAAGTTAAAACGGGCGACGTTCATGCCCGCCTTGATCATCTCGCGGATGGTCTCGTCGCTATCGCAGGCGGGACCCATGGTGCATACAATCTTAGTGCGCTTGTACATTCAGACCTCCATCTGACATCGTCTTGCGCTGATAGATAAACCATAAGAAATAAAACCGAGATGATTATAACGAAATGCCGACCGAATACCCCAAAAAATCGACCGTATGCCGAAATGGAAGTTCATTTTTTGCGGGAAAAACGGTATATGAAAAATCTTTACCAACCACTCCAACCGCTGCTATCTGGGCGATATGTCAGTTTGGCGATGTGCCGAAGAAAAAACGTTTTACCAATGTTGAGCATCACACGGTCTGCACCGTTGCGTGCGGACCATATTTCCAAACCGATTGTTTTGGCTAGACGCGTCGCTTTGGGGTACCATAGCTCCACTATCAACTGCCGCTCAGCACGGCAGCCTTGATGAGCCCTTGCCCTTCTCCTGGGAATTATGATCGGGCATCAATCTGCTGAGTGGCCCGAATCCCAGGAGGGGACTCTATATGCAAAAGGAATACCTGTTCGCCGCGGCGGAGGTGCTCAGCGACCAAGGTGTCGATGAGAACCTCGGCCTGAGCAACGACGAGGCGTCGTCGCGCCTCGCCAAGACAGGCCCTAACAAGCTCGAGGAAGCTGAGAAGACGCCGCTGTGGAAGCGTTTCTTTGAACAGATGGCTGACCCTATGGTCATCATGCTGATCGTTGCCGCCGTCATCAGTGCGCTCACGGGCATGGTCAAGGGCGAGCCCGACTTTGCCGATGTTGCCATCATCATGTTCGTCGTTATCGTCAACTCGGTGCTGGGCGTGGTCCAGGAAGCCAAGAGCGAGGAGGCCCTCGAGGCCCTGCAGGAGATGAGTGCGGCGCAGTCCAAGGTGCTACGCGACGGCAAGCTCGTGCACCTGCCGAGCGCCGAGCTCGTGCCCGGCGACGTGATCATGCTCGAGGCGGGCGACTCCGTTCCGGCCGACTGCCGCGTGCTCGAGAGCGCCACGATGAAGATCGAAGAGGCCGCGCTCACCGGCGAGTCCGTGCCCGTCGAGAAGCATGCCAACGTGATCGAGCTCGCCGCCGGCACCGACGACGTGCCGCTCGGCGACCGTAAGAACATGTGCTATATGGGCTCCACCGTCGTGTACGGCCGTGGTCGCGCCGTCGTGGTCGGCACCGGCATGAACACCGAGATGGGCAAGATCGCCGGCGCCCTGGCCGAGGCCAAGGAAGAGCTCACGCCGCTGCAGGTGAAGCTCGCCGAGCTCAGCCGCATCCTCACCATCATGGTGATCGTCATCTGCGTCGTCATCTTTGGCGTTGACATCCTCCGCCACGGCGTGGGCAACGTCCTTACCGATCCGACTGCCCTGCTCGACACCTTTATGGTTGCCGTCTCGCTCGCCGTCGCCGCCATCCCCGAGGGCCTTGTTGCCGTCGTGACCATCGTCCTTTCGCTTGGCGTGACCAAGATGGCCAAGCGCCAGGCGATTATCCGCAAGCTCTCTGCTGTCGAGACCCTTGGCTGCACACAGACCATCTGCTCCGACAAGACCGGCACCCTTACCCAGAATAAGATGACCGTCGTCAAGCACGAGCTCGCTGCGCCCAAGGAGAAGTTCCTGGCAGGTATGGCGCTGTGCTCCGATGCTCAGTGGGACGAGGAGCTGGGCGAGGCCGTGGGCGAGCCGACTGAGTGCGCGCTCGTCAACGATGCCGGCAAAGCTGGTCTCACTGGCCTGACTGCCGAGCATCCGCGCGTGGGCGAGGCCCCGTTTGACTCGGGCCGTAAGATGATGTCCGTGGTCGTCGAGACCCTGGACGGCGAGTATGAGCAGTACACCAAGGGCGCGCCCGACGTGGTGATCGGCCTGTGCACCCACATCTACGAGGGCGATAAGGTCGTCCCGCTGACCGAGGAGCGTCGTTCCGAGCTCGTGGCCGCCAACAAGGCCATGGCCGACGAGGCCCTGCGCGTGCTGGCGCTGGCAAGCCGCACTTACACCGAGGTCCCGAGCGACTGCAGTCCCGCTGCGCTCGAGCATGACCTGGTCTTCTGCGGCCTGTCCGGCATGATCGACCCTGTCCGCCCCGAGGTCGCCGACGCCATCCGCGAGGCCCACGATGCCGGTATTCGCACTGTCATGATTACGGGCGACCACATTGACACCGCCGTGGCCATCGCCAAGCAGCTGGGCATCGTCGCCGATCGCAGCCAGGCCATTACCGGTGCCGACCTCGACCGCATGAGCGACGAGGAGCTCGACGCGCACATCGAGGACTACGGCGTGTACGCCCGCGTCCAGCCCGAGCATAAGACCCGCATCGTCGAGGCTTGGAAGTCGCGCGACCAGATTGTGGCCATGACGGGCGACGGCGTCAACGACGCCCCGTCCATTAAGCGCGCCGACATCGGCGTTGGCATGGGCATCACCGGCACTGATGTCACCAAGAACGTCGCCGACATGGTGCTCGCCGACGACAACTTCGCCACCATCATCGGCGCCTGCGAAGAGGGCCGTCGCATCTACGACAACATCCGCAAGGTCATCCAGTTCCTGCTCTCGGCCAACCTTGCCGAGGTGTTCTCGGTGTTTATCGCCACGCTCATCGGCTTTACCATCTTCCAGCCGGTGCAGCTGCTGTGGGTGAACCTGGTTACCGACTGCTTCCCCGCGCTTGCGCTGGGCATGGAGGATGCCGAGGGCGACATCATGAAGCGCAAGCCGCGCAACGCCAAGGACGGTGTCTTTGCCGGACATATGGGTCTGGACTGCGTGGTCCAGGGCCTAATCATCACCGCGCTGGTGCTGGCGAGCTTCTTTGTGGGCGTGTACTTTGACATGGGCTACATCCACATCGCCGATATGATCGCCGGCAATGCCGACGAGGAAGGCGTGATGATGGCGTTCATCACGCTCAACATGGTCGAGATCTTCCACTGCTTTAACATGCGCAGCCGTCGCACGTCGCTGTTTAAGATGAAGAAGCAGAACAAGTGGCTGTGGGCTTCCGCCGCGCTGGCACTGGTGCTGACGGTGATCGTGACCGTGCAGCCGACGCTTGCCGAGATGTTCTTTGGCCCCGTGACGCTTGAGCTCAAGGGCGTTGTCGCTGCCCTGGGCCTGGCCTTCCTGATCATCCCGCTGATGGAGATCTACAAGGCGATCATGCGCGCGGTCGAGAAGGAGTAAGTTAACCTGTCCGGGCCCGCCCCTGCGTGTTTTCTTCTTCGCTGGTCCTCGCGCTTCGCGCTGCGGGATCGCTCAGAAGAAAACACTCCCAGGGTGGGCCCTACGGTATCCTTACTGGCTTTTCTCCCGCGCGGATGAAAAAGGGCTGAGGGAAAGAAGGTGAGCGGCCGAGCAATTGCTCGGCCGCTCGTTTTGAATAAAGGATGTGCCCTTTGGAAACCCCTCTCGGCGGGCGGGCCCTGCGGTGACGTTGCTGACTTTTCTCCCGTGTGGATGATAAAGGCTGAGGGAAAGTGTGTGAGTCGGTCGAGCATTTGCTCGACCGACTCTTTTTTGTGGGAAAATACCTGCTCAGTTGTGATTTTTGGTGCTGGGAGGCGTTTGTGGCTAAGGCTAAGGCTAAGGCGAAGAAAAAGACGACGGGGGCGCGGGCTAAGCGTGATCGTCGTCGGAAGCTCGCGACCGAACCCCCTGCATCTGCTGAGGAGTTGCTGGCGAGTGTACCGGGGCTTGACGCGCTGCAGGATGTTCCGGCGTTTGATGACCTGCCGGTCGATGAAGCTCAGCAGGCTGCCTTTGATGATTTCTGCGCACATGCCGAGGAGCCCGAGCAGATGCAGCTTGGCGCCGTGGTGCGCCTGGACCGCGGGTTTCCGCTGGTGGCGACTGCCGATGACACGTTTCGTGCCGAGCATGCCGTGGGGTTTGCCAAGTCGCGCGGCGAGGATGAGGTCCTGCTGCCTGCCGTGGGCGACCGTGTGGCGGTGCGCCGCGCTCCCGGGCACGATATGGGCGTGATTGAGTGCGTGCTGCCGCGCCGTACGAGTTTTGAGCGCTGGCGCGGACGCGCTCGCGGTGAGCGTCAGGTGCTCTGCTCCAACGTGGATAGCGTGCTGATCGTGCAGGCGCTCGGTGCCGGCGAGGTGCTGCTCGACCGCGTGGCGCGCTCGCTGGTGTTGGCGCTCGACTGCGATGCCGAACCGGTGGTGGTACTCACCAAAGCTGACCGCTGCGATGCCGGGGAGCTCGAGCGCGATCTAGACCGCGTGCGCCGCCTGGTGGGTCCGGACGTGCGCGTGATCGTGACGTCCTCTGCCGAGGGCCGCGGCCTGGACGAGGTCCGTGCCTGCGTGCCTGCCGGGAGCTGCGCCATGATTCTGGGCGAGTCGGGTGCCGGCAAGTCGACGCTGCTCAATGCGCTGCTGGGCCACGATACGTTGGCGACCGGCGGTGTGCGCGAACGCGACGACCAGGGCCGTCACACTACCGTCGCGCGCGTGATGGTAGCGCTGCCGGGCGACGCCGGCGTGATCGCCGATGCCCCGGGCCTGCGCAGCTTACCGCTCGTGGGTCACGAGCGGGGTCTGGCGCGCGCCTTCCCCGAGATTGTCGAGGCATCGCGCGCGTGCCGGTTTGGCGATTGCACGCATACCCATGAGCCGGGTTGCGCCGTTCGCGAGGCCGAGGACGCCGGGCAGATCGACAGTCTGCGTTTGGAAACGTTCCAAAACCTGGCGTCATCCATGCGCGTGAGTGCTCAAATGCTCGATCCCGATGTCCATCTGTAATTGATTTTTCCTATGACTGCCGTCTCCCAACTGTTCGGGAGACGGCTTTTTTGCTGCGGAAAAGCCTCGAAACATGCAGTTTGCTGACGTGCTGACCAAAACCTTGCCACGAGCTTGACGGGCTGGTCAGCTTTTGGTCAGCGATTGGTTTGACATCGAAAACCAAGATTGCGATTGCGCCGCTTTGCACTCTGACCGCCCAGACAATGGTGGTACGGGCATTCGCCCGGCACTGCCATGAGAGGAGCGGCCGTGAACAAGAGCAAGCGCATCGCCATCAGTCTGGTCGCGGGCGTGCTCGCTGCTCTGCTCTGCATGGTTTACGGCTCATCGATCCGCTCACAAGCCGAACAGGTCCAGGCTGAGATCTTGGCCAAGTACGGTGGCGATCGCGTCGAGGTATGCGTCGCGGCGCGCGATATCGATGTGGGCGAGACCCTCGATGAGACCAATGTCATAACCCAGGAGTGGCTGACGAGTCTGCTGCCGCGTGACGCGGCGACCGAGCTGCGCCAGGTGCGCGGCGACGTGACGACTTCGCGTATTCCCAAAAACGCCGTGATCTGCAATGTCTACACCAAGGTCGAGAGCCGCAAGCTCGAGGTGCCTAAGGGCAAGGTCGCCGTTTCGGTGGCGGTCGATGCCGAGCACTCGGTCGGCGGTGCCACGGGCGTGGGCAGCTACGTGGACGTGTACGTGCAAAAGGACGGCGTGACCGATCGGCTGTGCGGCGCGCACGTGATCGATACCAGTGAGGATTCCGGTGCCACGCGCGAGGGTAAGATCGAATGGGTGACGCTGGCGGCTGACCCCGAAGACGTCAAGGAACTGCTGGGAGCCTCGGGCAAGGGAACGGTCAGCTTGACGATTCCCGCCACGGCGCGCGGCAAAAAGAGCGGAGGCGACGAGTGATGAAGGCGATCTGGCTTGCGTGCTGCGCGTGCGGCGATTACGGGCTGTTGCAGCGGGAAGTCGAGGGCCGTGATGCGGGTGCACAGGTGCTTCGCGTGGGTGACCTGGACGGGCTGGTTTCCATGGCGCGGGCGTTTCCGTCGCGCCGCGGGGCTGCCATCATCGCGGCGTCTCTGTTTGATACCGAAGATGTGCGCAAGACTGTTGCGCGCCTGACGGCCGAAGGCCGCGTGAGTCGCGTGGTCGTGTTGATAGAAGCGCTCGATCCGTCGGATATCGAGGGGCTGTTTCGCGCGGGGGCGACCGAGGTCATCGCTGCACACAGTATATGCGGCAACGGGCGCGCGGGCGAGGGAGCGGTTGATTCCGATCGGCGCATGACGATTGAGCCCGATGCTTTTGTTGATAGGGAACCCGGGGCGCCTCGCGCTACAAGAGGCCCGCGTGTTGATGATTATGGAAAAGCGGAAGCCGAGCATGGTCGGCGCCCCCGGAACCCCCTTGTATACGATGACGCTGGAGGGCCGGCGCAGCATGCTGGCGACTCCCCGGCAGTAGATATGGGATACGTGCACGGCGTGAATCTGGCGGATGAACTCGACGAAGTTGAGGGCCTTGCCGGGTGCGGCGAGTTGTCGCTGATGCAGCATGAGCAGATTGCGCAGAACGAGCCTGCCTCGCAGACCGAACAAGCAGCCATGCCGGCTTGGACGCAGCACGTGGTTGCGGCGGGGGAGACGGGGGCGCTGCCACCGACGCCCGCCCCGCCGCCTCCGATGCCGCCGGCAGACGCTACCGCTCCGCCGCATCGAGCTCCAGTCATCTGCGCTATTTCGGGTTCGGGCGGTTGCGGCAAGTCGACGATCGTTGCCACCATGGCACACACATCGTCGCTGTTGGGCTTGCGTGCCGCCGTGCTCGACCTGGACCTGATGTTTGGAAACCTTTACGACTTGTTAGGCGTCGATGCTCCGCGCGATATGGCGGCACTTATCGAGCCGTCGGCGGCGGGCATGCTCACCGAGCCGGATATCGTAGCCGCTTCGATGCGCGTGGCGCCGGGCGTTACGCTCTGGGGTCCCGTCGCGGCGCCCGAGCAAGCCGAGCTCATGGCACGTCCGGTGGAGCTACTGCTTGATGTTCTGCGTCGCGAATCCGACGTGGTCTTTATCGATACCTCGGTCTTTTGGGGCGACGCCGTGGCGGCTGCGGTGGCGGCGAGCGACCGTTGCCTGGTCGTTGGCGATGCGGCGGTGTCGTCCGCGGCATCGGCATCGCGCGTCATTGAACTGGCAGGTCGAGTAGGTGTGCCGCGCACGCGCATGAGCGCCGTGTTCAACCGGTTCGGTGCGCGCGGGGCAGACGAGGACGTCGCCATGCGCTTTGAGATTGCCTGTGCGTTAAGCTCCAAGATTCGTATCGCCGATGGCGGGCAGGATCTCGCCGCGCTCATGGCGTTTGGGCGCGCTGACGAGGCAGTGGGGCAGACCAGCGCTTTTGCGACTAGCGTGCGCGAGGCCACGCGCGAGATGCTCGTGGAACTGGGGTGCGCCGTCGGCCCTTGGAGCGATATGGTCGCCGACCGTGCAACGCGCACCGAACGCCCGCGTATCCGCCTTCCCTGGTCGCGCGAGGGTGATCAGCGATGAGCCTGCAAACGAGGATTAAGGCTGCCGGCGCTGCGGCGGCGGCAGCGCCTGTAGATGCGGGGCGTCGCCGCGCCGTGAAACGACGCACCAAGCGCGCCGTGATGGACCGCATGGGTTACGACGAAGTGGCGCGTATCAGCGCCTATATCGACTCGGCACTTGCCCGCTCGGAATTGCGTCCTGCGGTGGAGGCGGCGCTCAATGTTGAGGAGCCGACCGATCTCGCGACGCCCGAGCGCGAGACCATCATCGACGAGATTTTGGATGACGTGGTGGGCCTGGGGCCGTTGCAGCCGCTCATCGAGGACGACACCGTTACCGAGATCATGATCAACGGCTGCCGCTCGGCTTTCTTTGAACGCGGCGGCGTCTTGTACCCCATCGAGCATGCGTTTGAGGATGATGAGCAGATCCGTGTGCTTATCGACCGCATCATCTCGCCACTTGGCCGCCGTATCGACGAGCGCAGCCCCATCGTCAACGCCCGCCTCAAAACGGGTTATCGCGTCAACGCGGTGATTCCGCCTGTGGCGATTGACGGACCGATTCTCACCATCCGAAAGTTCTCGGACCGTATCTGCTCGCTGGACGAGCTCGTGGGGTTGGGGTCGCTGCCGCTTTGGTATGCGCAGCTGCTGTCGTGCGCGGTGTCGCTGCGACAGGACCTGGCGGTTGCGGGAGGCACGGGATCTGGTAAGACCACCCTGCTCAACGCGTTGTCATGTGAGATTTCCACCGGCGAGCGCATCGTGACGATCGAGGACTCTGCCGAGCTCAAGTTTGCGCATCATCCGCACGTGGTGCGCCTAGAGGCGCGCGAGGCTTCAATTGAGGGTGAGGGCGCGGTGACGATCCGCGACCTGGTGACTAATGCCCTGCGCATGCGCCCCGACCGCATCGTGGTGGGCGAGGTGCGCGGTGCCGAGTGCTGCGACATGTTGCAGGCCATGAACACGGGCCACGACGGGTCGCTCACCACGCTTCATGCGGGTTCAGAACAGGAGACCGTGGTGCGTCTGACGTTGCTTGCACGTTATGGCATCGATCTGCCGAGCGAGCTCATCGAGGAGCAGATTGCCATGGCACTCGACGGTATCGTGATGTCCGAGCGCCACGCCGATGGCAGGCGCTTCGTCTCCTCGTATTCGGGGGTGCGACGTGCCGCATCGGGCGGCGTAGAGCTCGAGCGCTATGTGACGTTCGATGCCGCCGAGCGCACCTGGACGCTTGACCGCGAGCCGCCGTTTATCGCAGAAGGCCTGCGGTCGGGGACGCTCACACAAGAGGAGGTGGACGAATGGAGATCACTGTGTCCCTCGTCGTAGGGGGCTTGGCAGGGCTTTCTGTCGCGACGGCGTGCGGGGCGGAACCTCGTGTGCCGCAGGTACCGCCGGCGGAGCTGGCACGTCAGGCGCTCGAGACGGTGGCAGAGAAGCTGCCGCGTGAGCTGGTGGAAAACGATCTGCTGAAAAAGATCGCCCGTTCGTGGGCATCGCTGGCTCCGGCGCATCGCCTTGGCCTCGTGATCGAAGATGCTTCGGGACGTTTGGCGTTTCTGCTGCTATCGAGCGGTGTCTGCTGCGTTTTACTAACGATGGTGTCGTTATCGCCCCTCGGATTTGCCTTGGGACTTGTTGCTCCGTTTGCCGTTGGTGCCGCTCGGGATGGCTTTGAGAGCCGGCGCGAGCAACACGATGCAGAAGAGGCAATGCCCGAGGCGTTTACCGCACTTTCCATGTCGCTTGCCTCGGGACATTCGCTGGCCCAGGGCATGCGCTTTGTGGGCGCTCATGCGCAAGAGCCAGTGCATACCGAGTTTTTGCGGGTGGCGGCGGCGATCGATTGCGGCATCTCGGCGACCGACGCGCTCGATGACTTGCTCGTGCGTATCGACGCCCCCGGTCTTTCGCTTGTGACCTTGGCGCTTAAGGTGTCTCAGCGCACCGGCGCTCCGCTTGCCGACTTACTGTCCGAGGCGTCGAGCATGGTGGGGGAGCGCATTGAGCTCAAGCGCCGCCTGGATGTTAAGACGTCGCAGGCTCGCATGTCTGCGCATATGGTCGCGGCGATGCCGGCGGGCATGTGCGCGGTGTTGGCGCTGCTTTCGGCAGATTTTCGTCGCGGTCTTGCGACGCCTGCCGGCGCGGGCGCTGTGGTGCTGGGTCTTGCCCTCAACGCCGTTGCCCTGGTGGTTATCCGGCGCATTATGCGGGTGGAGCTATGAGCGCCCCGGTTGCAATTGCGGCTTGCCTGTGCGCCCTGAGTGTATTTGTCGCGACGGGTTTGGATCGGGCGGATGCACGCAAGATCGCAGGGGCCTGCAAGCGCGAGGCGGTGCTGGTCGCTGCCGCGGGTCGCTCGGTGGTCGATGCTCTGACCGCGCGAGTGAAGGGCGCGGTTGGAGCGGGCGGCCCGGCGCGAGTGTCGCTCGGCGAAGTGTCCGAGATGATCGATGTTGTGCGCTTGGGTCTTTCGGCCGGTCTTTCGTTTGATGCGGCGCTTGAGATTTTCTGCGCCAACCGCCGGTCAGTGCTGGCTCTTCGCCTTGAGCGCGCCTGCATGGCGTGGCAGGTGGGCGTGGGCACGCGTGAGGACGAGTTGTTGGCCGCCGCGCGCGACCTGGACGTGCGAGCGCTCGAGACCTTTGCCATCACGGTGGGGCAGGCGCTCGCCCTGGGTTCCCCACTTGCCGAGACACTGGCCGCTCAAAGTCGCGAGATCCGTGCGGCTCATCGCGCCGCGGTCGAGCGCGAGATCGAGCGTGCGCCCGTCAAGCTGCTGATTCCCACCGGCACGCTCATCTTGCCGGCGTTGCTTCTGTCCATATTGGGCCCGCTGCTGGGAGCAGGCGGGATGACGTAGGGAGGAATACATGAACACGATGACTGACGCTGCTGGCAAGGTCCAGGGCTGGGCGTTTTGCCGGGCGGCACATGTTCGTCAGCGCGCCAAGGAACTATTGCAGGAGGAGAGTGCACAGGGTACCACCGAGTATGCCATCTTGGTCGGCGTGCTCGTGGTGATCGCGATTATCGCCATCGTCGCATTTAAGGGCAAGGTCCAAGATCTATGGAACGCTATCAGCGAGGGCATCAACAGCCTGTAGAGGGCGAGCGCCCCATCGGGGTGCTGCTGGTGTTTGCTTGCCTGACCGTGGCGATAGCGACGGTGCTTTGGGGGCTTAACGCCGCGCGGCAGCAGCGTCCTGGGACCGCCTCCGATTTGGGCTCAGATTCGGCGGCGGCGTCTCAAAAAGATGAGATGCGAGATGCGGACGATTCGGATGTCGCTGTCACGGCGCAAAACTTTCTGCGGACGCTCGACAAGCGGTCTGGCACTGCGACGGATTCGCCTGAGGGCAACGCGATTGCGGTCCGACTTGCATGGTCCGAGGACCGACCGATGACCGAAGCGGCGGCGGATATGCTGCGTGCCTATCGCGAGGTACCCACGGCGCAACTTGCTCTGAGCGGCTATCTCGACATCAAGGGAAACGTGTGGGGCGCCATCGTGCGCGACGGACGCGGCTGGGTCGATATGGTGACAATTGCCGCGGATGCTGGCGATGCTTCGTGTCGTCTGCGCGCCGTGCGCCTGAGCCCGCAGGCAACGGACTCAAAGGAGGGATCGTGAAATGCATGATGTCCTGCGTGAGGAATCTGCCCAGGCGACGGTCGAATACGCCATCGTCACGGTGGCGCTGTTATCGATCGTGCTGGCGATCGCGGGGCTTTGGCGTGCCGGCACCGATGGGCGCTTGGCGGCGCTGGTTGAGCGGGCGGCATCCCATGGCGTTGCCTCGACGTCGGTTATCGACGCCGCTGCGGCCGCTAAGGACATCGCGTTGTATTGATGCCGCGCGCGAGGACCGGGCGCAGTCTACGGTCGAGGCCGCTTTTTTGCTGCCGACGTTTCTGACACTCATCCTTCTCGCGCTGCAACCGGTGTGCCTGCTCTATACGCGCGCGGTCATGGAGTCTGCCGCCGCCGAGACCGCGCGGCTCATGACCACGACGACGGCGGAGGACGACGATCTTAAGGAGTTCGCCCGCCGCCGACTTGCCGCAGTGCCCAACGTTTCGATCTTTCATGCCGGCGGGCCGTTGTCGTGGGATATCGAGCTTGGCCGGGCCGGTGCGGGTGGCGTCTCGTCCGTGTCCGTTTCCGGCGAGGTCAAGCCGTTGCCTGTGATCGGTGCGCTTGCGCAGGCTATGGGTGGTACCGCCGAGGGCGGCTACGTTGAGCTCAAGGTCGATGTCTCGTATCAATCGCGTCCCGAATGGCTGGAGGGAGATTATGATTCGTGGATTGCTGCATGGGATTAAGCGTTTCTGGTCTAGACGCGTTTTGACGCACCGTCCGAGCTGCCATCGCAAGCGAGGCGGCTTTATGGGTCGAGCCGGTGTCGATCTGTTTATCGAAGACGGCGCCTATACCACGCTTTCTTCTGCCGTGGTCATCCTAGTGGTGCTCACGCTGCTGTTTTCGTCGACGGCGGCGATATGGAGCATGTCGCGCGCGGGGGACACCCAGGTGGCTGCCGATAGCGGCGCGCTGGCGGGTGCCAACGTAGTGTCGTCCTATCACACGGCTGCCACGGTGGTTGATGCGAGCATCTTGAGTCTGGGGCTGGCGGGGTTTGCCACGATCGGGACGGGCCTGGTCGCCATCCTCATCCCGGGTGCCGAGCCGGTTGCCGGCAATATGGTCGACACCGGGATTGAGATCATTAAAACGCGCAACAAGTTTGCCAAAAGCGCATCGGAAGGCTTACAGAAAATCGAGACGGCCCTGCCGTATCTGATCGCCGCGCGTGCCACGCAGGCGGTGTCGGTGCAGGATACCGATAGTGTGACCTATACCGGTACGGCGCTTGCCGTGCCCAGGACATCCGAGTCTGACTTCGCTGCGCTCAAAGGATCAGAGATCTCGACCGATACCATTAAAGACACATCAGATGATTTAGAGGGTGCGGCCGAGGAGCTGCGGAAGGCTTCTGAGGACACGGCGAAGGCTAAAGAGCGTGCTTGGCTGGCGGATTGTGGTGGGTCTGACAAGGGCTCGGTCGGCAGCTGTTCTTGCATGTGGGAGCGTGCGAAAAGCCTAACGGATCTCTCCGGTGTTCAAAATCCGCATTACTCATCGAGCGTTACGTGGGAGCCCCAGGTTGCCCTTGATCGCGCGAAGGACTACTACCATTGGCGTCTGACAAATGAGAAGCCCCACGGCTCGAGTGTCGAGATGAAGGCAGAGTCTGCGGCGCGTAAGGCGTTTTATACCTATGCGAGCGCGGAGGTCGATCGGGCACATATAACCGAGAACGGAGACAGGGTTTCCTCCTATATTCCGCTGCTGCCGCGCAACTCTGATGAGGTTCGGGCGACGGAGCTCTATACCGATGCGGTGTGGCCGACGAGCGTGAACGATGACAAGGCGTATCTGCATTACGGGACGACCTGCCCTAACTATAAGAAAGGGACGCCGAGCGGATTTGCTTCGGTTGCCGATTACGATGGACAGGATAAATGCAGCAAATGCCATTTTGGCGTTTCGTCGCTTGGTGCTGTTGCGGCGCCTTCAACCTCTATCGAAAACGGCTTCGAATATCACTTCGACGAGTTCAAAAAGGCCTTGGAGGAATACGTCAAATGTCGGAACAAAGAGCTTGAGCTCATGCGTCAGACCGAGGATGAGGCCGACCGTGCGAGCAATGCGTTTGACCAGGCCATCAAAGCGCTTTCGGGCGAGCGTCCGCGTATCGCCCCACCTGGCCGCAACGGCGTAGTCGCCTTTGCAGTTTCGGGTGATATTGCCAGCCCCGATCAACTTAACTCTTCGTTTAACACGGCGGTTGAGCTTGGCAGTCGCGGTGCCATCTCTGCCGCGGTGCTGGCGCCCGATGAGGCGACGGCGCAAAACAACGTGCTTTCGCGATTTTTCTCAACATTGAAGGAACGCTCGGGTGGCGTTGCCGGCGTACTCGACGGCGTCATGGATGTTTGGGGACGGCTGCTCGTAGGATACGGTGATATCCAAGGTTCGGCCGACGAACTTATGGACGAGATGATTAAAGGCCTAGGAGGGGGCAGCGGCGCGTTGGGCTCCATCGCATCATGGCTCGGCGATACCGTTTCGGCGTCCGTGGCGGCGTTGGGTCTGGAACCGTGCGACTTGCGCCTGCGAAAGCCAGTGCTGACCGATTCCGCCAACGTCATTAAGAGCCCGGGGTCTGACATTGCCGGTCTCTCTCAAGCGCAAGACAAGCTGCGAAGTATTCCGTTGGGCGTGACCGATCCCAAGGCGCTTTGCGAGGCGTTGGAATATCAAGTCGAACGCACCATCAGCGGTACGGTGCTCACACTTGCGGAGATTCCTCTGCCCGGCGGCGGCTCCATCCCGCTTACCGTCGATGTCGCCACGCTGGTTGGCGCTCTGGGCGGTGGGTCGTAATGAGTATCCGCATGCGTCTGCGCGAGGAGCGCGCCCAAGCGACGGTGGAGATGGCAGTGGTTACGCCCGTTTTGCTGGTGCTGGCACTCATCGTATACAACGTCATGATCTTTGCCAGCGCTGTCGCGCGCTTCGACCGCGTGGTGCCCGACATCGTGTTGGCGCACGCCGTGGCGTCGGAGGGGGAGGGCGACGAAAGCTCTGCCGATGCCTCGGCGACGGTTCAGACTCAAATTCTGAATGCCATGAAAGGCTATGACTTGCAGATCGAAGTGTCGAGCGAGCAAGGCGCGGAGGCATCGGATGGTGGCCTGCTCTCCCTATCCGGTACGTTTAGGACCTACACCTGCACCATGCACTATGAGCCGTGGCCGACTTCTCTCAGCATCGCTGGCGTTCCGCTGGGGGCGCCGACAACGTTGTCGCACGAGCGCGCGGTGACGGTCGATCCATGGCGCCCGGGGGTGGTCATGTGACCGCGGTCTCGTCCTACATCGCCTACGCGCGGGCACTCAATAGGCTGGGTTGGACGCCGGCCGAGTTTGCGGTGGCGGAGTCGTTTGTCATGCGCCTGCGCGGCATGCTGGGACGGCGTCCGGTTGCCGCCAACGGCCTGCCGCTCGTCATGGCGTTTCCACGCTGCTCTTCGGTCCACACGTGTTTTATGGCCTATCCCATCGACATCGCCTTCATCGATCGCGACGGCAATATCCTCGCGCGCTACGAAAACGTATGTCCCTGGCGTATGTGTTCCTACCCCGGCGCCTGGGCCGCACTAGAACGCTCTTCAATCATTGTTTCGACCCCTGCTCTCCAACGCGTGCCGACTTAAGAATTGGCGACAGCGGACTTTCGTCATACGAAATTGGGTAAGTTTGGCAGGAGATTGAACAGGCTCGGCAAAGGGGTCGATGATGGGCAAGACGTATACGGCCGCTAATGGTCAGGTTGTAACGGATGAAATGATTGACGCGTGGTGTGAGTCGTACGAGCGCGGAGAGTTTCCGGATGGCGAACACACCGTTGGTGGGATCGTGCTTGGACGGCCCCCGCTCTCAGGTGAGGGGACGGCAACGCTGTCGGTCAAGATTCCTCTGGGAATGAAGGAGGCCATTCGTCGACGGGCGGCTGCCGAGGGGATGACGCCAAGTGAGTTTGCCCGTGCGGCTCTGAGCGAAAAACTTCTTGCTGCCGGCTGATGCCTCTGACGTGCCGATTTAAAGAACCGAGGCTGTGCTCAAAAACTTTTTTAAAATTCTCGGTTGACCGGAACGCGTCCTTGGTTATACTAATCAAGCCTTGAAACAAGGCACACCTCAAATGGCTGGGTAGCTCAGTTGGTAGAGCAGAGGACTGAAAATCCTCGTGTCAGGGGTTCGATTCCCTTCCCCGCCACCTTGAATTGACTAGGACCTCTGCAAAGGGGTCCTTTTCTTTTATGTAGCCCTCGCACGGAATCGAACCCCGTGAGGGCGCGGAGCTGAGTAAACGCGTAAGCGTTTGCCAGCGCAGCTCGCAAGGCGCGTAAGCGCCGCAGCGGTCCGTCCGCGCAGCGCGCGGACGCGATTCCCTTCCCCGCCACCTTGAATTGACTAGGACCTCTGCAAAGGGGTCCTTTTCTTTTATGTAGGGTTCTGCGGAAACTGCGTCCCAGAATAAGGGCTCAGAACGGGACACACTTTCCGGTGCCTGCCTCCGGCGCACGTACACACCTCGTCGCACCATTCCGAGTCCGTCTGCTCCCAGACATTCCTCCCACTTTCGCGTCACTTTGCAGACCGTTCGGTCGCCTGTCCGCACACGCGGGTATACTCAAAACGATACTTATCCTACGCAATACGATGCGGGTTCGACCTGCATGATCCGAAGGGGGCAGTGATGGAGAGGATACTCGGCGTTAATCTCTCTGGCTGGTTTATTCCCGAGCCTTGGGTGACCCCGTCGCTGTACGCGGCGACCGGTGCATCCAACGCGGCCGAGCTACAGGAGGCCATGGGTAGCGCCGCCTATAACGAGCGCATGCGCCGCCATTACGAGACGTTTGTGAGCGAGGACGATTTTCGCCGCATGGCGCAGATTGGCCTCAATGCCGTGCGTCTGCCGGTGCCCTGGTATGCCTTTGGCTCACAGGGGTCCGATGCGTCCTACATCTCGGTTGTCGACTACATTGACCGTGCAATTGAGTGGGCTGCCAAGTACGACATCCGCGTGCTGCTCGATCTGGCAACCGTGCCCGGTGGCCAGGGCGATTCCAACGATTCGCCCACCACGCCGGAGGCTGTCGCCGAGTGGCATTCGTCCACCAACGGCCGTCATGTCGCACTCGACGTGCTCGAGCGCTTGGCCGATCGCTATGGCGAGGCCGAGAGCCTGCTGGGCATTGAGCTGCTGGACACGCCGCAGATGAGCGTTCGCAAGAGCCTCTTCACCATGACGGATGGCATTCCGGCCCACTACCTGCGCAATTTCTATCGCGATGCCTACGAGCTCGTTCGTTCGTATATGCCCGAGGATAAGATCGTCGTCTTCTCGTCGTCGGGGCATCCCAGCGAGTGGAAGCATTTTATGCGCGGCGCCAAGTACAAGAACGTCTACATGGACCTTCACCTGTACCATTACCGCGACGAGTATGCGCTCGACATCACGAGCCCTCGCGGGCTGACGACGGCGATTTCGCGTAACAAGCGCGAGCTTAAAGAAGCGATTTCGACTGGGTTCCCCGTGCTGGTGGGCGAATGGTCGGGCGCGGCGATCTTTGCCAACTCGTCGGTTACGCCCGAGGGCCGCAATGCCTACGAGCGCGTGTTTATCGCCAACCAGCTGGCTTCGTTTGCGCCGGCTGCCGGTTGGTTCTTCCAAACGTGGAAGACCGAAAAGCGCATTGCAGCATGGGACGCCCGCGCGGCGCTCGGTACGCTCGAGCGCGGCATGATTGAATAGGTTGATATGACGCAAAACAGCGCCCATACGGGCAAACTCTATGTGGTCGGCACGCCCATCGGCAACCTGGGTGACCTGTCCCCGCGCGTTGGCGAGGCCTTTGCCGCTGCCGATGTCATCTGCTGCGAAGACACGCGTGTGACGTCAAAGCTGCTGATGCACCTGGGCATTTCCAAGCCGCTTGTCCGTTGCGACGAGAATGTGATCGCTAGCCGCGCTGCCGGCCTGGTCGACCGTCTGCTGGCGGGGGAGACCCTCGCCTTTGCCTCGGACGCCGGCATGCCGAGCGTGTCCGATCCCGGCCAGGCGCTGATCGAGGCGGCGCGTGAGGCCGATGTGCCCGTCGAAGTTATTCCTGGGCCCTCTGCTTGCGTCACGGCGCTTGTTTCGTCCGGCATTCCCTGCGAGCATTTTTTCTTCGAGGGCTTTTTGGGCCGAAAGCACGGCGACCGTGTGCGCCGTTTGCAGCGCCTTGCCGTGGTGCCCGGCGCACTCATCTTCTACGAGTCTCCACATCGCATCGTGGCGACGCTCGAGGCCGTGGCGGAGGTCTTTCCCCAGCGTGAGGTTGCCGTCTGCCGCGAGCTCACCAAGCTGCACGAGGAGGTCTTGCGCGGGCCCGCTGACCAGCTTGCCGAGGAGCTGCGTGCTCGCGGCGAGGTAAAGGGCGAGATTGCGCTGGTCATCGCGCCACCGAGCGAGGATGAGGAGGCCGGTATCGCGCCGGTTGGCGCCGCGGTAGCGGATCCCGACGAGGCCCTGCGCGAGGATATCCGCGCCGCGCTCGAGGAGGGGGAGCCCGCGTCTGCGGTGGCCAAGCGCCTGTCTCAGAAGTATTCGCGCCGCAAGCGCGATGTCTATGCCATGGTGCTCGATATGCAATAGATGGAGGATATCCAGCCCTTGCGCTAGAATCATCCTCTGTATGCAACGTTTTTCTGGAGGACAAACCCCATGGATCAAAGCAAGCCTTCGTTCTTTATCACGACGCCCATCTACTACGTCAACGCCGATCCGCACCTGGGCACGGCTTATTCCACCATCATCGCCGACGTTCAGGCTCGCTATCGCCGTTCCGCCGGCTATAACGTCAAGTTCCTGACCGGCATGGACGAGCACGGCGAGAAGGTCGCCGAGGCCGCAGCCAAGCATGGCATGACGCCGCAGGAGTGGACCGATAGCCAGGCCCCGCACTTCAAGGAGCTTTGGAGCAAGCTCGAGATTTCCAACGACGACTTCATCCGCACCACCGAGCCGCGCCAGCATCATGCCGTGCAGTATCTGTGGGAGCGCATGAAGGAGTCCGGTTACCTGTATAAGGGCAGCTACGACGGTTGGTATTGCGTGCCTGACGAGACCTACTTCACTGATACGCAGGTCCAGAAGGGCGACGAGGAGTACGGCAGCGTCGGCCAGCATCTATGCCCCGACTGCCACCGTCCGCTTGAGCGCGTGCAGGAGGAGTCCTACTTCTTTAAGCTTTCCGCCTTCCAGGACAAGCTTCTCAAGCTCTATGACGAGCACCCCGACTTTGTCGAGCCTGCGTTCCGCATGAACGAGGTACGTAGCTTTGTCGAGGGCGGCCTTAACGACCTTTCCGTGAGCCGCACGAGCTTTGACTGGGGCATTCAGGTCCCGTTTGACGAGGGTCACGTGACCTACGTGTGGTTCGATGCGCTGCTCAACTATATGACGGCCGTCGGCTACGGTGTCGACACCGACGAGGCGCGTGCCGAGCTGGCCTATCGCTGGCCCGCGCAGTTCCACATCGTGGGTAAGGACATCATCCGCTTCCACTGCGTCATTTGGCCCGCCATGCTCATGGCCATCGGCGAGGCCCTGCCCGAGCACGTCTTTGCCCACGGCTTCCTGACCGTGCGCAATGCCGAGACCGGCAAGGCCGAGAAGATGTCCAAGAGCCGCGGTAACGCCATCGCTCCGCAGGACGTTATCGACATGCTGGGCGTTGAGGGCTATCGCTATTACTTTATGACCGACGTGGTCCCCGGCACCGACGGCGCCATCAGCTTCGATCGCATGGAGCAGGTCTACAACGCCGATCTGGCCAACAGCTGGGGCAACCTCATTTCGCGCTCGCTCAACATGAGCGCAAAGTACTTTGACGGCTGCGCCCCGGCTAAACCGGCGTCTGCCGACGCGTTCGATAACCCGCTGGCAAAGATTGCCGACGGTTTGGTCGAGCGCTACATGGCCAAGATGGACATGCTCGATTACGGCGGAGCCAAGGATGAGGTCATGGAGCTCATCCATGCCGCCAACCACTACATCGAGGACTCCGAGCCCTGGGCGCTTGCCAAGGACGAGGCCAAGGCTGACGAGCTGGCATTTGTGATTTACAACCTGCTCGAGGCCATCCGCATCGCCGCCCACCTGCTGATGCCGCTCATGCCTCAGACTTCTGTCGAGGCTCTGCGCCGCCTGTCCTGTGAGGGCGAGGCCGCGAGCGACGACCTCAAGGGCATTTGCGCTTGGGGCCTGCTTGCTGGTGGTCAGCCCGTCGAGAAGGGCGATCCGCTGTTCCCGCGTCTGGCGTAGAGACCGCGCGAGCGCCATATCGGCAATTTGCTGTTTAGCTGTAAGGGCATGGCCGCCACGGTCCATGCCCTTTTGTTTCAAGACGCCGCCATCATGCTAAGGAGGCAACCATGACAACTTCGCCTTTGGCAAACCCCACGGCCACCAGGGAGCTGCTGGAGGAGTTTGGCCTTGCGACCAAGCATCGCCTGGGCCAGAACTTTCTAATCGACAATCATGTGATCGAGCGTATCTGCGAGCTTGCCGAGCTTGCAGGTGACGAGCGCGTACTCGAGGTGGGTCCGGGTTGTGGAACGTTGACACTTGCGTTACTGCAGGAAGCGGCGTGCGTTACGTCCATTGAGGCCGATCCCGAGCTTGAGCCGGTGCTCGATGCCCACGCCGCCGACTATGCCAACTTCCGCTTTATCATGGGCGATGCGCTCAAGGTGACGCCGGAGCAGATTGAGCAGGCCGCCGGTGGTGAACCCACGGTGTTTGTCGCGAATCTGCCCTATAACGTGGCGGCGACGATCATTCTTCAGTTCTTCCAGACGATGCCCGCGCTTAAGCGCGCTGTCGTCATGGTGCAAAAGGAGGTTGCCGATCGCATTGCCGCAGTGCCGGGCAACAAGACCTATGGCGGCTATACGGCAAAGCTCGGCCTGTATGCGCAGGTGACGGGTCGCTTTGAGGTGCCGCCGCGTTGCTTTATGCCGGCGCCGCACGTGGACTCGGCCGTCGTGCGTATCGACCGTGTTGACGGTGTGGTGCCCGAAGAACTCGATCGCGAATTTGTGGCCTGCGTGATTGACGCTGCATTTGCTCAGCGTCGCAAGACCATCCGCAATTCCATGAGCGCCAACGGTTTTGCCAAGGACGTGCTCGATGCCGCCTTTGAGGCTTGCGGTATCGCACCAACCACGCGCGCCGAGACGCTTGATGTTGCCGACTTTGTCCGTCTGGCCCAGGAGCTAATCCATGATGCCTAATGCCGAACGCGTGACGTTTACCAAGAAAAAGAAGACAGTTGCTTGTCCCGTGCCCTTGGCACCGCTTGCTGACACGCATGCGCATCTGCTTTCGTTTTGGGGCAAAGAAGTGCCCGAGACACTCGTGCGCGCCAAAGCCGCGGGCATCGACCTGTTGGTGACGGTCTTCGATCCCATTGCCGATAAGCGCAGCGTGACGGACTATAGCGACTGGCTGACGCGCGAGATTCTGCCGATGCAGGATATCCCGCAGATCAAGTATCTTGCCGGCGTGCATCCGTATGGCGCGCCGGACTATACCGACGACGTTCACGCACAGGTCGTTGCCGCACTCGATGACCCCTTATGCGCCGGTATTGGCGAAATCGGCCTGGACTACCACATGGACTATGATGACGATATCGCGCCGGCACCTCATAACGTGCAGATTGACTGCATGGCGCGCCAGCTCGAGCTTGCCGCGTGCCGTAACGTGCCGGTGGAGTTGCACCTGCGGCACGAGGACTCGGATGGGGAGCGCACCTCGCATATGGATGCGTACAACGTGCTTCGTGAGGTGGGCGTGCCCCAGGCCGGTTGTGTGCTGCACTGCTTTGGCGAGGACCGCGCCACGATGGAGCGCTTTGTGAAGCTGGGCTGCTATATCGCCTATGGTGGTGCGGCCACCTTTAAGCGCAACGACGACGTGCGCGAGGCATTTGCGGCGACCCCGCTCGACCGCATTTTGTTCGAGACGGATTGCCCGTATATGGCTCCGGAGCCCATCCGCGGTCTTGAATGCGAGCCCGCAATGATCTCCATTACGGCAAACGCGCTGGTTAACGACCGTGTCGATCGCACTGGTGAGGACGCCGAAACAATCGCGCAAGCCGCTTGGGAAAATGCCTGCAAACTTTTTCAAAAATAGTTCTTGCGTTCGCGATGGCGCTCCGTTATTCTAATTCCTGCACGCGGGCGTGGCGGAATTGGCAGACGCGTACGGTTCAGGTCCGTATGGGGGCAACCCCATGAAGGTTCAAGTCCTTTCGCCCGCACCATTGATTGAAAGAGCTCCCAGCAATGGGGGCTTTTTTTGTTATGTGCCCATCGCAGGGACTTGAACCTGTGAAGGAGCGAGCGTCAAGAAAACGCGGAGCGTTTTTAGCGAGCTGGCGAGTCCGCCGGCAGGCGGGCGAAGCCGGTGCGGATCCGCGCAGCGGATAGGCGGACGTCCTTTCGCCCGCACCATGGATTGAAAGAGCTCCCAGCAATGGGAGCTCTTTTTGTTGTGCACGATCTCCTTGGACGGGTATCCTAGTACCAACGTGTGCCTATCAGAGGAGAGACCATGCTGTTTTCCGGTATCATCGCCGCCCTTACCAGCCTTTTGATTCCCATCATCATCCTGTTGCTGCTGCTCCCCAACGCCTGTTATGTCGTTGAACAGCAGCACGCCGTAATCATCGAGCGCTTGGGTAAGTTCAACCGTATCGTCAACGCGGGCTTCCACGTGAAGGTGCCCGTGATCGACCGCAAGGCCGCCACGGTGAGCCTGCGCACCATGAAAAACGGTTTTGGCATCGACGTTAAGACCCAGGACAACGTGACCATCGGTCTTGAGGTCTCCGCTCAGTACCACGTGAGCTACGACATGGGCGCCGGCCCGGCAGATTCGGGCATCTACAAGAGCTACTACATGCTGCAGGAGCCCGTCGACCAGATGCGCGACTTCATCACCGACGCCCTGCGCTCCTCCATCCCCGTCTACACACTCGATGAGGTCTTTGCCAAGAAGGATGACATCGCCAAGGATGTCAACGCTACCGTTTCCGAGCAGATGGCCGCCTACGGCTTCACCCTCGTGTCGACGCTCATCACCAAAATCGCACTGCCGACCGAGGTTGAGAACTCCATGAACGACATCAACGCTGCCCAGCGCAAGCGCGCTGCCGCGCAGGAGCTCGCCGAGGCCGACCGCATCAAGCGCGTCACCGAGGCGACCGCCGAGGCCGAGGCTATGGAAAAGGCGGGCGAGGGCATCGCCAACCAGCGCAAGGCCATCGCGCTGGGTATCAAAGATTCGCTCGAGATCATCCAGGAGACGGGTGTCGGCAATGACGAGGCCAACCAACTGTTCATGTTTACGCAGTGGTCCGAGATGATGACGGAGTTCGCTCGCACGGGTAAAACCTCGACGGTCGTGCTGCCGAGCGACTTTTCGCAGTCGGCCTCGATGTTCGAGCAGATGCTGGCCGCCGGCAAAGTTCAAAACGATTCGAAGGAGTAGACGCGCGTGAAATACACCGTCGTTTGCGTCGGTAAGCTCAAGGAGCGCTTTTGGAAGGACGCGTGCGCTGAGTACACCAAGCGCCTAGGTGCCTATGCCAAGGTGGATATCCGCGAGGTGGCCGATATCGACCCGGCTAAGGCGGGCGGCGTGGATGCCGCGCGCGACAAGGAGGGGGCGGCGATTCTTGCCGCCTTGCCATCTCGAGCGCATGTGATCCTGCTGGCTATCGAGGGCAAGGAGCGCTCGAGCGAGGAGTTTTCGGCGAGGCTCGACGATCTTATGCTGCGAGGCAGCAGCGACATTGCCTTTGTAATCGGCGGTTCGGACGGCGTGAGCGATGACGTGCGCGCACGAGCCGACGAGATGCTCAGCTTTGGACGCATTACCTTGCCGCATAACCTGGCGCGTGTGGTGCTGCTGGAGCAGATTTACCGTGCCTGCAAGATCAGTCGTGGCGAGCCGTATCACAAATAGGTCGGCAATACGAAACAATGGCGTGGGACAATACCTTTCGTTTTGAGGAATGTGTCTGAAAGGACTATGCGATATGAAGATTGGATTTGTCGGTTTTGGCAATATGGCGAGCGCTATGGCCGATGGCTGGATCGCTGCCGGTGTAGCTGCGAGCGACATGTGCGCCTGCGCGGGTCGCTACGACGCACTGGTTGAGCGCTGCGAGGCGCGCGGCATGGTCGCCTGCCACGATGCCGCCGAGGTTGTCGCCGCATCCGATATCGTGGTCGCTGCGGTCAAACCGTACATGATCGAGAAGGTATTCGCCCCGCTCAAGGATGCTCTTGCCAAAAAGGTCGTTCTGTCGGTTGCCTGGACCTGGGACAGTGCCAAGTGGGAGCAGGTCCTGCCGGGCGTCGCGCATATCTCGACGGTGCCCAACACGCCGGTTTCGGTGGGCGAGGGCGTCATCGCCTGCGAGAAGGCTTCGACGCTTAACGACGAGCAGCGTGCTGTGGTGCTCGACCTGCTCGGTAAGCTTGGCGCTGTCGTCGAGCTCGACACAAGCCTGCTGTTTGTGGGCGGCACGGTGGGTGGTTGCGCTCCGGCGTTTGTCGCCATGGCAATCGAGGCCCTGGGCGATGCGGCGGTCAAGCACGGTATCCCGCGTGCGGATGCTTATCGCATTGTGAGCCAGATGGTGCTGGGTACGGCAAAGCTGCAGCTTGCAACTGGCCAGCATCCTGCGGCGATGAAGGATGCCGTATGCTCGCCCGGTGGTGCCACCATCAAGGGCGTCGTTGCGCTCGAGGACGCCGGCATGCGCAGCGCCCTGGTCAAGGCAATCGACGCAACCCTCCAGTAAAACCGACCAAAAAAGGGACAGGTTTATGTTGGCAGGTTTTTCCTGCGGTTTTGTCCTTTTAGCGAAAAGTGCCCCGCAACTGGCTCAATTCCAGTTGCGAGGCACTTGCGTTTGCCCAGATAAAACCGACCAAAATAAACCTGTCCCTTTTTGGCAGGTTAGTCCCAGAAGCTGTCTTCTTCGTCCTCGGACTTGGGGCCGCGGTCGACATACATCTTATGGGTGCGCTTCTCCATTACAAAGGCAATAATCGCAAACAGCAGGATGCCGCCGGCGAAAAGGATGGCAAAACCGGTGCGGGTGCCAAACAAAAAGGAAAAAACTGCGTCCATTGGGTGCCTTCTTGCGTAGTTGAGTTGGGTCGTAAACGCTCATAAGTATATACTTGCCCATACATGTACAAGGTTGCAACCTAAATGGAATGTATATCGCCGGAGGATCTAATGCTTGATATCAAGTTTGTTCGCGAGAACCCCGATGCCATCGATGTCGCCATGGCTAACCGCCAGACGTCTTGGGATCGCGAGAAGTTCTTTGAGCTCGACGACGAGCGTCGTGCCGTCATCACCGAGGTCGAGGAACTTCAAGCCACGCGCAATGCCGAGTCCAAGAAGATCGGCGCCCTGATGAAGGAGGGCAAGAAGGACGAGGCCGAGGCCGCCAAAGAGGCCGTGCGCGCCGTCAACGAGAAAATTGACGGTCTGGCCGAGCGCCGCACCGCCCTCGAGCAGGAGCAGTACGACTTCATGGCTCACCTGCCCAACATTCCTTGCGAGGCCACGCCGTACGGCAAGGACGAGGACGAGAACATCGAACGCCGTCGTTGGGGCACCCCGCGCGAGTTCGACTTCGACTTTAAGCCGCACTGGGATCTGGGCACCGATCTCGACATCCTTGACTTCGAGCGCGGCAACAAGCTCTCCGGCAGCCGCTTCACCGTTCTCGGTGGCGCCGGCGCCCGTCTTGAGCGCGCCCTCATCAACTTCTTCCTCGATACGCACACCAGCCGTGGTTTTAAGGAGTGGTGGCCGCCCATCGTCGTCAAGCGTCAGACCATGTTCGGCACGGGCCAGCTGCCCAAGTTCGAGGACGACGCCTATCACGTCTCGGGCGACAACTTCCTGATCCCCACCGCCGAGGTCGTGCTCACCAACCTGCACGCCGGTGAGGTCCTCGACGCCGATACCCTGCCGCGCCGCTACACCGCCTTCACCCCCTGCTTCCGCGAGGAGGCCGGCTCCGCTGGTCGCGATACCCGCGGCATCATTCGCCAGCACGAGTTCGACAAGGTCGAGATGGTCAAGTTTGCCAAGCCGGAGGAGTCCGACAAGGAGCTCGAGAGCATGACCGCCGAGGCCGAGTTCCTGCTGCAGCAGCTGGGTCTTCCGTATCGCGTGATTAGCCTGTGCACCGGCGACCTGGGCTTCTCTGCCCGTCAGACCTACGACGTCGAGGTCTGGCTGCCGAGCTACAACGCCTACAAGGAGATCAGCTCCTGCTCCAACTGCGGTGACTTCCAGGCCCGTCGCGCCAACATCAAGTATCGCGACCCCGAGAACTTCAAGGGTTCGCGCTATCTGCACACCCTCAACGGTTCCGGTCTGCCGGCTGGCCGTACCATGGCAGCCATTCTGGAGAACTACCAGAACGCTGACGGCACCATCACGATCCCCGAGGTTCTGCGTCCCTACATGGGCGGCCTCGAGAAGATCGAGCCGGTCGCGTAGATTGGCTGCATAAGCGATTTGCTAGGGCACTCCTTTTTGGGGTGCCCTTTTTGTGTGCGGCCATACCATGCTGTGCGGACAGCTCAATAGAAAACACACGAACAACTGTTCTGTATACAGCCATCTACCTGCTATGCTTTTGCTAAATAAGAGCGAGAGAAAGGGGACGCGATGGAGCTGTTTGATGATCGGGTGGTTTTGTTTGAGAGCGACGAGGGCGGGGAGTACCTGCTTGTGACGTGTGAGCCGTCTGGCATGGGTGGCCTGGTGGTTCGACAGACGAGCGAGGGGCCGTTGACGCAATGGTGCTACGAGGAGTCGCCTCATGTGGTTGAGACGTTTGTGGCGCACGAGGGACTTGTGGCCCTAGAGCATTTCTATGGGGTCCAGACATCTAATCAGGTTGCTCGCATGTTGAGCATCTCGTTTGCCGATTATGATTGTGCCCAGCGGGTGAGATCGCTCCTGAGGGAACTTGATGCTAAGTTTGACGTGATCGAAAAGCCAATCGATCGTACGGGGAATGGCGGTATATGCGGAGCAGCATGACAAGACTGCGTTCCACAAAAAAGTTTGAAATTGTGCTTGACTCCAATAAGCTAAAGTGGTTTTATATGTCTTGCGCTGCGGCGTTACCTCAGCTGGATAGAGGGTCTGACTACGAATCAGAACGTCATAGGTTCGAATCCTATACGCCGCACCAATTGAAATTGAAAGCCTCCGGCAACGGGGGCTTTTCTTTTATGCCGCCACCGCATGGATTCGAACCTCGGTCGAGGCGCGAGCGTCAAGAAAACGCGGAGCGTTTTTAGCGAGCGGGCGAGTCCGCCGGCAGGCGGGCGAAGCCGGTGCGGATCCGCGCAGCGGATGCGCGGAATCCTATACGCCGCACCAACCGAAATTGAAAGCCTCCGGCAACGGGGGCTTTTCTTTTAGGTGGACGCCGCATGGATTCGAACCTCGGTCGAGGCACGAACAACTTAATTATCACTCCATAAAATTTTTTCTAATTGTCGCTTGACCCATCGGGGGCTCGCGTGCATAATAATCCGTGCGTTGCGGCGTTACCTCAGCTGGATAGAGGGTCTGACTACGAATCAGAACGTCATAGGTTCGAATCCTATACGCCGCACCAATTGAAATTGAAAGCCTCCGGCAACGGGGGCTTTTCTTTTATGCCGCCACCGCATGGATTCGAACCTCGGTCGAGGCGCGAGCGTCAAGAAAACGCGGAGCGTTTTTAGCGAGCGGGCGAGTCCGCCGGCAGGCGGGCGAAGCCGGTGCGGATCCGCGCAGCGGATGCGCGGAATCCTATACGCCGCACCAACCGAAATTGAAAGCCTCCGGCAACGGGGGCTTTTCTTTTAGGTGGACGCCGCATGGATTCGAACCTCGGTCGAGGCACGAACAACTTAATTATCACTCCATAAAATTTTTTCTAATTGTCGCTTGACCCATCGGGGGCTCGCGTGCATAATAATCCGTGCGTTGCGGCGTTACCTCAGCTGGATAGAGGGTCTGACTACGAATCAGAACGTCATAGGTTCGAATCCTATACGCCGCACCAACTGAACTTTAAAGCCTCCGGTAACGGAGGCTTTTCTTATATGTCGACATACTTGAGGAGTTGCTTTCGCCGTGTTTGAAAGTATCGAGTCGATCGACTGCATCAAATGAGTAAAAATCAAATTCGATAACTTTTTTTGAAAAAATGCTTGACCATTATTCAGTCCCTGTGCATAATAATCAACAAGTCGCGGCGTTACCTCAGCTGGATAGAGGGTCTGACTACGAATCAGAACGTCATAGGTTCGAATCCTATACGCCGCACCATTTGAGATTAAAGCTCCCGGCAACGGGGGCTTTTCTTTTACGTAAACACCGCATGGATTCGAACCTCGGTCGAGGCGCGGGCGTAAAGAAAACGCGGAGCGTTTTTAGCCCGCGGGCGAGCACGCCGGCAGGCGGGCGAAGCCGGTGCGGATCCGCGCAGCGGATGCGCGGAATCCTATACGCCGCACCATTTGAGATTAAAGCTCCCGGCAACGGGGGCTTTTCTTTTGCGCCAGCTTGAGTGCTTTCGTCCAAAGGGACGATTTCCTGTCGACTCGTGTAAGATTCCGAGTAGATGTCGCGACTTATTCGCGACCACTCCTTCTTCAAGCGACCGATCAGGGTGATATTCCGTGGCAGAGCGTCCGACATACAAGCTCAGGTTTCTCGATCCCAAGAAGCGCTTTCCGGCGATGCCCGAGCAGCCTGCGGGACGCTCATATGGCGTGGTCTGGAAACTCTTTGGCGAGGATCAGCATGAATCTTGTTATGTCGTCGAATTCGTTGGCAAAAGCCATGTGTCGCTTTTGGGCTACGTAAGCGTTTCGGGTGAGGTGTACAAGGTGGACCGCCCCGTCAGCGAGGCTCCGCTGCCCAACGATCCCGACATGGAACTGGTCCTTGACGAGTCGGACTCCGGTATTGGTGAGATTATGGTGAGGGGAGCAAACGGCACGATGCGCGCGTGCGCGCGAACCGTCGGCTCTCCCGAAGGTCCCATGCGCGAACAGTCCGATCACGAGACATGGAATTCGACCCGCTCCCTTCCTTACGGTGAGTTCATGGCATCGATGTTCCTGCGCTACGTGATATTCGCTGACTCCGAAAATACCATTGCGAGCACGGCGGACGCCGACGGACTCGACGAGGGTATGCAAAACGTTGTCGACAAGATCAAGCTCGTAAAGTTGCCCGAGCCGGTCGAGGTGTTTTTGGGCTTTAACACGACACCGCTACCTGACGCTATCGAGACGCTGCTCTACCGCGTTGACCATGCCGAGAATCCGAGCGGTATCGAGCGCTATGCCGCCGCCCTTATGAGTGAAATTGACTTGCCTCGCTTGCGCACCATCGCCGCTAAGTCCGAGATGAGCCTGGCTCGCATCGATCGCTCAAAGCTTTTCTATCTCAATTTTGATCGCAGCCTGCTGGACCGGGACGAGATTGACATGCTGCTTGCCATCGAGTGCCGTCTTAACCGTCTCTCCGGCATCCTTGAGCACATCGGGGCCGGATTGGTCCCTGCGGCATCCTCGCCGAGCCTTGAGGGCTGCGCGCTCTTTGATGCGTGGCATATCGCCAAGACGACCAACGATGTTCCCCGACTGCTTGATACGGCCTCGAGCGATAACCCGTGGGGCAAACCGGGTACGGTGGCTTGCCAGCCGGGCGGTGAGTGGGATGTGCGTACCCGCTTCGCGCGTATTGTCGAGGCACTTAACGTGGTCACGCGGCTCGACTATACCTATCGGGCCAACGTTGCCGAAGGGATCATGCTCGTTCGGTTTGGGCAGTCTGTCGTTGATGCCATGCCGCAACGTGAATACGACGCTCAAGATGACGCCTGGCGCGAGTTGGACGAGGACGCGCGTGCGATCTGGGCCGCGGAGCACGATGCGCGCGTGGCACTCACGCTTGCGGCAGCGTGTTTTGCCGCGGGCACCTGCATCACGCGCTGCTATGTGCAGATTGCTGCTCCCGACAGTGAGCAGGGCGAGCGCGTTGTTGCAACGTATTTCTTTGGGCGCGCGGCCTATCTGGCCGATTGCGTGCCTGTCGCCAAGGATCTTGAGAGCATGGACATGGACGATATGCCGTGCAAGCGTGTGCTTGAGGCATATGAGTCAACCGCTCCGGAGACGATTGAACCTGCGGAGGTTCATGCTCGTCCGCGTGATGACCATCGCATGCTGCCGCCGGCGCTGCGCGATCTGCTGCTTGCCGATACGGCTGACGAGCTGGAGGTCATGGAAGAGGACGACGACCCATACGTGGCCCGTGTTGTTGAATTGCGCGAGCAGGCAAAAGTCGACCGTACAGGTGCTTTTGAAGGCTTTTCCCGTCTTGTTGAGGAGTTGGAGGCTAAGTGCGCCGTCGCCGAGCTTTTGGCGACAGGTCCGGTTCAAACGCAGTTTTGCGATAACCAGCTGGTGCGCATGGTGCTACCGGTGTTGGAAGAAGACCGCTCTGTGCGAATCCTTCGTGCGCCCGATGCGCTGTACTTTGCCCAGCACGAGATCTGCAGCTTTTACGCCGAGCAAGAGGACTTTGAACGAGCACTGCCCGAGGTGCGCCATCTTTACGATCTGGCGCGCTCGTCCATGCAGTCGCACTTTGCGCTCATCAACGTGCTTGCGCGTCTGGAGCGCTTTGACGAGATTATCGAGGTGGCGCGCCACGGCCTACGTATTGCCAGCGATCGTTCTGCAATCGGCTACCTGTTCTATCGCTTGGCGTTTGCCTATTGGAATTGCGATCAGCTCGACCTGGCGCTGGCTTGTTACCGTCTGGTGCCGCGCGGCGAGGAGTCGGGCAGCAGCGCGCTGGAAGAAATGCAGGGCCTTATGAACGAGATGGGCGTCAGCGGGCCTCCGACGTTCGAGGAAGCGGTCGAGACCATCCACAAGGCTGGACTAGAGCTGCCGCCAGTGTCCGCCGTGACGAATCAGCTGGCAGATGCCGCTGTGCAACTGGTCGACAACGGTTTCTTTTTCCTGGCGCGCGGTTGTATCTTCCAAATGTGGCGCACCATGGGCAACGACGAGCTCGGCTCCCTCAACCGCTCGCTGGGGTAGGCGAAGCTTTCAAGAAGGAAAGGCTGCTAGGCAATTAGAAAATTTCCTCTTGCTCATCCTTGGCTGTTTGGTTACTATAGAACGGCTGTTACGGAGAGCTGACCGAGAGGCCGAAGGTGCTCGCCTGCTAAGCGAGTATGCCCCAAAAGGGCATCTGGGGTTCGAATCCCCAGCTCTCCGCCAGTACGAATTTGAAGAAGGGTCCCATTTGGGGCCCTTTTTATTATCAAGAATGGCGGCTGGGGATTCGAACCCTCAAAAAAGGAGGCATCCTTTCGGACGCCTCCTTTCAGTGGACTTATTATTCTTGCGCCCTACACCTCGGGCGCCTTGGCGACGGTCTCGCTTTCTGCCGTGAGTGGGCGGTTGTCGATGCGACGGCCCAAGCGATCGAGCTTCACGAGCAGCCATTCAATGGGATTCGGCCCTGCGCCTTCCTCGTCGGCAACCAGGTCCATGACGGCGATCTTGGTGCCATCCTGCTTGAGCGTAACGCTGCCCACCTTGTCGCCCACATGCACCGTGCCCGAAAGATCGTCGTAGCTAACCTTTTCGGTCACCTCGCCGGCAAGGGAAAACACGGTCGCTTGCGCCGTAGGATCGGCGAGCGTGGCGTCGATCGTCTTATCCGTCCAGTCGGTTTGGCCAATGCGCGCCATAAGCGGGTTGCCGTTGGCGGTCTTTTCCTGCGTGTTGGCGATTGCGACCGTCACCTTGTGACCGTAGTACCAATTGGCAAGGGTTGCGGTATCGGTAAAGCGCTGGTCGGTGGTGGTGGAGTTCAAAACGACGGTGTAGATCTCGTCGCCATCGCGGTTGTAGGCACCCGTAAAGCAATAGCCTGCATCATCGGTGGTGCCGGTCTTGCCACCGATGTTGCCATCTTGGCCTAGCAAATAGTTATGCGTGTCCATGGAATGCGAATGGTCGGTGCCGTCGGCGCCCGTGACCTCGATCCAGGAATCCTCGCTCGCTACGACCTCGCGGATCGTGTCGTTTTTCATGGCATCTTGCATCATCAGCGCTACGTCGTGTGCGGTTGAGTGCATATCGCCAGCCCACTCATCAAAGTCCAGACCATGCGGGTTTTCAAAAAGCGTGCCGGTGCAACCGAGCTTCTTAGCGCGCTCGTTCATGGCTTTCACAAATGTTGCCTCGGCGTCTTTGGTCTTAGGGTCGATCTTCTTGCCCACATATTCGGCGAGCACGATGGCGGCGTCGTTGCCCGAGGGAATCATCAGGCCGCGCAGTGCCTGCTCCACGGTGAGCTCGTCGCCTTCGAGTAGGCCGGCTGTTGAATTGCCCACGGTGGCTGCGGCGTTGCTCACCGTGACCTTCTCGTCCATCTTGCAATTCTCGACGGTTAGGATTGCGGTCATGACCTTGGTGATCGAGGCAATCTTGACCTGCTCATCGGCGCCGCGGGCATAGTAGACGGTGCCGTCTTTGCCCATGACGAGGGCATTGGTCGCATCGATATCGGGCAGGTTTTCGGCCGTGATGCCGCGCGCATCGGCGGTTTTGCCGCAAACATTGTCGGTCGTGAGCACTTGGGCGCCGGCGACGGTGGGCGCGCCAGCGGCAAGGGCGATAGCGCAGACAAAGCCGGCGGCAAGCTGGGCTGAGCGCTTTGCAAAAGAGGTGAGGGACTTCACGGATTTCGCTTTCGACGGGATGGTCTCTTCTGGAACTAGAGTATATCGTTTGCCGGCGTCGGCGATCATCGCGTGCGTGCGTGGCCCACATCCGCGCCCGAACGGGCACAAGGGTGCTTAAGGCCGACTTAATCACCCACGCTTGTTGTGTGTGGCGTGCGTCGCCTCGGGCATAATGGAGCGCGAGAGGAGCACGCATGAACGAGCGCATTTTGGTAGTTGATGACGAGAAGGCCATCGCCGACTTGGTTGGTATCTACCTTACAAAAGAGGGCTTTGATGTCCAGATTGCCTATAGCGGGGCCGATGCTGCCAAGGCAATCCTGGAGCAGGAGTTCGATCTGGCACTGTTGGATGTCATGCTGCCCGATATCGATGGCTTTGAGCTACTGCGTACGATCCGTTCCAGCCATACCTATCCCGTGATCATGCTGACGGCGCGCGATGCCCAGCAAGACAAGATCGAGGGCCTTTCGCTTGGCGCGGACGATTACGTGGTTAAGCCGTTCCGTCCGCTGGAGCTCATCGCGCGCGTGCATGCTCAGCTTCGTCGCTACACCAGCTACGGTAGCCGCGCGCAGGTGGCCGAGTCGCCGACCATCCAGCTCGACGGCCTGGAGATCAACCGCGATGCTCGTTCCGTAATGGTGGACGGTGCGCCGGTGCGCCTCACGCCCATCGAGTATTCCATCTTGCTGTATCTGGTCGAGCATCGCGGCAGTGTGGTGGCCGTGGAGGATCTGTTCCGCGCGGTGTGGAACGAGGATTTTATGCCCGGCTCCAACAATACGGTGATGGTGCACATTCGCCACCTGCGCGAAAAGATCGGTGACGACGCTCAAAAGCCGCGCTTTATCAAAAACGTCTGGGGCGTCGGCTACATAATCGAATAACGCCTTTAATGGTGGGGAAGTGGATATGACAAAAGACGATAGGCAGGCATTCGAGGTGCCCGATCGACTCTTTGAATACGTGAGGTCGGTCGTCGACAACCGCGCGCTTGCAACGGTGCTGCTCTTTTTGCTGAGCCTGCTGCTGATTGGCATCGATAACATCGCTGGAATCTTGGCGGTGCTGCTTGTCGGCTTTTTGCTGATCGATCGATTCGAAATCGTGCGCCGTTGCGTGGTGATTGGCGGTGCCGCGTGGGCCATGACGTTGGCGATTGGCGCCATGGCGCTCGGCGGCATCGAAGGGCCGGTGCTGTTCGATGCCGGCTTTGTATTCAACATGCTTGGCTTTGTGCTGGCGCTTGCCGTGTGCGTGCTGTTCTTTTGCGGCCGCGCCCTGTACTACCATGGCTACGAGCAGGGCGAGCAGCATGCCGATTGTGTGCTGGCCGCTCGTATTCAAGATCGCCTGATCGATCACCCCGACACCTGGGATAACATCGACGGCGACTTCTTGGAGGTCGAGGGCGCCCTTAACCGCGTGCGTGACCGTGAGCGCAAGGTGCAGCAAGCTCTGCGTGACGAGTCGCATCGCAAGGACGATTTGGTCACGTACTTGGCACATGACCTACGCACCCCGCTTGCCAGTGTGGTGGGCTATCTTTCGCTGCTGCAAGAGGCTCCTGAGCTGCCGGTTGAGCAGCGCACACGTTTTACGGGCGTGGCGCTCGACAAGGCGCACCGGCTCGATGCGCTCATCGAAGAGTTCTTCGATATCACGCGCTTTGACTTCCACGATATCGTGCTCACGCGCGGCTATGTTGATCTGGGGTTGCTGCTGGCTCAGGTGGCTGACGAGTTCTATCCCATCCTCAACGAGCAGCATAAGGAAGCCCAAGTTGATATTCGCGAGGACCTGACGGTGCTCGTGGATGGCGACAAGATGGCCCGCGTGTTCAACAACATCATGAAAAACGCCGTCGCCTATAGCTATGAGGGTTCGACTATCACGATTGAGGCCAGGCGCCAAGACGATGGCGGCGTGCGCGTGCGCTTTATCAATCAGGGCGATCCTATCCCTGCGGCTAAGCTCAAGGTGATCTTTGAGAAGTTCTATCGCCTGGATGCGGCGCGTGCGACCAATCGCGGTGGTGCCGGTTTGGGCCTTGCTATTGCCAAGGAGATCATCGCGGCACACGGCGGTACCGTTGCATGTGAATCGACGCCCGAACACACGATATTCACCATCGGGCTGCCCGCCGCATAGCCTGCGTGCCCTTACAAACACTTGACAATGTGCTCACGTGCGTATGAGCCGCGATTCCTACTATCGATACTGCTGAATTGATATCGATATGGAGGTGTGCGGTATGAAGGCTGCTGCGGCTGTGGAGCCCACGGAGCTTGAAGAACTCATGGAAGCGCAGGCCGAGGCCGCGCATGAGCGCGAGGTTGGGGATGCGACTCGCCCCACGGCAGAGGATCTTGCCGCCTCGCCGACGCGCATCGATGTCGAGGGCCTCGACCTGTTCTATGGCGACCACCATGCGCTCAAGGACGTGAATATCAAGATCCGCGACAAGCAGATCACCTCGTTCATCGGGCCTTCGGGCTGCGGAAAGTCCACGTTGCTGCGCTGCTTTAACCGCATGAACGACGGCATCAAGGATTGCCGCATCGAGGGCAAGATCGCGCTCGATGGTCAAGATATCCTGGGCGATTACGACATCTGCCGTTTGCGCCAGCGCGTGGGCATGGTGTTCCAGCGCCCCAACCCGTTTCCCATGAGCATCTACGACAACGTCGCCTACGGTCCGCGCGGTATGGGTGTGCGCGACCGCGTCATGCTCGATGAGCTGGTCGAGGACTCCCTTCGTCGCGCTGCGCTATGGGATGAGGTCAAGGACAAGCTCATGGAGTCGGGCCTGGGTCTTTCGGGTGGACAGCAGCAGCGCCTGTGCATCGCCCGCGCACTTGCCGTGCAGCCCGACATTCTGCTGATGGACGAGCCGACCTCGGCACTCGACCCTGTGTCGACGTTGGTGGTGGAGCAGCTGGCCTGCGAGCTCAAGGAGACCTGCACGCTGGTGGTCGTGACGCACAACATGCAGCAGGCCGCGCGTATTTCCGATTCGGTTGCGTTCTTTTTGCTGGGTGAGCTGGTGGAGCACGCGCCCACCGCGCAACTCTTCAAGAATCCGTCCGATCCGCGCACCGCGGATTATTTGACGGGGCGTTTTGGCTGACGCTGTCTTTTGCAGGTGCCTTTAGGGTTAAGATGCGGTCATATCGGCCGCAAAGGGGTTCAACATGATCTATTACGTCGAGGACGATGACAACATCAGGGATTTGACAGTCTACGCGCTGCGCAAGCAGGGAATCGAGGCCGAGGGCTTTTCGTGCGATGGCGAGTTTAAAGCTGCCGTGGCGCGACGGGTGCCCGATGCTGTGCTGCTCGATATCATGCTGCCCGACACCGATGGCTTGGCGATTATGCGTCGCCTGCGTGCCGATCGCCTGACGGCGACGGTGCCCATCATGATGCTTACCGCCAAGGACACCGAACTCGACAAGGTGATGGCGCTCGATGGCGGTGCCGACGATTACCTGACTAAGCCGTTTTCGCTCATGGAGCTTGCGAGCCGTTGCCGCGCACTGCTGCGTCGCGGCGGCATGGTCAAGCAGGCGAGCGATGTGCTCAGCGTGGGCGATATCGTACTTTCGCCCAGCCACCGCGAAGTGACCGTTGCCGGTGAACCGCTCAAGCTCACGCTGCGCGAATTCGACCTGCTCGAGTACCTCATGCGCAAACCTGGCGTGGTCTTTACCCGCGAGTCGCTGCTGCAGAGCGTATGGGGCTGGGACTTCGACGGCGGTTCGCGCACCGTCGACGTACATGTGCAGACGCTCCGCCAAAAGCTCGGCGAGCATGCGAGCGCCATCGAGACCGTGCGCGGCGTGGGCTATCGTCTGGCCGAGCCTTCGGCCGGTGATGGTGCCGAAGGTGACGACACCGCGTCCACTGCATCGGAGGAGTAACCCGTGGTCTTCGCCCCCCAGGGAAAACAAACGTTGTCGCACCGCGTTTTTGTGACGATCTTTGTTTGCGCCATGGCGGTTATCGTGGCGTTTACGGTGCTGGGTGCGTTCTTTGTGCAAAACACCTTGGCGGATGCCACGAGTGCCAATCTGGCGCAGGAAACCGAGCTCATTGCTGCCGCCCTCGACGAGCAGCAGGAGCCCATCCCGTTCTTGCGTAGCCTCGATCGCGAGGACTTACGCATCACGCTGATTAACAAGGATGGATCGGTTGCCTACGACAACGAGGCGTCGCCTTCCGCACTGCCCAACCATGGTGATCGCCCCGAGGTCATCGAGGCCTTTGAGAGTGGTTTGGGTTCCGCGGAGCGCGCAAGCTCTACGCTCGACGAGATTATGCTGTATCGCGCCGTCACCCTTGATAACGGCCAGGTCGTTCGCTTGGCGCAGGCCCAGCCTGGCGTTGCGGCGATTTTGCTGTCGATGCTGGCGCCGATGCTGCTTATCGCAGCAGCGGGTGCAGTACTCTCGTTTTTTATGGCGCGCCGTGAGTCCCGTGCCATCATCGCGCCGTTACAAGAGGTGGATTTGGATCACCCACGCCGTAGCTATGAGCACGCCTATGCCGAGATGGTTCCCATGCTTGAGCGCATCGAGTCGCAGCGCCAGGAACTCAAGCGCCAAATGGCGGTGCTAGCGGACAACGACCGTATGCGCCGCGAGTTCACGGCGAATATCACCCATGAGCTCAAGACGCCGCTTACGGCGATTTCGGGCTATGCCGAGCTCATCGCAAATGGCATGGTCGAGGGCGAGGACGACCTGCGCAACTTTGGCGGTCGCATCTATCGTGAGGCGGGCCGCTTGGCAGCGCTTGTCAACGACATCCTTACGCTGTCTAACTTGGACGAGGCCGAACGTGCGACTGAAGGCGAGACAGTGCCCATTGGTTCCACGGAGCCTATTGAGCTCTCGCGTGCGATCTACGCGGTTGAGCAGCGTCTTGAACAGGTCGCCCGTCAGGCGAATGTGACGATAAGTCATGAGACCAAGCCTGTGGTCATCGAAGGCGTGTCGCGCTTGATCGACGAGCTCATCTATAATCTGGCAAGCAACGCCATCCGCTACAATCGACCCGGCGGTACGGTTACGTTGCAGTGCGGCACCAACGACGAAGACCATCCGTTCCTCGCTGTCGCCGACACGGGAATCGGTATCGCGCCTGAAGAACAGGGCAAGGTATTTGAGCGGTTCTATCGCGTGGACAAGAGTAGGTCCAAGGCACGCGGCGGAACCGGCCTGGGGCTTGCCATTGTCAAGCATGCGGCCCTGTATCATCACGCCACGCTCGATCTGTCGAGTGAGTTGGGCGTGGGAACCACCATTACGGTGACGTTTCCCATACAGCAGGACGAGCCATTCGCATAGCGATACAACATAGATATTGATGTAGACGCCGCATTTGACTTTCGGGTGCGGCGTTGTTGCGCAATTTTACGATTGCTTCCGACATTTTTACAGGAGAGCCTGTTTCTTATGTATAGAGTTTGGTCTCGGTAAAAAGATGCGATAACATACGGACAGTTTTGTCAATCCGAACTGGGGAAATGAAAGGCAAGCTGCATGACCCTTCTCGAACTGTTCCAGCTGCTGAAGAAGCACCTCAAGCTGGTCATCACCCTTCCGGTGGTCTGCGCGATCGCCATGGGCATCGTGTCCTTCGTTGCGATGGACAACACCTATACCGCGACGACGAGCATGTACATTCTCGCCAAGACCGACGATAGCGGTCAGATGAGCTACAACGATCTCTCGGCGAGCCAGATGCTTTCCAACGATATCGCCACGCTGCTGGATAGCGATAGCGTTAAGAGCGGCGCCGCCAAAGAACTGGGCCTTACCGATCTGGATGACTACAAGGTGTCTGTTTCCTCCGAGACCACCACGCGTGTCATTACGCTTTCGGTTACCGGCACCGATGCCAAGGAGACGGCTGAGGTCGCAAAGGCCATTGCCAGCTCGGTGAGTACGGTCGCTCAGAACGTCGGCGCTGCCCAGAGCATCAACGTTATCGACGAGGCTAAGACCCCCGAAGCCCCCAGCGGCCCCAAGCGCACGCTGTATATTGCCGTCGCGTTCCTCGCCGGTATCTTTATCGCAGTTGCCTATGTCGTTTTGGCAGACATGCTCAATACCCGCATCCGCGGTGCCGAAGAGGCAGAAGAGCTCCTGGGTATTCCCGTTGTTGGCCGAATTCCGGCTATGAAAGGTGGTAAATAGGCATGGCTAAGGCAAAGAACACCGATAAGCTCGTTGTGCAGAATGCCGCCAAGACCCTTCTGGCCAACATCCGCTTTGCGAGCGTGGATGACCCCATTCGCACCATCACCGTTACCTCCTCGATTCCCAACGAGGGCAAGTCTACGGTTTCCATTAACCTTGCTCAGGCAATCGCCACGAGCGGCAAGAGTGTCCTGCTGGTCGAGGCTGATATGCGTCGCAGGTCCCTTGCCGATATGCTCGGCGTCCGCTCCCGCGGCGGACTCTATGCAGTCCTGTCCGAGCAGGTTTCTATCGACCAGGCGATTGTCGAGACGGGTCAGAAGAACTTCTACTTCCTCGATGCCGAGCCGCACATTCCCAATCCTGCCGACATCATCGTCTCCCATCGCTTTGCCAAGCTGGTAAAGGCACTGTCCGCCAAGTTCCAGTACGTCATCTTCGATGCTCCCCCGGTCGGCACCTTCATCGATGCTGCCGAGATTGCCAGCCTGACCGACGGCGCGCTGTTCGTGGTGCGCGAGAACTTTACCAAGCGCGAAGAGGCGCTCAACGCCATCGGTCAGCTTAAGAAGTCCGAGAAGGTCAAGCTCATCGGTACCGTCATGAATTACTGTGAGACCGAGACCAGCGAGTACTACTATTCTTACTACACCAAGGACGGTAAGAAGGTTAAGAAGGGCTCCGACAATCAGGGGACTTCCAAAAAGGGCATCTTCACCAACCGAGCAAACGTTTAGTTGATTAAGGCTGACCTATGCGTGACATTCATTGCCATATCTTGCCGGGTGTAGACGACGGCGCCGCCGATCTCGATGAGAGCTTGGCGATGCTCGAGGCTGCCAAGCGGGCCGGTGTAACCAGAATCGTTTGCACTCCTCACTGCCGTGATCCCTATTTTGATTACGACAAGATGTGGGATGCCTTTGAGCTGCTGCGTGATAACGCTGACGGTTTTCCGCTCCAGATGGGCTTCGAGGTCAACCATCGAAAGCTCGTTGAGCTTGGTATCGATGCCGCGGAGCACCTGCATTTCGATGGGACCAACGAGTTTCTGCTCGAGCTTTCGACGCATGCCGATGCGTATGCGTTTAGAGAGTACGAGAACACGATTTACGATTTGCAGTGCCGTGGCTACCAGGTGATCATCGCTCATCCTGAGCGCTATCGTGCGGTTCAAAAGGATGTAAGCGTGGCGGAGCGCCTGGTCGATATGGGCTGCAAGCTGCAAGCTTCGGCGGACTTTATTGCCGGCGGTCGCTTTGGTCGCGAGAAAAAGCCGGCACAGCGCCTGTTCGATCAGAACCTGTACAGCTTCATCGCGAGCGATGCCCATAACGTGGGTCATTACGATTGCCTGGCGAAGGCTCGCGCGAAGTTTAGCGTGCGCGGAGCTCATTTTCGCTAAAATCTGTCCCTAACGTTCGCATTGAATGAAAGGGCAGCATGGATATCCAACTTAAGACGGGATGCTTTGATGACGCGGCGTTGGTGCGCCGCGTCGTTTTTATGGACGAGCAGGGCTACGAGAATGAGTTCGACGCTATCGACGAGGATCCGAACTGCATTCATGTGACGCTCTATGTAGACGGCGAGCTTGCTGGTTGCTCGCGCGTGTTTCCCGAAGAGCTTGAGCGCGCGGCTGACGCAGGGGCTCCGGTGTCGCCGGCGTGCGACTTGGACGAAGGCGTCGCGGCGGGGGAGACCTACATTATGGGGCGCGTGGCTGTGCTGCCGAGCATGCGCCGTCGCGGTCTGGCGAGCAAGATTGTCGAGGCCAGTGATACGTGCGCGCGTGATGCCGGCGCCAAGCTCATTAAGCTGCATGCGCAGGAATACGTGCTGCCGCTCTATGCCAAGGCGGGCTACACGCAGATTGCCCCGGTGGACTACGAAGACGAGGGCCAGCCCCATGCTTGGATGGCCAAGCGCGTAGATGGCAGATAGGGACGTTCCTTTCCTGCCGGCAGTCGGGGACACTCCTTGGCAATTGGCGTATCAGAGCGTTTGGACATACAGTTTTTCGATTCCGTATGTATATATGCGCGCTAATGGGTTATAAAATCTAAGTCTGGACATAGCAGGTCTGCGATGCGGCTCGGGCAACCGGGCCGTTTTTGCGGACGGGGGTAGCGCGAAAGGACTGCACATGCGTCAATTTAAGACCGAGAGCAAAAAACTGCTCGACCTCATGATCAACTCCATCTACACCAATAAGGAAATCTTCCTGCGCGAGCTTATCTCTAATGCGAGTGACGCCGTCGACAAGCTCAACTTTAAGAGCCTGCAGGACCCGAGTGTCAAGCTCGACCAGGGCGACCTGGCTATTCGCGTCTCTTTTGATAAAGACGCCCGCACCATTACCATCTCGGATAACGGCATTGGCATGACCGCCGAGGAGCTCGAGCGCAATCTGGGCACCATCGCCCATTCCGGCTCCGAGGAGTTTAAGACCGAGAACGCCGAGCAACAGGGCTCCGATGTCGACATCATCGGCCAGTTTGGCGTGGGCTTCTACTCCGCCTTTATGGTCGCCAGCCACGTGAAGGTCGTCAGCCGCGCTTATGGCGAGGACACCGCCCACGTTTGGGAGTCCGACGGTCTTGAGGGCTACACCATCGAGGATGGCGAGCGTGCTGAGCACGGTACCGATGTCATCCTGACGCTGCGCGAGAACGAGAAGCTCGACGCCGACGGCGAGGCCGAGACCTACGATCGCTTCCTGACCGAGTGGGGCCTCAAGAGCCTGATTCAGCAGTACAGCAACTATGTGCGCTACCCGATTCAGATGATGGTGAGCAAGAGCCGCCAGAAACCCAAGCCCGAGGACGCCGGCGACGACTACAAGCCCGAGTACGAGGACTACCAGGAGCTCGAGACCATCAACTCCATGACGCCGATTTGGAAAAAGCGCAGCTCCGACGTTGAGCGGAAGGATTACAACGAGTTCTACAAGTCCACGTTCCACGACTTTGACGATCCCGCGCGCACTATCAGCTTCCATGCCGAGGGTACGCTTGAGTACGATGCGCTGCTGTTTGTGCCGGGCCGCGCCCCGTTCGATCTGTACAGCAAGGACTACGAGAAGGGCCTGGCGCTCTACAGCTCCAACGTGCTGATTATGGAGAAGTGCGACGACCTGCTGCCCGACTACTACAACTTTGTCCGCGGCGTCGTGGATTCTGCCGACGTGTCGCTCAACATCTCGCGTGAGACGCTGCAGCAGAACCGTCAGCTCAAGGCCATCGCCAAGCGCGTGGAGAAGAAGATTACCGCCGATCTTGAGGATATGCGCGACAACGACCGCGAGGCCTACGAGAAGTTCTTTGAGAACTTTGGCCGCGGTCTTAAGTACGGCATCTACTCGAGCTATGGCATGAAGGCCGATGAGCTCGCCGACCTGCTACTGTTCTGGTCTGCCAAGGAGCAGAAGATGATTACCCTGGCCGAGTATGCCAAGGGCATGCCCGGGGATCAGAAGGCCATCTACTACGCCGCCGGCGACTCGCGTGAGCGCTTGGCCAAGATGCCCGTGGTAAAGGGTGTGCTCGACCGCGGCTATGACGTGCTGTTGCTGACGCAGGATGTGGATGAGTTCACGTTCCAGGCTATGCGTGAGTACGTTGCCGCCGATATGCCTAAGATCTACGAGGACGACGCCGCCCGCGAGGCTGCCGAGAAGGCCGTTGCCGACGGTGCCGAGCCCGAGGTCGAGGATCGTCACCTGGAGCTCAAGAACGTCGCGACTGGCGATCTTGATCTGGCGACCGAGGACGAGAAGAAGGAGGCCGAGGACGCCACCAAGGAAAACGAGGACCTCTTTAGCGCTATGAAGGAGGCGCTCGGTGACAAGGTCGAGAAAGTTGCCGTCTCCGCGCGCCTGACCGATGCCCCCGCTTGCATCACCACCGAGGGTCCGCTTTCGCTCGAGATGGAGAAGGTGCTCCAGAAGGGGCCCGAGGGCGCGCCCGACGGCATGCCCAAGAGCCAGCGCGTGCTCGAGCTCAACGCCAAGCACCCGGTCTTTGACAAGCTTGTCGCTGCCCAGAAGGCAGGTGACGCCGACAAGATCAAGCAGTACTCCGGCCTGCTCTACGATCAGGCCCTGCTGGTCGAGGGTATCCTCCCCGAGGACCCCGTTGCCTTCGCGGCGGCTGTTTGCAACTTGATGTAGTTAAGTAGTTACGCCTTTGGGTCCGCCGTTCTAACGAACCTATTGGTTCCGTCGTTCTAACGAACGACGGACCGGTCGACGCTGCAAACGCCCCTAAGCGGCAATCTGACGTTCAATCGTCGGTCGCGTACCAAAGTACGCTTCCCTCCTCTTTCACGTCACCTTGCTCGCTCAGGGGCGTTTTCGCTGACTTATGCTCAACCTGCGACGCTTTCGTGGCCCTAAGTAGTCATCGGGGACGTTCTTGTTTGACTAGTCGTTTAAGAACGTTCCCAATGACTATTCGGATTGCTAATTTGTGCGGGCTGTGGTTTTGTGACCTGCTGAAATTAAAGATACTGTACAACTGTACACTAACTCATCTTCGTAGTATATTGCTACCCGCAAAACTCAGCACCATTGTGCCGCGAGGCACTAAAGCGCCTACGTACAATGGTTGTCGATAGTACGATTCGATTCAACGACAGGATGGATGGTCCAAGCGTGAGTCTCGGCAGCAAACTATCCAACGCAAAGGTCTCCTTTGCGATATTCAAGCGCGACATTAAGCGACTGCTTGTGAACCCCGTCGCCTTGGTGGTTACCCTGGGCGTGTGCGTTATCCCCTCGCTGTATGCCTGGTACAACATCGTGGCAAACTGGGATCCGTACGGAAACACCCAAGGTATCAAGATTGCCATCGCCAACAACGATCAGGGCATTCAGAATGACTTGGTGGGCGAGCTCAACGCGGGCGACCAGGTCGTCGATCAGCTCAAGGAGAACGATCAGCTGGGCTGGACCTTCGTCGATTCGGCCGCCGATGCCAAAGAGGGCGTCGAGAGTGGTGAGTACTATGCGGCCATCGTAATCCCCAAGAACTTCTCCGACAATCTTGTTTCGATGCTCGATGGCAATTACCATCAGCCGAAGCTCACCTATTACGTCAACGAGAAGAAGAGCGCTATTGCGCCCAAGGTCACCGACACTGGTGCCAATACCATCGAGGAGCAGATCAACTCGGAGTTTGTCTCCACGGTGGGCGAGACCGTCGCAGGCATTGCCAAAGATGCTGGCATCGACCTTAAAGACAAGGCGACCCAGACCCGGGATTCGCTGGCGGGCTCGGTGTCCGAGGCGTCTGATACCCTGGGCGAAGTACGCGATTCCATCGGCGACATGAACACCGCCATCGACAAGACGAGCAGCTCGATTGCTTCGGCCGATGCTGCGCTGGCGGGCCTGCAGGGGCAGGCGCCCTCTCTAACGCAGGCAATCTCCCAGGGCAACGACCTGCTGGGCGAGGCTCGCGCCACGGCGGGCAACTCTATCACCTCGCTCTCCAAGGCACTCTCGGAAGGTAGCCTTGCACTCACCAAGACGTCAGCCTCCGCGAACGCTGCGATTGGCAAGCTAACGGGTACGGTCACATCTACGACCACCCGCATCGACAACTCGCTCGAGTCTCTCCAGGCGACGATCGATCACAATAAGGCCGTTATCGGGCACTTGGAGATTCTCGTTAATGACACGTCGACAGGTTCCGAGGAAATTGACGCGCGCATTGTATCGACCATCGATTCGCTTCGCGAGCAAAACCAGAAGCTGCAGAGCATCAAGGATGGCCTTTCTGCACAGTCGAGCGCCATGGCAAACGACGCTACGGCAATCTCGAACGCGAGCAACGCACTCAACGCGGCAATTCAGACCGGTACGGCTAACCTCGGTCAGGCTCAGACCGATCTGGGTCAGAACGCACTTCCGAAGGCTTCGAGCGCGCTTGACTCCTTTGCCGCCGTTTCGGGCGATTTGACCGGCATTGTGTCGGGTATGACCCCCACGATAGCGAGCGCGCGCGGCACGCTGGCGCAGCTCGACGCCACGCTCAAGCAGGCAAAGACCACGCTGTCCCAAACCGACGCCTCCCTTGCCAAGGTTCAGGACAAGCTCGCGACCGCCGCCAATGACATTGCGGCGCTGCAGACCTCTGAGTCTATGGGCGAGTTAGCCGACCTCATGGACGTCGACGTCAATGACGTGGCAGATTTCATGGCATCTCCGGTTGAGCTGACGTCCAAGTCAATCTATCCGGTCAAGAGCTTTGGCTCGGGCATCGCGCCCTTCTACACCAATCTGGCGCTGTGGGTAGGCGGCTATGTGCTCATCGCTATCTATAAACTCGAGGTCGACCGCGAGGGCATCGGTAGCTTTACGGCGCGTCAGGGCTACTTTGGCCGCTGGCTGCTGCTGGTGATCCTGGGTGCGTTGCAGGCCATCATCGTTACGGTGGGAGATCTGGTCATTGGCGTTCAGTGCGTCAATCCGCTGCTCTTTGTACTGGGCGGCATCGCTATTTCGTTCACCTACGTCAACATCATCTATGCGCTGTCCACCACGTTTAAGCATATCGGTAAAGCCATTGGCGTCATCCTCGTCATTGTGCAGATCCCCGGCTCGTCGGGCATGTATCCCATCGAGATGATGCCCGGCTTCTTCCAATGGCTGCATCCGCTGCTGCCCTTCACCTACGGCATCAACCTGCTGCGCGAGACCGTTGGTGGCATGTATTCGTTCAACTACCTGTTCAACCTGTGCATCCTGGGCGTGTTCCTTGCCATCGCGCTCTTTATCGGTCTGCAGCTGCGCCCGTTGCTGCTCAACCTCAATCTGCTCTTCGATAAGCAGCTTTCCACGACGGGTTTGATGATCTGCGAGTCTAATGACCTGCCGCGCCAGCGCTATTCGCTGCGCACGGCCATGCGCGTCATGCTCGATTCGGATTCGTACCGTCGCGAGCTGCTCGATCATGCCGTGGCGTTTGAGCATCGCTACCCGTACTACATCAAGGGCGGTTTTGCCGCTGTAGTCGGCGTGCAGGTGCTGCTCTTCGTTCTGTCGACGGTTCTCGATATCGACAACAATGGCAAGATCATTCTGCTGGTCATCTGGATTATCTCGGTCATTGCCATCTGCGGCTGGCTCATCAACATCGAGTACATTCGCTCGAGCCTCAACACCCAGATGCGGATCTCGGCGCTTTCGGATGAGGACCTGCGCCGCGAGATGCGCGAGCATACGGCTGCCATTCCGGCCGCTCGTCGTATGTTCGGCTTGAATGCGAGCGAGCGGGGGTCTGAACCCAAGACTCAGACTGTCAGCCAATGTGGTCATCGCGATGCGGTCCATGTGCCCGAGAACGGGGATGACACGTTTGTGATGAATGAAAATAACGCCCCGATCGGCAAGCACTCCAAAGGAGGTGAGGCATAAATGAAAAACATCCTGCACCTGTTTAAGCGCGATGTCCAAAATGTGTCTCGCTCCGTGATCGGCATGGTCGTCGTGATGGGCCTGATCATCGTGCCATGTCTGTACGCGTGGTTTAACATCGCCGGCAGCTGGGATCCGTACGGCAACACCGGCAATCTTAAGATCGCCGTGGTCAACACCGACGAGGGTTACGAGAGCGATCTGATTCCCGTCGAGATCAACGTGGGCGAAAACGTGACGGCGACCCTGCGCGGTAACGAGAACTTTGACTGGGTTGTCCTCAACGACCGCGATAAGGCGATTGAGGGCGTTAAGTCGGGCGCGTACTACGCTGCCGTCGTTATCCCTAAAACGTTTAGCGCCGACATGATGACGCTTTTCTCGACCGAGGTGAAGCACGCCGATATCGAGTTCTACGAGAACCAGAAGGCTAACGCCATCGCCCAGATCGTGACCGAAAAGGGTTCGAGCGCCGTCCAGAGCCAGGTGAATGAGACCTTTACCAAGACCATCACGACCATCGGTCTAAAGACGGTGTCCAGCCTGCTCGATTACATGAGCACCGATCAGGTCAGCAACTTTATCGCCAACCTGTCCTCGACACTGGGCGATTCGGTCGAGGACCTGCAGGACGTTCAAGCCAACGCGACTTCGCTTGCGGGCATTTTGAGCTCGACCTCCGATTCGTTGACGTCGGCGAGCGGTATGCTCCAGCAGACGGGTAAGGTCGATGAATCTACCAAGCAGTTGATGGAGCACGCCGAGAGCGGCATTAGTGATTCCAAGGAAGCACTCAAGGCCGCCAACGACGCTATCAACGCCGCGATTGACGGAAGTGCGGGCTCGTTTGACAACGTGTCCGCCGAGCTCGCGAAGGCTTTCGACGCCGCAAACCAGCATGTTTACCTCACGGTGTCCCAGCTCAACGATGCCGCGGCGGCGCTCGATACGCGTGCCAAGGAAATCGACGACACGGCCGACCAGCTTCGCAGCTTTGCCGATCAGGTGAGTGACGAAAAGCTCCAGGACAGCCTCAAGTCTGTGGCTACATCGCTGGGCAGGATCGCGACGGAGTATCGTAACAATGCCAACGACCTGAGGGCAACCGCAAAGTCCCTTTCCGACAGCATGGCAGAGGTCAACAGCACGCGTGCCGAGGTCGACCAGGCCATCGCCGATGCCAAGGCGGGCATCTCGGGCGCTAAGTCCGACTACGATTCCACGTTCTCGGTCAAGGCCAAGGAGCTCAAGAAGACCATCTCGGGCGTTTTGGATTCGCTGAACGGTATTTCGAGCAATCTGGATAGTGCCGTGAGCGGCCTCACCGATGCATCCGGTTCGCTGGCAAAGGGTCTCTCCAAGGCCGCAAAGCTGGTCAACAAGGCTTCCGATCAGCTGGGCGAGGCGTCGGACAAGATCAGCGCGTTCAAGGACGAGCTCGACGGCGCCCTGATGTCGGGTGACCTGGCGACGATCAAGACGATGATCGGCAACGACCCCGAGGGCCTGGCCGTGTCGCTTTCCGGCCCCGTTGCGCTCGACCGCAAGCCGGTCTATCCGATCCGCAACTACGGTTCGGCCATGGCGCCGTTCTATACGATTCTGTCGCTCTGGGTCGGCTCGATCGTACTGGCGGCCATGATGAAGGTCTCGGTCGACGACGAGCTCATCAACGAGCTCATCCCCGTACGCCTGCACGAGATCTATCTGGGCCGTTACCTGTTCTTTGGCGGTTTGGCCCTGCTGCAGGCAACGCTCGTGTGCGCGGGCGACATTCTGTTCTTTGGCATTCAGTGCGACAACCCGCTGCAGTTTGTGCTGGCGGGCTGGGTCGCGAGTCTCGTGTTCTCCAATATCGTCTACACGCTTACGGTTTCGTTTGGCGATATCGGCAAGGCGCTCGCCGTCGTGCTGTTGGTTATGCAGGTCGGCGGTTCGGGCGGTACGTTCCCCATCGAGATGACCGGCCCTGTGTTCCAGGCGATCTATCCGTTCCTGCCGTTCACCCACGGCATCAACGCCATGCATGCCGCCATGGCTGGCGCCTACCATATGGAGTACTGGATTGAGCTAGGCATTCTGGCGAGCTATCTGATTCCGTCGCTGGCACTGGGCGTCGTCTTCCGCCGCCCGGTCATCAAAGCCAACGACTGGATCATCGAAAAGCTGGAATCAACAAAGCTTATCTAGTACAGCAACGTTAACGCCGATGCAGCGCTAATGCCAGCGAGCGAGCCGCATTTGCGCCAAGGTGACGTGAAATGAAAGGGCGCTGACCTTCTGGTCGCGCCCTTGAAATTGAACGTCAGATTGGCGTGAATGCGGCTCGCGCAGCGTCGGCCGGTCCGCCGTTCGGTAGAACGGCGGAACAAAATGCTTTAGTGGGCTGGATTGCGGTGCAACGCTGGTTGTTGCTACAGTAGCGGGGCGTGCCGGGGGTCCGGTGCGCCCCGTTTTATTTGACCATGAGGCGGCACGCGGCCATGCACGTGCGGACACCACGCCCAGACTGAGCGCGAGGATGCCCTATGGCTCAGAATGCCGTTGATGAAATCGAAAACATGCCCGATAGCCCTGTAGCGCGCGAAGACCTGGGTGCCGGCGGCACCTCCCGCGGCGCCGGCGCGCGTTCTCCGTTCTTCTGGAAGGTCTTGCTGCTTTCGGTGGCGGTCATCTGGGGCTATTCCTTTACCACCATGAAAGATGCGCTCGATACCATTCCGGTGTTCGAGCTGGTCTACGTTCGCTTTCTCCCGGCGTCACTGGTTATGTTTGCTATTTTCCATAAGCGCATCATCGCTCATTTCAATGCCCGCAACCTGATCGTCGGGCTGGGCATGGGTGCGCTCATGTGGGGAGCATACGGACTGCAAACGATTGGCCTGGCGCAGACCACGGCAGGCAAGAGTGCATTTTTGACGGGCACGTACTGTATCCTTGTGCCGTTTGCCAGCTATGTCCTGAGCGGCGAAAAGCTCACCCGCTATAACCTGGGTGCGGCACTGCTGTGCCTGGCGGGCATTGGCCTGGTGGCACTCGATAGCGTCGAGTTCAATGCCGGCGATGTTATTACCTTGGGCGGCGCGATCTTCTTCGCCATCCAGATGGCGGTGACTGCCAAGTACGGTCGCAAGATGGACATCAACGTCATCACGTTTTGGATGTTTGTGGGCAATGGCGTGCTGAGCCTGATCTCGTCGCTGCTATTCGAGACCCAGGCGCCTCTGTCCGTGTGGACGCCGAATTTTATCTGTGTGATGGCGTTTCTCTCGGTGGGCTGCACATGCGTGGCTCTGCTCATCCAAAACGTCGGCCTGGCGCATGTCCCGGCTTCGACGGGCTCGCTGCTCCTTTCGATGGAGTCGCCTTCGGGCGTGTTGTTTTCGGTGCTGCTGATGGGGGAGGCGCTCACCTCGCGCCTGCTCGCCGGCTTTGTGCTTATCTTCCTGTCGATTATCTTGAGCGAGACTCACTTCGATTTTTTGCGTCGAAAGCCGCGCCCGCAATTGTAAACAACTTGTTGCGCCGCCCTCCTGGGGCGGCATTTTTTATGCCTCGCCCTTAAAGTTGTACCTTGCGCTTTACGCTATCAAAGTGCTTACTGCAAAAACGTTACTGGAGGGCATTTATGGCACCAGCTCAGTCCGATCTTCAACCGCAATCAGCGCCCAAGGCCACCGCGGCGGCGCAGGCCGCTATCGGTGACGGTCTTGTTGCAGAAGCTCAGGCGTTTGCCAACGAGCTTGCCGCATGGCGCCATGATCTCCATCAAACGCCTGAGCTCGGTAACAACCTTCCGCAGACGTCCGCCTTTATCCAGGCGCGTCTGGACGAGATGGATATTCCCTATGCCGTGCTTGTTGACGGCACCTGTGTCGTTGGCCTAATCGGTGCCGGCGCGGCAGCTGCTGCTCGGGGTAACGGTACGTGCACGGACAAACAGGCCGGTACGGTCATCATGCTCCGTGGCGACATGGATGCCCTGCCTGTTGCTGAAGAGTCAGGCGAGCCTTTCGCCTCTACGAACGGCTGCATGCACGCATGCGGACACGATATGCACGCGACGGCGCTGCTTGGTGCGGCGCGCCTGCTCAAGGCCCGCGAGTCCGAGCTTGTCGACGCCAACGCCACGATTAAGTTGCTGTTCCAACCGGGCGAGGAAACTTTTGAGGGTGCCCGCGCCGCCATCGCCGACGGTCTGCTGCAGAACCCGCGTCCCCAGGCCGCCTTCGCCATGCACGTTAACAGCCAATCGCCGCTTGGCCTGGTGCTCTACGGCAGCCCGGCGCTCTCGGGCGTGTACGGTTTTCGCATCACGCTTCAGGGCAAGGGCGGCCATGGCTCGAGCCCCGAGATCTGCATCGACCCCATCACGGCCGGCGTGCATGTGCACCTGGCGCTTCAGGAGCTTATCTCCCGTGAGGTGCCGGCGGCCAAGGAGGTCGCGCTTACCGTGGGTAAGTTCGCTGGCGGCTTGGCGGCCAACGTCATCCCCGACACCTGCGTGCTCGAGGGAACGTTGCGCGGCTTCGACGTCGAGCTCATGGAGCACCTCAAGACCCGCATCGCCGAGGTCGTCAACGGTGTGGCCGCAACGTATCGCACGCCGGCGACTATCGAGACGCTTTCGGATGTTCCGCCGCTGGTACTCGACGACGGCATGACGCAGGCGTCGCTTGGCTACGTGGGCGCGGTGCTGCCCAAGTCCGCCTTCCTGCCGCTGTTCCACGCCATGGCGAGCGAGGACTTCGCGTTGATCTCGAGCGAGATCCCGAGTGCGTACTTTACCGTGGGCGCTGCCGTGACTGATACGGACGAGCATTTTGCTCAGCATCATCCCAAGGCACGTTTTAGCGATGCCGAGCTTCCCCTTGGCGCCGCGGCCTATACCGCCGTCGCTTTGGGCTATATCGCCGACCACCGGTAGCACCCAACCTTGCCTTTCAAGCCTGCGGGCATGGCCGTAAGGCCTATGCCCTTGTCTTTCAAGGCAATCTTGGGTGCTACCGGCGCCCGGCGCCGGCTATTCGTTTGTTAAATAAGGAGCAGTATGTCCCAGCAGCGTAAGTTCTTCCCCGGCTGGCTCGTGGTGGCCTCCGGCTTTGTGATCATGGCCACGTGCTACATCATTTTCGTCAACTGCATGAGCCTGTTCCAGCCGTTGATCGTCAGCGACCTGGGCATTTCCCTTGCGCAGTACACCATCTCCAACGCCCACTAGCGCTGCGTCTAAGCAGTTTGGCATGGCCGACTTGGGTAAGGTCACGGGCACCATTACCTCGTTCGAGATGGTTGGCGGCACGGTGGGCGCCATCGTCTCGGGAATACTGTTCGATGCCACGGGCTCCTTTACGAGCACATGGATCGTGTGCCTGGCGTGCTCGGTGGCAATGCTGGTGTTCCTGCTGGCGTCTGAGCCCATCGCGGCTAAGCTGCGCGCGAGCGTGGCGGGGGAGTAGGGACGACGTCGCTCGTAGCTCTTTGCCCCGTTTTGTCCGTGGCTGCCTTGGAAGCCGAATGGATGCTCGTACCGTCATTCGGTTTCCCATGCAGCCACGGGCTCAAGAGATGACCCGAAGTCTTTCCGTCCAACGGATTTTGTGATCCGAAGAGGCGGAAGGATTGCAGATTGCACACTGCGGCGGTGCATCTGGCCGAACGAGTCCCCATACCCTCGTTCGGTCAGATGCACCGCCGCTGTTTGTGTTTGTGCCGTATAATGACCACTACCTATGACGCGATACAAAAGAAAGGTGTTTGCCCATGCAGGCACAGAAGGCGGAGGGAACCCGCGACCTTATCGGCGCTGAGATGCGCGCCTGGCAAAAGATGCAGCAGATCGCTGCCGGCGTGTTCGAGCCGTTTGGCTTTAAGCCCATCGAGACGCCCGCCATCGAGCAGGTGGACGTGTTTGTCCACGGCATCGGCCAGTCGACCGACGTCGTGCGCAAGGAGATGTTCCGCGTCTTTAGCGGCGCCAACCTGGAGCGCGTCTTTGCTGAGGGCACCGATAGCAAGCTCAAGCCCAAGCAGCGCCTGGCGCTTCGTCCCGAGGGCACGGCCGGTGTGGTGCGCGCCGTCGTGGAGAACAACCTGGTGCCCCAGGGCTCCACGCCGTTTAAGGCGTACTACGCCGAGGCCATGTTCCGTGGCGAGCGTCCCCAGAAGGGTCGCCTGCGCCAGTTCCACCAGGTGGGCATCGAGTGGCTCGGCGCTCCCGATCCGGCAGCAGACGCCGAGTGCATCATCATGCTCATGGAGTTCTACAAGCGCCTTGGTTTCGATCTTTCCAAGCTCCGTCTGCTCATTAACTCGATGGGCGATGCCCAATGCCGTCCGGCCTATCGCGAGCAGGTCAAGCAGTTTATCCTCGATCACGCCGACGAGATGTGCGACGAGTGCCGCGAGCGCGCCGAGCTCAATCCGCTGCGTGCCTTCGACTGCAAGAACGACCACTGCCGCGAGATCATGGCCGACGCACCGCTGATGGGCGACAACTTGTGCGATGAGTGCCGCGAGCACTACGAGCAGGTCAAGCGCTATTTGGATGCGGCGGGTATCGAGTATGTCGAGGATCCCACCTTGGTGCGTGGCTTGGACTACTACACCCGTACCGTCTTTGAGGTCGAGGCTCCCGGCGCCGGCGTCGGTTCCATCGGTGGCGGCGGTCGCTATGACGGCTTGGTCGAGCTCGAGGGTGGCAAGCCCACGGCAGGCGTCGGCTTTGCCGTCGGTTTTGAGCGTGCGCTGCTGGCCCTGCAGGCCTTTGGCAGCGACCTGGGTGCCGAGGAGGCCCCGTGCGTCTACGTCGCCAATGCCGGCAAGGAGCTGCGCCAGAACGTCTTTGCCATCACGCAGGAGCTTCGTGCCGCTGGCATCGTGACCGAGGCCGACTACCAGGGTCGTTCGCTCAAAGCTCAGTTTAAGCAGGCCGACAAGGTTGGCGCCAAGCTCATTTTGGTCCTGGGTGGCGACGAGCTTGCCGCCGGCAAGGTCAAGGTGCGCGACATGGAGAGCCATGACGAGGCCCTCGTCGATCTGGCCAACGTGGTCGAGGCGGTTCGCGAGCGCCTGTAGCGCATGATTTTTGAGCTGTAGTGCCGCTGAGGTGCCCAGCTCATTGCGAGCGATTGTTACGGGGGTGTTTCGCTTTTATGCGGAATGCCCCCATTTACGTATGCCGCCCACCGAGAAATACGACCATTTAGGGCAAAAACCCTTGCAATGCAGAAAATACTTTTGTGTGGTAAAGCGCAATCAGTGTCGAAAGTATTTCGCAAGCGCCTATAATGAATACCGCATGTTACGTGCATAGAAGGAGGAATGGGAGGAAACGTGGCTGAGAACCTAAGCAACCAGTCTGTACCCGAAGCCGCGGCGCGCGTCGCTGCCGTGGTCAACCGCCTCGTTAACCGAATCGGCTCGAATGCCGAGTCCAGGGAGCGTCTCGCCGAGATCGAGATCCCCGAGGAGCTGCGCGACAACTTGGCGCTGTTCCTGCGCCTGGAGCGCCGTGTGCTTAGCGAGTATGATCCCGAGATCGCGGACCTGTTCGACAAGATTTTGACAGCCGAGATTGTGGCCAATGCCGGAAATCCCGGCGCCCGTGCTGCCGACGAGTCCGTCGACGAGCAGGGCGTGCCCACCGCCGACGAGCCTACTGCTGTGGCGTTTCGTGAGGTCGTCGATCTGATTGACAGCCTGCCGCTCGATAAGCAGCAGGTTATTGTCCGCGCCTTTACGAGCTTCTTCCATCTGGCAAACCTGTCGGAGGAGAACTACCGCGTGGCGCAGCTGCGCGAGCGCGAGGCAGGTGCGTCGACCGATACCGAGGTCGATCCCGCCAACGAACTCACCGTCGCCTATCACCAGTTGGTAAATGAGATGGGTGTCGAGGGCGCCAACGAGCTGCTCGACAAGCTCGAGTTCCACCCTGTCTTTACCGCACATCCCACCGAGGCCCGTCGTAAGGCCGTCGAGGGCAAGATTCGCCGTATCTCCAACCTGCTGGAGGAGCGTCCGCGCCTGGGCGGCTCCGACCTGGTGGAGAACGAGCGCCATATGCTGCAGGAGATTGACGCTCTGGTGCGCACGAGCCCCATCGCGCTCAAGAAGCCCACGCCGGTCGAGGAAGCCGATACCATCATCGACATCTTCGATAACACACTGTTCGATGTGATCCCCGTCATCTACCGTCGTTTTGACGACTGGGTGCTGGGCGACAAGGCCGGCACCGTGCCGCCGCTGTGCCCGGCGTTCTTCCATCCCGGCAGCTGGATCGGTTCCGACCGCGACGGTAACCCCAACGTTACCGCCAAGGTGAGCCGCGAGGTCGCCGCCAAGTACTTCACGCACATGGTGCTCAAGCTCGAGGACAAGTGCCGCCGCATCGGCCGCAACCTTACGCTCGAGGCCGCCTACAGCAAGCCGTCGGCAGAGCTCATGAACCTGTGGAACCATCAGGTCGAGATGAGCGCTCAGTACACGGCTCGCGCCGAGCTGATTTCCGAGCACGAGCCGCATCGCGCCGTCATGCTCGTCATGGCCGACCGTCTGAACGCCACCGTGCGCCGTATCACCGATACCATGTACCACAGCGCCGATGAGTTCCTGGAGGACCTGCGTGTCGTCCAGCGCTCGCTGGCCGCTTGCGGTGCCGTCCGTGCTGCCTACGGCCCGGTCCAGACCATCATCTGGCAGGTCGAGTCCTTCGGCTTCCATATGGTCGAGATGGAGTTCCGTCAGCACTCCGTGGTGCATGCCCGCGCCCTCAAGGATATCCACGAGAACGGTATCCATGGCGACCTGCAGCCCATGACGCGTGAGGTCATCGATACCTTCCGTGCTATCGGTTCCATCCAAAAGCGCTACGGCAAGAAGATGGCGCACCGCTACATCATCTCGTTCACCAAGAGCGCCCAGCATGTGGCCGACGTCTTTGAGCTTGCCCACCTGTCCTTTGCACACGAGGAGGATGTCCCCGAGCTCGACGTGATCCCGCTGTTTGAGCAGCTCGAGGACCTCGAGGGCTGCGTCGACGTGCTCGACCAGATGCTTACGCTGCCCGTGGTGCAAAAGCGCCTTGCCCAGACCAACCGCCGCATGGAGGTCATGCTGGGCTACTCCGACTCCTCCAAGGATGCCGGTCCTACCACGGCCATGCTCGCGCTGCACTCCGCGCAGGAGCGCATTGCCAAGTGGGCCGAGAAAAACGATATCGATCTGGTGCTCATGCACGGTCGCGGCGGTGCCGTGGGCCGTGGCGGCGGTCCGGCCAACAAGGCCGTGCTGGCGCAGCCCAAGGGTTCGGTCAACTGCTTCTTTAAGCTCACCGAGCAGGGCGAGGTCATCTTTGCCCGTTACGGCAACCGCACGCTGGCTCAGCGCCATGTTGAGTCCGTTGCCGCCGCAACGCTTTTGCAGTCGGCTCCGAGTGTCGAGAAGACCAACACCGAGACCACGCAGAAGTTCTGGGATATGGCCGAGAAGCTCAACGCCGCAAGCCACGAGCGCTATCTGGACCTGCTGAACACCGAGGACTTTACACCGTGGTTCTCGACCGTGACGCCGTTGACCGAGGTCGGTCTGCTGCCGATCGGCTCGCGTCCCGCCAAGCGCGGCCTGGGCGCCAAGTCGCTCGACGACCTGCGTACCATTCCGTGGATCTTCAGCTGGAGCCAGGCTCGCATTAACCTGGCCGCTTGGTACGGTCTGGGTACCGCCTGCGAGCAGCTGGGCGATCTTGACCAGCTCAAGGCTGCCTACCAGGAGTGGCCGTTCTTCCGCACGTTCATCGACAACATCGAGATGTCGATCGCTAAGACCGATCAGCGCATCGCCAAGATGTATCTGCACCTGGGTGATCGCCAGGATCTGTCCGAGAAGGTCTTCACCGAGATGCAGCTCACACGTAAGTGGGTCCTTGCCATCGTCGGTGACGAGTGGCCGCTGCAGCGCCGCCGCGTGCTCGGCTGCGCCGTCCGCGTCCGTAACCCCTATGTCGACGCTCTGTCCATTGCCCAGGTCCGCGCCCTTCGCGAGGTGCGTATGAACCAGGACGAGATGGCCGAGGAGAAGAAGGCCGAGTACATGAGCCTGATTCTTTCGACTGTGACCGGCGTCTCGGCAGGATTGCAGAACACGGGGTAATCGATAGCCCTGTAGTCGTCCGGGCCCGCCATAGGTTTACTTTTAGGCACGTCCTCGGACATGCAAGAAGCCCTCGCTGCACACTTCGTGCGGCGAGGGCTTCTTGCGTCCTGCGGAGTGTGCCTAAAAGTAAACCTATGGCGGGCCCTGCGATGTCCGGTCTTCGGCGGATTACTGGCTGGGGGAATAATGGCGCGCTTCGCGCGTTTTGGATGGGGTCTATCTCGGTGGCGCATTTGGCGCTTCTCGTCTTACGACTGTTGCGGCTGCGGTCCCGTTTGGGATCACGGCCGTTTTGTTGTGGGTCAAATATGAACGTTGTGTTAATGAGTCGGTGGACGGTGGAGTTTTTCGGTGAGCGGCGTATCCTTCCAACGGTTTATCTAGTGTGTCAGTTGAAAGGAAGAGGGCGCTCGTCATTGTTTGAATGTGAACTGCCGTTTGACCACAAGACGTTACATCTGGAGCTCGAGGATAAGAACTTCGCGGGTGTGATGGAAGGTCATCAAAACGAGTTTAAGACTACAAAATCGCAGGAAGAGCTGGTAGAGGAGTCGCTTGCCAACCCTTATGGCTCGCCTTCGCTCGAGGAGCTTTGTGCTGGCAAGAAGGATATCGTCATCATTAGCTCCGATCATACGCGTCCCGTTCCCTCGCGTGTGACGATGCCTATTCTGCTGCATCACATCCACTCCGCTGCGCCCGAGGCTCGCGTGCGTATTCTGGTTGCTACGGGTATGCATCGTCCGTCGACGCACGAGGAGCTCGTCAACAAGTACGGCGAGGAGATCGTTGCCAACGAGGAAATCGTTATGCACGTCGCGACTGACGACAGCATGATGAAGAAGATCGGCACTCTGCCCTCTGGCGGCGAGTGCATTATCAACAAGATTGCCGCCGATTGCGATCTGCTGCTTGCCGAGGGCTTCATTGAGCCGCACTTCTTTGCCGGTTTCTCTGGTAGCCGCAAGTCCGTCCTGCCTGGCATCGCCAGCTACAAGACCATCATGTACAACCACAACGGTCAGTTTGTGAACGATTCCCATTCGCGTGCCGGCAACCTGTGCCACAACCACGTGAACGAGGATATGTTTGCCGCTGCCGAGATGGCTCACCTTGCCTTTGTGCTTAACGTGGTGCTCAACGGCAAGCACGAGGTCATCGGCTCCTTTGCCGGCGACATCCACAAGGCGCACGAGGCCGGCTGCGAGTTCGTGAAGAGCCTTGCCGGCGTTGAGCCCGTCGAGTGCGAGATTGCCATCACCACCAACGGCGGCTACCCGCTCGACCAGAACATCTACCAGGCCGTGAAGGGCATGTGCGCTGCCGAGGCCACACTTCCCGAGGGCGGCGTGATCATCGATGTCGCCGGTTGTGCCGACGGTCACGGTGGCGAGGGCTTCTATCACAACATCGCCGACAACGATCCGGCGGAGTTTGAGCGCGCCTGCATCGACCGTCCTAAGGACGAGACCCTGCCTGACCAGTGGACGAGCCAGATCTTTGCCCGCATCCTGGCGCATCACCCTGTGATCATGGTCACCGATCTGTGCGATCACCAGATGCTCAAGGATATGCACATGACGCCGGTCAACACCCTCGAGGAGGCGCTCAAGCTCGCCTTTGAGATGAAGGGCGCCGACGCCAAGGTCGCCGTCATCCCCGATGGCCTGGGTGTTGTCGTCGCACAGCACTAGTGCGCGGCTTAAACGAATCGTTTATAACCGACAAGAAAGATAAGGTTTTATGCTTACCAAACTCCTCTGCGAATTCGGCGCGACGGCCCTCATGATCGTCTTTGGCGTGGGCGTGCACTGCGATACCGTGCTCAAAGGCACCAAGTATCAGGGCTCTGGCCATATGTTTGCCATCACCACCTGGTCTTTTGGCATCTCGGTCTGCCTGTTTGTCTTTGGCGGTGCCGTGTGCATGAACCCCGCTATGGTGCTTGCCCAGTGCATCGTCGGTCTGGTGCCGTGGGGCAACTGCATCCCCTTCATGCTTGCCGATATGCTCGGCGGCTTTGTGGGTGCTGTGATCGCTTGGTTTATGTATGCCGATGAGTTCAAGGCTTCCGAGGGTGTCGTCGATCCCATTGCTCAGCGCAACATCTTCTCGACCAACCCCACCACCGAGGGCACGAACTATGCCCGCAACTTCTTCTGCGAGGCTATCTGCACCTTCGTGTTCATCAGCGCCATCCTTGCTGCTGCTAGCCGTGCTGGTGAGAACGTTCTGTTGCTCGCCATCTGCGTCGGCCTGATTGTCTGGGCCGTTGGCATGGGCATGGGCGGCATCACCGGCTTCGCCATGAACCAGGCGCGTGACCTTGGTCCTCGCATAGCCTATCAGGTGCTGCCGATCAAGAACAAGGCTGACAACAACTGGAAGTATGGTCTGCTTGTTCCTGGCATCGCGCCGTTTGTCGGTGCTATTGTCGCCGCGCTGTTTGTGCATGGTTTCTTGGGCATGTTCTAGTCTGAGGCTACATAGTTGTCCGCTGGCCGCATGGGGTAACTTCCCAGCGCGTCCTCGGACATGCAAAAAGGCTCGCCGCGCACTTCGTGCGGCGAGCCTTTTTGCGTCCTGCGGAATGCGCTGGGAAGTTACCCCATGCGGCCAGCTGCGGGATCTTAGTCGCGTTGGAACAAGCAACCCAACATATATATCTGAATTTGGATGGGAGGGGCGCTTTGTTTTTGGGTGCCCTTACAAGAAAACGTGACTTGGGGAAGGGATGGGCGCTTTGTTGGGATGGCGCACTACGTGCGGCGGGGGTTCTTTCGTCCTGCGGAATGCGCTGGGAAGTTACCCCATGCGGCCAGCTGCGGGATCTTAGTCGCGTTGGAACAAGCAACCCAACATATATATCTGAATTTGGATGGGAGGGGCGCTTTGTTTTTGGGTGCCCTTACAAGAAAACGTGACTTGGGGAAGGGATGGGCGCTTTGTTGGGATGGCGCACTACGTGCGGCGGGGGTTCTTTCGTCCTGCGGAATGCGCTGGGAAGTTACCCCATGCGGCCAGCTGCGGGATCTTAGTCGCGTTGGAACAAGCAACCCAACATATATATCTGAATTTGGATGGGAGGGGCGCTTTGTTTTTGGGTGCCCTTACAAGAAAACGTGACTTGGGGAAGGGATGGGCGCTTTGTTGGGATGGCGCACTACGTGCGGCGGGGGTTCTTTCGTCCTGCGGAATGCGCTGGGAAGTTACCCCATGCGGCCAGCTGCGGGATCTTAGTCGCGTTGGAACAAGCAACCCAACATATATATCTGAATATGGATGGGAGGGGCGCTTTGTTTTTGGGTGCCCTTACAAGAAAACGTGACTTGGGGAAGGGATGGGCGCTTTGCTGGGATGGCGCTTTGGGATGGGGGCTTACTTAGCTGAAGAGGGGCTGTATGGCTGATAGGTAGTCTTTGGCTACTTCGGCCCTATCTGCTTGGAAGTTGTGCCAGGCCCACCATTGGACCATTCCTACGAAGCTTGAGGCTATGTGGTGTAGTAGGAAGCTTCGGTCCATGGTGGCGGCGGGGCCGTTTGGGTCGGTGGGGACGGTTTCGGCTGCTCGTGACATGATGGTCTTGCGTAAGCAGTCGGCGAAGACGCGTGAGCCGGCGCCGGCTACCAGCGCTCGGACACCCTGGCGACGTTCCCATAGATTGTTGAGGATATGCTCGACCTGCACGAGTGGGTCGTCGAGCGGTGTGCCATCGTCATCGAGGGCGTGGGTGCAGATGTCGCTCACGAGCTCGGACAATAGGTCATCTTTGCTCTTGAAGAGGCCGTAGAACGTGGCCCGACCCACATGGGCGCGAGCGATGATGTCGCCGACGGTAATCTTGCCGTAGTCCTCTTCGCGCAGCAGCTCGGAGAACGCCGCAACGATGGCAGCGCGGCTTTTTGCCTTGCGGGCATCCATGGCTATGCGTCCGCGTGAACGAGCAGGCAGCGAAGCGTACCGGAGCAACCCTCGTAGGGGCGCTTACCGGCGCCGTAGCCGACGGCCTCGATGCGGTAGCGGGCCGGCAGGTGCTCGGACGTGCGCAGTGCGGCGACGGTGGCGGCGCCCGTGGGCGTCACGAGCTCACCAGCGACCGGTGCAGGCGTGAGGGCGATATTGCCCGCCTGACACAGGTTGACGACAGCGGGGACGGGAATGGGCATAAGGCCGTGGGCACAGTGGATGGTGCCGTGACCCTCGGAGAGCGACTCGACCACTATGTCTTCGATGCCCAGGTTGTCGAGGCAGATGGCGACGGAGCAGACGTCGACGATGGAGTCGACGGTGCCCACCTCGTGGAACATGACGGTCTCGGGCGTTTTGCCGTGGGCCTTGGCCTCGGCGGCGGCGAGCGCGGTAAAGATGGCGAGCGCGCGACGCTTGGCGCCATCGCTTAACTGCGAGCCATCGATGATGGCGGTGACGTCTGCTAAAGAACGGTGGTGATGGTGGTGGGCGTGATGATGACTCTCGTGGTCGTGGTCATGCTCGTGGCAGTGCTCGTGTTCGTGCTCGCCATGGTCATGATGGTGGTGCTCATGCTCGTGTGTGTGCTCGGCAGCTGCTTCGTTGCCGTAGAGCCAGGCCATATCGTGGTCGTGGTTCTCGAGTTCCTCTGCAAGCTGGACGTCGAAATCGCAGGCGTCGATGCCATGCTTGCTTACGCGTGTGACGGCGATCGTAAAGCCGTCGACCGGCAGCGTGGCGAGCTGCTCGCGCAGGTGCTCCTCGCTGGCGCCTAGGTCGAGCAGGGCCGCGACGGTCATATCGCCGCTGATGCCCGAGGTGCCGTCGATGATAAGCGTGTGCTGATGATTGGACATGGAATGCTCCTTAACGGGCGCAGGGCGTGCCGGCGCTCAGATGATTGATAAGACTTGCCTGGTAGGCGGCACCAAAGCCGTTGTCGATGTTGACGACCGAAACGCCGCTGGCGCAGGAGTTGAGCATGGCGAGCAGCGCGGCTACGCCACCAAAGCTCGCGCCGTAACCCACGCTGGTGGGAACGGCTATGACCGGACAGCTTACCAGGCCGCCGACAACGCTCGCCAGTGCGCCCTCCATGCCGGCAATGGCGATGACCACCTGTGCCTGGGCAAGTTCCTCGGCATGCGCGAGCAGACGGTGCAGGCCGGCGACACCCACGTCGTAGAGGCGGTCGACCTCGTTGCCATAGAACTCGGCCGTCAATGCGGCTTCCTCGGCGACGGGCAGGTCGCTCGTACCGGCGCAGGCGACGACGATGCGTCCGTTGCCGGTAGGGGAGGGCTTGCCGCCCACGAGGGCGAGCTGTGCGTCCGGGACATATCCCAGGTCGATGCCGTTGCCAAGAAGCTCGGCGGTGCGCGCGGCTTTTTCGGCATCCAGGCGCGTGACCAGGATGCGCTCCTGGCCGGCATCGCGCAGCGCTTTGATAATGGCGGCAATCTGATCGGCGGTTTTACCGGCCCCGTAGACAACCTCGCCGGCTCCCTGGCGCACCCCGCGCGAAAGATCGAGCTGCGCAAAGCCCAAATCGGCGGTCGGAGCCGTCTGGATGCGCGTGAGGGCGTCGGCAGGGGTGACTGCTCCGCCGGCAACATCGCTCAGCAATTGCTCAAGATCTCGCTTATCCATATATGTTCCCTTCGACGGCGCAAAGTCTAGCACTCAAAGGGTATGTTTCCGAACACTAAGACAAAATTGTTCGGAAACTATAGGACAGACTGATTCACTTGTTAGATGGATTGACTAGTCGCGCAGGATGATGTCCATGGCGAGCATCAGGTTGCGTTCGTCGATGGCAAACGGGGCCGCCTCGCGCGTCTTGGGCTTGGCGCAAAACGCGATGCCCGTGCCCGCGGCCTGAATCATGGGGATGTCGTTGGCGCCGTCGCCGATCGCGACCGTGTGGGCCATATCGACGCCGCACTCAACTGCCCAATCTAGCAGCTGGATGAGCTTGGACTCCTTGGTCACGATGTCGGCCGCCAGCTTGCCGGTGAGCTTGCCGTCCACGACTTCCAGGCGGTTGGCCAGGCAAAAATCGATGCCCGCGGCGGCCACGATCTTGTCGGCGACCTCGTGAAAGCCGCCGCTTACCACGCCGACCTTCCAGCCCTTGCTGTGCGCTGAGCGCACAAGCTCCAACGCGCCGGGGGTAAATGTCACGCGCTCAAAGGTGCGCTCGAACACGCTCTCGTCCAGGCCGGCGAGCAGCCCCACGCGCTCCTCGAGCGCCTGCTTAAAGTCAAGCTCGCCGCGCATGGCGCGTTCGGTGATCTGTGCCACCTGCTCGCCCACGCCGGCCTCTTCGCCCAACAGGTCGATGACCTCCTGGTTGATGAGCGTGGAGTCGATATCCATAACGATGAGGCGTGCAGTCATGGCGGGCCTTTCCGAGTGCTGTTTTATTGGGCATATTGTCGCACGTGACGAGCGCGGGCGGGTGCCGCGGTGCGTCAATTGTTTCGTCTCCGTCAAGTCTTTGGGCAGGAGCCACTTTTTCGCGGCACATCAGCACAGGTGCGATAAGATAGAACGCCATGTCTGGCTGCGCGGTTTACGCAGGCCGGGCAAATCTGTACGACGCCGCCCGGAACGACACGGGGCGGCACAGATCCATAAAGGAGGATCACTGGTATGAGCCAGACCCGTCCCATCGACGAGCATTCCATGCACACCCGTACCTGCGGCGAGCTTCGCCGCGAGAACGTGGGCGAAGAGGTCACCCTCACCGGTTGGGTGAGCCGTCGCCGCGACCACGGCGGCCTTATCTTCTGCGACCTTCGCGACCGCGAGGGCATTACGCAGCTCACCTTCGACCCCGAGCACTCCGACGGCGACGCCTTTAAGATTGCCGAGACTATGCGTCCCGAGTGGCCCATCAAGATCCATGGCGTCGTGCGCGCCCGTGGCGAGGAGACCACCAACACCAAGCTCGCGACCGGCGAGATCGAGGTCCTGACCGATCATGCCGAGGTGCTCAACACTTCCGTCACCCCGCCGTTCCAGATCGAGGACGGCATCGAGACCAGCGAGGACACCCGCCTGCGCTATCGCTATCTGGACCTCCGTCGTCCCGAGATGATGGCCAACCTCAAGCTGCGCTCCGACTTTACCTTTGCCATTCGCGAGGCGCTGCACAACCGTGAGTTCATGGAGGTCGAGACGCCCTCCCTGTTCAAGTCCACGCCCGAGGGCGCCCGCGACTTCATCGTCCCCAGCCGTATCCAGCCGGGCAACTTCTACGCCCTGCCGCAGTCCCCGCAGCTCCTGAAGCAGCTGCTTATGGTCGGTGGCGTCGAGCGCTACTACCAGGTTGCCAAGTGCTTCCGCGACGAGGACCTGCGTGCCGACCGTCAGCCCGAGTTCACCCAGGTCGATATCGAGATGTCCTTCGTGGACCAGAACGACGTCATGAGCGCGCTCGAGGAGGTCCTGGCCGATGCCTTCGGCCGCATGGGCGTCGAGATGCCCACGCCGCTGCGTCGCATGAACTACTGGGAGGCCATGGACACCTATGGCTCCGATAAGCCCGATACCCGCTATGGCATGCACCTGGTCGACCTGACCGACATCTTTGCCAACTCCAAGTTCAAGGTCTTTGCGACTGCCGCAAACGAGGAGGGCTCTGTCGTCAAGGCCATCAACGCCAAGGGTGCCGGTGCCTGGGCTCGCGCCAAGATCGACAAGCTCGCCGGCGTGGCCTCCACGTTTGGCGCCAAGGGCCTTGCCTGGATCGCCTTCCGCGAGGACGGCTCCATTAACAGCCCCATCGTCAAGTTCTTCTCGGACGAGGAGATGGCTGCCCTGCGCGAGCGCATGGACGTCGAGCCCGGCGACCTTGTGATGTTCGCCGCCGGCCCGCGCCTGCTCTCCGACGAGATCCTGGGCGGCATGCGTTCCCACATGGCCAATGCGCTCGAGGTCAAGCGCGAGGGCCACGACTTCCTGTGGGTCGTCAACTTCCCGCTGTTCCACTGGGACGAGGATCGCAAGGCCTATGCTGCCGAGCACCAGCCCTTCACCCTGCCGACCGAGACCGACATCGCCAAGATCGAGGCCGACCCGCTGGCAGCCGGTTCCTGCACCTACGACTTTGTCATGGACGGCTTTGAGGCCGGCGGCGGCGGTATGCGTATCCACAACGCCGAAATGCAGATGTCCATGCTCAAGCTCCTAGGCTTTACCGAGGAGCGCGCCGAGTCGCAGTTCGGCTTCCTCATGGAGGCTCTCAAGTTTGGTGCGCCCCCGATGGGCGGCTTTGCCCTGGGCCTGGACCGCGTGTGCATGCTGCTCACCGGCTCCGACTCTATCCGCGACGTCATGGCGTTCCCCAAGACGGCCAGCGGCTCCGACCTCATGTCGGGCGCTCCGAGTGCCGTTTCCGGCGCCCAGCTCAAGGACGTCAGCCTGCGCTTGATGTAGGCAAGCGGCTACCTATTGCCTGTAACGAGGGAAGGACGTGTGCCTTCCCTCGTTTTTTATGCGTCGATGTTTCGAGGGCATGGGGAGACCGGGCATCGCGGAAACTGCGACCCAGAATTCGGCAAAATAATGGGGCACAGTTTCCGGTTGAGCTGTCTAACGGAAACTGTGCCCCAGAATGAGCGCTCAAAACGGGACAGGCTTTCCGCAACAACTGTTTGGCGGAAAGCCTGTCCCAGTTTCTTATAGTGAGTCTCTCTGAACGAGCTGCATGTGCATGACGGTGGTGGTTGGCTCGGCACCCTTGATCATGTCGAGCGCAATGTTGGCGGCCATGTGGCCTTCTTCGCGCAGGGGCTGGCGGACGGTCGTGAGCGCGGGGACGCAGCGCGTCGCAATCTCGTGATCGTCGAAGCCGACGACAGAAGCGTCCGCCGGAACGGATAGGCCTGCCTCGTTGAGTGCGGTGATGGCGCCAGCCGCGATACGGTCCGATCCGCAGAGCACGCCATCGAAAGCAATCTCGCGCGCGAGGATCTGGTGCATGGCCTGATAGCCGTCTCCGCTGTTCCAGCCGGTATAGATAACGTTTGCGTCTGGGAGGTCTTCGCCCAAGACGGCGCGGTAGCCGCGCAGGCGGTCGACAACAGCGGGGTTGTCTTGCGATCCCAACACGGCGACGATATCTTTGCGCCCGCGCTCCTTCATGGCGAGTGCCGCAAAGCGTCCGCCCTCTTCGTCGTCAGAGTAGACCGTCGAGAACACATCGCGATAGGGGTGACCCTCGAGCTGGCCGCACAACACGGTGGGCACGCCCAGCTCGCGCAGTACCTCGAGCAGTTCGCTGCCCTTGTAGGGGGAGACGTTGATTACGGCGTCGAACGAGCGGCGCTCAAAGTGCTCGCGTGCGCGGTTGCGCTCATGCGTAGAAGACGCCTGCAAGATAACGGGCAGATAGGATGACTCCGACAGTTCTTCGGTAATGCCGCTCAAAAACTCGCTATAGGTGGGGTCGCTGAAGAGTTCACTCAGGGGCTCGGTCACGAGCACGGCGATGATTTCCGTGCGTCCGACAGCGAGCGCTCGGCCACGAGCGTTGGGGACAAAATTGACTTTCTTGGCCGCTGCGCGGACGCGCTTTTTGGTTTCCTCGCTAATGCGGGGCGAATCGTTGAGGGCGCGCGATGCCGTGGAGCGCGACACGCCGGCAGCTGCGGCAACCTCGGCAAGCGTAGGTGCGGTGCGAACTGGTTGGGTCATGGCGTCTCCTGGAAAATGCGGTCGATGTTGTCACTGATACGGGCTGGTGCGGATAAAGCTTACTATAGTGCGCCTGAACAGCGTTCATGATATCCGGCCACTGGTGGCATTTCACGTTCAAGCTGCTGTTGAACATGGCTTGCACGGGTGGGGCATAGATGGGCGCGGCCGTTGTCAGCCGCCTGGGAATGCTGTTTTGCGCTGAGTTTCGATACTCAGGGTGACATAAGTGTCGTGGTTGTACAACCGGTTGCACCGTTAACCCGACCAAATCGACCGTTCAGCGGACAACCGGTTGCACAGTTTTTTGCATCGCCCGTAAGATAAGGACAACCGGTTGCACAAGAATCACTAAGATGACGAAGGAGCATCACCATGGACGCCATTAACGATTGGGAAAACCAGGCGCTCACCCACAGGAACCGCCTGGCACCCCATGCGTACTTTATGGGTTACGAGACCGCCGATCTCGCTGCAACGTACAGCCGCGAGCTGTCGCGCGGGTTTGTCCAGCTGTCCGGCTCGTGGCAGTTCCGCCTTTTTGAGGGCCCCGCTGCCGTCTCCAATGAGAACCTCTCCACGTATAAGCCCGAGTGGGATCACGTGGAGGTTCCACACCTGTGGCAGGTAGATGGCTATGGCAATCTTGCCTATACCGACGAGGGCTTCCCGTTCCCGGTGGATCAGCCGTTTGTTCCCTCCGATGACCCCACGGGCGTTTACCAGCGCATCGTCAACCTTCCCGCCGTTCCCGCCGGCGCTCGCGAGATTATTCGCTTCGACGGCATCGAGAGCTATGGCGAGCTGTACGTCAACGGCCAGTTTATCGGTATGACCAAGGGTTCGCGCCTGTCCGCTGAGTTTGACGTGACCGACGCGCTCGTCGAAGGCGGCAACCTGTTTGCGGTCAAGGTCCTGCAGTACAGCGACGGCAGCTATATCGAAGATCAGGACATGTGGTGGGCCTCGGGCATCTTCCGCGATGTGTACCTTATGCAGCGTCCCGCAGCGCACCTGGTCGACTTTAGGTTCCGCACGCACCGCGAGGGCGATACCGCTCTGATCACGCTCGATACGATGGCCGAGGGCGCTACCCGCGTCGTGTATACGCTCAGCGATGGCCAGAATGTGGTCGCTACGGGCGAGTGCGTCGACGGCCATGCCGAGTGCAGCGTGACCGATGCCCACTTCTGGAATCCCGAGGACCCCTTCCTTTATGACCTGACGTTTGAGGTCTACGACGGTGACGAGGTCAGCGAGTTCGTTCCGCATCGCCAGGGTCTTGCCGAGGTGACGGTCGAGGGCAATCATATCTACCTCAACGGCACCTACTTTAAGATGCATGGCGTCAACCGCCACGATCACGACGATCATAAGGGCCGCGCCGTGGGCCTCGATCGCATGCGCCGCGACCTGGAGCTCATGAAGCAGCACAACATCAACGCGGTGCGTACGTCCCACTACGCCAACGATCCGCGCTTCTACGAGCTGTGCGACGAGTACGGCATCATGCTGGTCGCCGAGACCGATATGGAGAGCCACGGCTTCGAGAATATCGGCAATATCGCCCTGGTCACCGACGACCCTGCCTGGGAGCCGGCTTACGTTGACCGTGTTGAGCGCCTGGTGATGCAGGAACGCAACCACGCGTGCATCATCATGTGGTCGATGGGCAACGAGAGCGGTTATGGCTGCAACATCCGCGCGATGTACGCCAAAGCTCACGAGCTCGACGGTCGTCCGGTCCACTACGAGGAGGATCGCAACGCCGATACCGTCGACGTCATTTCCACCATGTACTCCCGCGTGTCGCAGATGAACGACTTTGGCGAGCATCCGTTCCCCAAGCCGCGCATCAACTGCGAGTACGGCCACTCCATGGGTAATGGTCCCGGAGGCCTGTCCGAGTACCAGGAGGTCTTCGATCGCTGGGATTGCATCCAAGGCCAGTTTATTTGGGAATGGTGCGACCACGGTTTGGCTGCTGTGACCGAGGACGGCGTTGCCTACGACATGTATGGCGGCGACAACGGCGATTACCCCAACAACAGCAACTTCTGCATCGACGGCATGGTGTTCCCCTGGCAGCAGCCGAGCCCGGGCCTTACCGAGTACGGCCAGGTCATCTGCCCGGTTCGCATGGCCTACGATGCCGAGGCGGGCGAGCTGACCGTCACCAACAAGCGTTGGTTTACCACCCTCGAGGATGTCTGCCTGTCGGCGGAGACCCTGGTGGACGGCGACGTGGTCTGCCGCAAGACGCTCATGCCCGGTGCGGTTGCCCCCGGCGAGTCCGTCCAGCTTCCGCTGGTGATTCGCGAGGCCGCAGTGGGCGAGACCCTGCTGACCGTGCACGCCTACACCATGGCGGCTCACGCCTGGTGCGAGCCGATGTTCCAACTGGGTGCAAGCCAGTTTGCCATCGCAAACCATCCGGCGCCGGCAATTGCCGCCCCCACTCGTCCTGAGCTTACGGTCGAGGAGACCGAGCAGGAGATTCGTATTCGCTCCCTCAACGGCGAGCTGACCTTCAGCAAGGTCAACGGTACCGTGAGCGAGTGGAAGGCATCCGGTCGCGACGTCATGACCTCCGGTCCCCAGGTTGGTTTTTGGCATCCGCTCGTCGATAACCACGCCCAGGAGTACGACTCCCTGTGGAAGGATAACTTCATCGATGTGATGCAGACGTCTACCCGCAATGTTTCTTGGAAGCAGGACGACAATGCGGTCGTCGTTACCGTGAGCCAGCGTATCGCTCCTCCCGTCCGCGCGTTCGGCATGCGCGTCGAGCTCGTCTATACCGTGCTTCCGAGTGGCCGCGTCGACCTCAAGGTTTCCGGCGAGCCCTACGGCGACTATTCGGACATTATCCCGCGCATCGGCATCTCCTTCGAGGTTCCCGGTTGTGATCGTGCCGTCGAGTGGTATGGCCACGGCCCGGGCGAGAACTATCCGGACTCGCTGCGCGCCAACCCGGTCGGTCATTACCGCACTACGGTCGACGACATGTTCACGCCCTACGTTATGCCCCAGGACTGCGCCAACCGCGAGGGTACCCGCTGGGTCGCCCTGCGCTCCAGCCACGGTGACGGTCTGGTCGTGACGCGTCCGAGCGACGCCGCTTCCAATCCGTTCTCGTTCTCCGCATGGCCCTATAGCTGCGAGGCTATCGATAATGCCAAGCATGTCTACGATCTTGTCCCGGGCGACACGGTTACGGTCAACATCAACGACCAGCTGCTCGGCCTTGGCTCGAACTCTTGGGGTTCCGAGGTGCTCGATTCCTATCGCACCCGTTTTGAGAGCTTCAGCTTTGAGGTGTCCCTGCGACCGCTGACGTCTGCCGATCTGGCTCAGGCGCTGGCACCCATTAAGGAGGCATAAGTCATGCATATCTTTAACTCGCGTGCCGATTTCGACGCCCAGATGAAGTCCGTCAAGAAGTGGATGCGTACCGGTCAGGCACTCGACGGCGTTTCTGAACTGCAGCACGATGTGGCGTACTCTATCGGCGACTCGCTGGTGTATTGGTGGGTGAACGCCCACGAGGCGGCTACTGCCGATCTGGTCGGTCACCGTCGCTACCATGCCGTGCTCGCCCCGCTCGACGGCAATCTGACCGTTGAGGTGGCTTCCAAGGCCGATCTTACCTGTACGCGCGCCTACAGCGATATCGATGATCGCGAGCGCTTTGAGGGTACGGGGGAGACCGTGACGATTCCCACCGGCGGCGTTGCCGTCGTCGAAATTGACGAGGCCTACCGTGTCGTGGCCGATGCCGCGGATCCCCGCGTCGTGGTACTGCACGTGACAGTCGAAGGTTATTCCTTCCCCAACAAGTAGTATTCGTCCGCCTGGACGTTTGCTTCGCGCCGTTAAGGGGGATGGATTTGTTGACTCCCTTTTCCCCATTCCCCTTAGCAGGTGCGCCGTCCGTGTTTGCACTTGCAGCTCGGACGGTTTTAGATGACATTTAACAGATGATTGGGAGGGCTTATGAGCTCTGAAAAACGAGGAACGATTGGTTCGTTCGCTCTGCTGGGCATGACGGTCGCCGCCGTGTTCGGTATCAAGAACATCATCAACAACAACGCGGCCATCGGCTTGGCAGCTGCGCCGTCGTTCTTCTTCGCCACGCTTTTGTACTTTGTCCCCTATACCCTGGTTACCGCCGAGTTCGTCGGCCTCAACAAGGACTCCGAGTCTGGCGTGTACGCATGGGTTAAGACCTCGATGGGTGGTCGCTGGGCGTTCCTGACGGCATTTAGCTACTGGTTCGTTAACCTGTTCTTCTTTGCGTCCGTCCTGCCCAACGTCATCATCTACGCGAGCTACGTGTTCTTTGGTGCCAACGCCGAGCTTTCGCAGCTGTGGATCACCATTATCGAGATCGTCGTCTTTGCTATCGCCACGTGGGTTTCGACCAAGGGCGCTAAGTGGATCGGCTCCATTTCCTCCTTCGGTTCGACCGCGGCTCTCGGCCTGACCGCCGTGTTCATCCTGCTGTCCCTGGCTGCTGCCTTTGGCGGCGTTGAGTTCGCTACGGCTCCTACTCCCGCTAACATGGCTCCCGACATGAGCAACTTCGCAACTGCGTGGGGCTTCTTCGGTACGCTTGCCTGGATCATCCAGGGCGTTGGCGGCGCTGAGTCTGTCGGCGTGTTCCTTAACGACCTTAAGGGCGGCGTCAAGGCCTTCGTGCGCACCGTCGTTATCGCCGGCCTGACCATCGGCCTTCTGTATGCAGGCGCTTCGCTGCTGGTTAACCTGTTCATCCCCGAGGGCGGCGTTGCCATCTCCACCGGTATCTTCGACGTATTCGGTGCTGTCTTTGCCCACTTTGGCATTCCCATGGAAGTGTCTACGCGCGCCATCGGCTTGATCCTTCTCGCCGCCACGCTGGGCTCCCTCATGATGTGGACCTCCGCTCCCATCAAGGTCTTCTTCACCGAGATCCCCAAGGGCGTCTTTGGTAGCAAGATCGTCGAGCTCAACGAGCATGGCATTCCTGCCCGCGCTGCTTGGCTGCAGTTCGCCATCGTCGTCCCCATCCTGATCATTCCGGCCCTGGGCTCCGGTAACCTCGACGACCTGCTCATGATCGTCACCAACATGACTGCTGCCACCGCTCTGCTCCCACCGCTGCTGATTTTGCTTGCCTACTTTATGCTGCGCAAGAACTTTGACGCCGCTCCCCGTGGCTTCCGCATGGGTTCGCGCAGCTTTGGCCTGGTCGTTGCCGCATTCCTGCTTGTGGTCTTCTGCTTCGTGCTTATCTGCGGCACCATTCCGCTCGATCAGCCGCTGTGGCTGACGCTGGTCTACAACGTTGGCGGCGTGGTTGTCTTCTTGGGCCTTGCCGTGATGTGGTACAACCGCTACATCAACCGCCTGCGCGAGACCGATCCCGAGGCCGCCGAGAACGAGCTTCGCCCTTCCGTCCTCGATATGATGGAGTAGCGGCTAGGATTAATCTACGGCTGTGGAATAAATCGATTCCCTTTCCTAAGGAGGGGCCTTACGAGGCCCCTCCTTTTGTGTTTTGGGGCATGGTCTTGGCTCCCGTGGTCAAAAAATGCCAAATATGAGTACTGTTGCAAAAGAAGTGCCATATTTTTCGGCCTGCTCTGAGCGAAAATGGGCTCAAAATCGATTTATCTAACTCCCTTTAAAGGGCGTTTGACGGCTTTCAACCTCTTCGAATCGCTCAAGCTAGGCAATTTGCTCTCGATTTTGCTGCTACTAAATTTGTAACAGTACTCATATTTGCCACTTTTTGACCACGGGGTATCCGGAGGGGCCCTCGATAAGCATCTAACGCTACAATAACTACCACGTGGCTGGGTTTGCCGGCCGAATGTGTGATGTCGTGGGAGGGGACATGGTCGAGTTTACAAAGACGATTAAAGATCCGTTGGGACTACACGCCCGCCCGGTTGCGCTGCTCTATGACATCATTGCCAAGCATCGTAGCGACGTGTCGGTCAGCATTGGCGACCGCCACACCGACGGCCGTGACGTGATGGGCCTCATGGCGCTTTACGGCGAATGTGGCGAGGACATCGTCTTTCGCGTTTCGGGCGTAGACGAGGCTTCGTGTGTCACGTCGATCAGAAACCTCTCGCTCTAAGCATGACAGGGCGCGGCAAAGGACAGCTCTTTGCCGCGCCTTTTTGTTTCGTATGGGAAACTTTTTCGAAAACTGAATAGGGACCCTTTTCAAAAAGTTAACCACGTGTTAGTTTACTATAGCGAACATAGACGTGGTTAACTTTTGCTGCGTCGATGTTGAGGACGAACTGACGTTAGGAGCGCACTCATGTCTTGCGGACCGCAGATGCCGGCTTTGCCGCTCTCGATGGTAAAGGCGGGCGAAACCGTGCACGTGTCTCGTGTAAAGGGCAATCAGGACATGAAGCACCACCTCAAGGACCTCGGCTTTGTCGAGGGCAGCGAGATTCACGTGGTGAGCTCGAGTGGTGCCAATATCATCGTCACCGTGCTGGGCGCACGTTTTGGCATCGATTCCAAGGTTGCCATGCACATCATGACCGTCGGTTAGTCCGCAGCATTTCATTAAAACCGAAAGGGGGACAAGAGGATGAAGACGTTGGGTGACGTTAAGGTAGGCGAGAGCTCTACTATCGTCAAGCTTCACGGTGAGGGCGCGCTGCGCCGCCACCTTATGGACCTGGGGCTCATCAAGGGCACTTCATTCAAGGTCGTAAAGGTTGCGCCGCTCGGTGATCCGGTCGAGATCAACGTACGCGGCTACGAGCTTTCCATCCGCAAGGAAGAGGCTGCCGTCGTAGAGGTCCAGTAAGGGCTTGCGGCGTATATTTCTGCAGGTAAAGTTAGGTATTTCTAACTTAATGCAGCAACTTTAAAGCACATTATCCAGCCTGCGCGGAGAAAGCAGCGCAGGCACACAAGGAAGAAGGATTGAATGGCGGATTCTCAGATCCATGTCGCGCTGGCGGGTAACCCCAACTGTGGCAAGACCACGCTTTTCAACCTGATCACGGGCGCCAACGGCTACGTTGGCAACTGGCCCGGCGTCACGGTTGAGAAAAAGGAGGCCAAGCTCCTAAGCGACAAGAACGTTACCATCACAGACCTCCCTGGCATCTACTCGCTTTCCCCCTACAGCCCCGAGGAGCAATGCTCGCGCGATTACCTCATGAGCGGCGAGCCCGATGTCGTCGTCCAGGTGGTCGACGCCACCAACCTCGAGCGCAACCTGTACCTGGCGCTTCAGGTTATCGAGACCGGCCTGCCCGTGGTCGTCGCCCTCAACATGGCCGACTTGGTCGAGAAGAACGGCGACAAGGTCGACACGGACAAGCTCTCCAAGAAGCTCGGCTGCCCGGTCATGATGATCTCGGCCCTTAAGAACAAGGGCATCAACGAGCTGTTCGAGCAGGTCAAGAAGTCCGCTGCTTCCAAGGGCCAGGTGCCGGAGCACAAGTTCGATTCCTCCATCGAGGACGTTCTGGACCACATCGAGAACAATCTGCCGGCGAGCGTTCCCGCCAACAAGCGTCGCTACTACGCCGTCAAGCTGTTCGAGCGCGACGCGGACGCCTGCAAGCTCATCAACCTCACTAAGGAGAAGGCCGCTCGCGTGGAGCAGCTGGTCGCCCAGTGCGAGCAGGATTGCGACGACGACGCCGAGTCCATCATCACCGGCGAGCGCTATGGCGTGATTGCCCACATTATCGACGAGTGCATGACCAAGGCTCCGGCCAAGATGAGCACCTCCGAGAAGATCGACCGCGTGGTTACCAACCGTATCCTGGGCCTGCCGATCTTTGTGGTCATCATGTTCTGCGTGTACTACATCGCCGTTTCCACCCTGGGCGGCACGGTGACCGACTTCACCAACGACCAGCTCTTCGGCACCGACGGCTGGTACGTGCTCGGTCAGGGTCGCGACGCCTATGACGCGGCTGTTGAGGCTGCGGGCGACAACGCCGACTCGGTCGACCCGGCACAGTACGGCCCCTATGTCCCGGGTATCACCACCGCGGTGCATGACGCTCTCGTGGCGGGCGGTACCGAGGACGGTGGCCTCGTCGATTCGCTGGTCTGCGACGGCATCGTGGCTGGCATCGGCGCCATCATGGGCTTCGTCCCGCAGATGTTCCTGCTCTTTGTGATGCTGTCTTTCTTGGAGGACTGCGGTTACATGGCCCGCGTCGCCTTCATCATGGACCGCGTGTTCCGCCGCTTTGGCCTGTCCGGTAAGTCCTTTATCCCCATGCTCGTGTCCTCGGGCTGCGGCGTCCCCGGCGTCATGGCTACCAAGACCATCGAGAACGAGAAGGACCGCCGCATGACGGTCATGACCACCACGTTCATCCCTTGCGGCGCCAAGCTGCCGATCATCGCCCTACTTATGGGTTCCATCATTGGCGACTCTTCTACCACCGCTGCGTGGATCAGCCCGCTCTTCTACTTCCTGGGCGTCTTTGCCGTCATTGCCTCGGGCCTCATGCTCAAGAAGACCAAGCTCTTCGCCGGCCGCCCGACGCCGTTTGTTATGGAGCTTCCTGCCTACCACTTCCCGGCGATCCGCTCTTGGGCGCTGCACGTGTGGGAGCGCTGCTTCGCCTTTATCAAGAAGGCCGGCACGGTCATCTTTGCGTCCACCGTCGTCGTTTGGTTCCTCTCCAACTTTGGTAGCTACAACGGCGCCTTTGGCTACCTGCCTTCCATGGAGGGCATCCCCGAGGAGTTCATGGATTACTCCGTGCTTGCCATGTTCGGCAACCTGGTCGCTTGGATCTTCGCCCCGCTCGGCTTTAGCACCTGGCAGGCCACCGCACTGACCGTCTCGGGTCTCGTTGCCAAGGAGAACGTTGTCGCCACCGCCGGCTCGCTGCTGTCCGTTGCCGACGCCGGCGAGACCGACCCGAGCCTGTGGACCGCGTTTGCGGCTATGTTCCCGACCATGGGCGCTTGCGTCGCCTTTGGTGCCTTCAACCTGCTGTGCGCTCCGTGCTTTGCCGCTATCGGCACCATCCGTAACCAGATGAACTCCGGTAAGTGGACCGCGATTGCCATCGGCTACGAGTGTGCCTTTGCTTGGGTCATCGGCCTGTTCATCAACCAGTTCTATAACCTGCTTGTTCTTGGGCAGTTTGGTATCTGGACGGTTGTGGCCATCGTGCTGCTGGCTGCGATGCTCTTCCAGATCTTCCGTCCCATGCCCAAGCATGCATGGACCGACGAGGACGAGACCAACACCGCTTCTGCCACGGTTTCCGCCTAAGTCCGAATAAGGATTAGCCCCTTTTCACGAGCCCGGGTGTCCCAGCGACACTCGGGCTTTTTGGTGAGGGAGATGTGGCGTTTCCGCAGATAAAACCGACCAAAATAAACCTGCCCCTTTTTGGTAGGTGGAGAATGGGGTAAAGTAAGTGATGGTTAACTAGAGGAGGCTTGCTATGGCACCTATCGATATTGTTGTACTGGCTGTTATCGGCATTGCGTTTGTCGCCGTGTGCGTGCGCATTTATCGTAAGGGCACTTGCGCCGACTGCGCTCAAGGTGGCGTTTGCACAGGACATTGCTCCAACAAAAAGACCTGCGCCGCACTTAAGGGCGTAGACAAAATCGCCGAAGACTTGGGCCGCGGTATCAAGTAAGGTCCGTCATCCAAGCGCCCCGCGAGCATCCGTTCGCGGGGCGCTTTGCACATTTGGGGGAGAGCGCGGCGAGTTGAAGAGTGATTTTGGGGTATCGTTACCTGTACTGTTAATTGGCAACTTATCTATAACGGAGTAACCCCATGAGCGCTCGCGTAACCATGAAGGACATAGCCGCCGAGCTTGGCGTTTCCATCAATACCGTGCATAAGGCCCTGACGGGCAAGGCCGGCGTGAGCGAATCCGTGCGTGCCAAGGTGAATGCCAAGGCCGAGGCCATGGGCTACCATCGCAACACAAGTGCCTCAAGCCTGCGGCGCAAGGATATCAACCTGGTGTTTTGCCTGCCCCGCGCATCGCGCGAGGGGGCGTACTTTTTCCGTTACCTTTGGGAAGGCTGCAACCGCTTTGAGCAGGAGGTCATCGATCAGGGCATTACGGTTGAGCGCGTAGAATTTGGCGTGGGCGGCTACGCCGATGCGCTCGAGCAGATTGATGAGCGTCTGCAGGTAGGCGAGAAGATTGACGGTCTGCTTGCCTATGTTCCGGGCGATGACCGCGCAACCGAACTCTTGAGGCAGATTGCCGAGGCGGGTGTGGCGATCGAGCTCGTCGACGGCGACCGACCGCACCTCGATCGCCTGGGTGCCAGTCTGGCGGACTATTCCGCGGCGGGCAGTCTTATGGCAGAGCAGGCGGCTAACCTGGTCCACGCTTCTGGGGCTGACGCCCGCGTGCTCCTGTTGGCGGGCGACCCTTATACCGACTCGCACTATCTGACCGCCCGCGCCTTTCATAATTACCTGCGCGAGCACGATATTCCATGGCGGGTTGAGGACCTTGCCGGTGCCCATGCGCAAGTCAAACAGCTCGAGCGCGAGCTTGAGCAGCGCTTGAGTGCGCCGGATGCTCCCGAGCTCATCTGTAGCGTTTTTGCCGTTGGTTCCGAGGTGGTCGCTGACGCGCTTGTTTCGAGCGGCAAGGCCGGCAAGGTCATGGTAATCGGCAACGACCTGTTCCCCGAGAGCGCCCTGGCCTTACGCCGTGGCATTTTTACCAATATCGTCTATAAGGACCCGGTGAGCTTGGCCTACCGTGGTGCCAAGACCTTGGGCGAGTATTTGCTGTGGGGTAAAACTCCGGCGGAGCCCGTGCAGAAGGGTGCTGTGGAGATGGTGTTTGCCAGCAACGTCGACCGCTACTGCGAGCTTGCGGGAATTTAGCCGTTTGGTCAGGTACCCCCTCTTGCGACGTGCATTTTTTGGAGTATTCAGCAATGGCGTGTTCCGAAAGAGGCTCAGAACGACTGTTTTAAGTGCCTCCGATGGCGTAAATCGCCATCGGAGGCACTTTTTTATGCCGATCGGGCGCGATATGCGCATCAAATAGGGCGTCGAGGACGGTGCGCAGTACGCCCCGATGCTGAATATTCCCAAAAATGTACGCCGAGACATGACCCACCTGAGCAAAAACGCCCAGGTTCGGTGTTCGGGGACGTTAGTCCATCCGCAATGCATGCGTGTCACGGCTCCAACAACCGTTGAACGGACAAAATCGACCGTTCACCCCATGGTGGTTAGGTGAACGTTCACCTTTTAAGTCGCAATGAATTAGTATAGTGAACGTTCACCTAGAGGATAACGAGCGCATCGTGCGCCCGCTCCGCCAACAAAGGGGTTGTTTGATGAAAAACTTCATGGACGATCAGGATTTCCTGCTGAGCACCAAGACCGGCGAGGAGCTGTTCCACAACTTTGCCGAGGGCATGCCCATCGTCGACTACCACTGCCACATTTCTCCCAAGGAGATCTGGGACGACAAGCGTTTTGAGAACATCACCGAGGTTTGGCTGGGCGGTGACCACTACAAGTGGCGCCTGATGCGTGCCAACGGCGTCGACGAGCGCTTCATTACCGGCGATGCCCCTGCTCGCGAGAAGTTCCAGAAGTGGGCCGAGACCCTGGGCCGTTGCGTGGGCAACCCCGTCTTTGAGTGGAGCCACCTGGAGCTTAAGCGTTACTTTGGCTACGAGGGTGTCCTGAACGGCAAAACCGCTCAGGAGGTCTGGGACCTTGCCAACGCCAAGCTCGCTGAGGCTAGCTTTACCTGCCGCAACCTGATCAAGCAGTCCAACGTCCGCATGATCTGCACTACCGATGACCCCGCCGACAGCTTTGAGTGGCACAAGAAGATTGCCGCCGACGACAGTTTTGACGTTCAGGTCGTTCCTGCCATGCGCCCCGATGCCGCCCTGCGCATCGAACGTGGCCAGGAGTTCGCCGACTACTGCAAGCATCTCTCCGAGGTTGCTGGCGTTGAGATCAGCGACTTCGAGGGCATGAAGGCCGCCATCTCCAAGCGCTACGACGTTGCCCACGAGCTGGGCTGCCGCGCTTCCGACCACGCGCTCGACTACGTTATGTACGTTCCGGCTACCGCCGACGAGATCGAGACTATCTTTGCCAAGGGCCTTGCCGCCGAGCCGCTTGCCGAGGACGAGATCCTCAAGTACAAGACGGCCTTTATGCGGTTCGTCGCCGGCGAGTATGTCCGCCTTGGCTGGGCCATGCAGCTGCACTTTGGCTGCAAGCGTGACAACAACCGCGCTATGTTCGCCAAGCTCGGTCCCGACACCGGCTACGACTGCATCTCCAACTACACGCCGTCCGACCAGCTGGCCGATTTCCTCAACTCCATCCAGGAGTCCACGGGTCTGCCCAAAACCATCCTGTATAGCCTGAACCCCATTGACAACACCATGATCGATACCGTGATGGGCTGCTTCCAGGAGGCTCCGACCGCCGGCAAGATCCAGAACGGCTCTGCCTGGTGGTTCAACGACAACGAGGTCGGTATGCGCGAGCAGCTCACGGCTCTGGCTAACGAGGGCGTGCTGGGCAACTTTGTGGGCATGCTTACCGATTCGCGCTCCTTCCTGTCCTACCCGCGTCACGAGTACTTCCGTCGCGTGCTGTGCGGCGTGATCGGCGAGTGGGTCGAGCAGGGCAAGTATCCGGCCGACATGGAGCTGCTGGGCGACATCGTGCGCGACATCAGCTACAACAACGCAGTCCGCTACTTTGGCTTTGACCTGGATACCGTCGAGGCTTAAACCCGCATCGAATCACACCGAACTCGGGAGCGCCGTTGCCACACGCGGCGCCCCCGTTTTGCCTGCACGCTAACAGCAATCTAAGGAGAGACATCGATGGAGAACATCAGCTACGAGACGCTCGAGAAGATCGGCTACAAGGGCTACCTGCTGCCCAAGGACGCGCCCGAGAAGGTTCTGCAGTTTGGCGAGGGCAATTTCCTGCGCGCCTTTGTCGACCGCTTCTTTGACATGGGCAACGAGGCAACCGGCTGGAACGGCAAGGTTGTCATGGTCCAGCCCATCAGCGGTGCCTTTGGCTTTGCCGACGGCATTAACGCTCAGGATGACCTGTACACCGTGCTGGTGCGCGGCAAGGAGAACGGCAACACGGTCGACGAGTCTCGTGTGATCAGCGCCTGCAGCCGCTGCCTCAATCCGTATCGCGAGGACGACTACCGTGCCATGATGGAGGTCGCCGTCTCCGACGATTTGGAGATTATCGTCTCCAACACCACCGAGGCCGGCATTGCCTACGATCCGTCTTGCAAGGCCGACGACATGCCGCCCGCGAGCTTCCCCGCTAAGCTTGCCCAGGTGCTCCACACCCGCTGGGCCGCCGGCAAGCCGGGCGTCATCGTGCTCGCCTGTGAGCTCATCGATCACAACGGCGAGGAGCTGCTGCGCATCATGAACCAGTACGTGAGCGACTGGGGCTGGGAGGACGAGTTTGCGCAGTGGATGGCCAACGACTGCACCGTCTGCACCACGCTCGTCGACACTATCGTCCCCGGCCGTATCCGCGACCCCAAGGAGGCCGCTGCCGTGGCCGAGCGCCTGGGCTACGAGGATCCCTTCCTGGCCGTGCGCGAGCCCTTCCAGATGTGGGGTATCCAGGGCGATGAGTCGCTCAAGGAGCGTCTGCCCTTCGTGAAGGCCGGCCTGCCGGGTGTCTTTGTGACCCCCGATGTCACCCCGTACAAGAAGCGCAAGGTCCGCATCCTCAACGGCGCCCACACTGCCTTTGTTCCGGGCTCCTGGGTTGCCGGCTTTGACATCGTGCGCGATTGCATGCACGACGAGACCGTTCGTGGCTTCATGAACACCATGCTCTACGACGAGGTCATCCCGACGCTTGCCGCCGATCTTGATGTCGAGGACTGCAAGGCCTTCGCCGCCGCCGTCGAGAACCGCTTCGACAACCCGTTTATCGACCACGCGCTGCTCTCCATTTGCCTCAACTCAACCGCCAAATGGCGCGCTCGCGACCTGCCCACGCTCAAGGACTATGTTGCCGAGACCGGCAGCCTGCCCAAGTGCCTGGCGACGAGCCTCGCTACGCTCATTGCCTTCTATACGCAGGAGCTCGTTGCTCGCGAGGGCGATGGCCTGCACCTGCGCCGCGCCGACGGCACCGAGTACACCGCTCAGGACGATGCCTTCGTGCTCGACTTCTACGCCGCCCACGCCGGTGCAGACGATGCCGAGCTGGTGCACGACGTGCTCAGCAACGAGCAGATGTGGGGCGAGGACCTTACGCAGATTGCCAGCCTTGAGGAGTTTGTCGTCAACGCGCTTGCCGTCGTGCGCGTCGAGGGCGCCAAGCAGGCCTTCGCCAACGCCCAGGCCTAAATCCTTCTGTGCGCCCGCCGGGCAACTGGCGGGCGCCCGCTGACTTCTGCTCAACCTGTAGGGTTAGGACTCTTTGTAATGAATACTATCCAGATCAATCCGGCCGACAACGTGATCGTCGCGCTGTCGCCGCTTGCCAAGGGCACCGCCGTCGCGGTTCCCGGGGTGGGCGAGGTCGTTGCCGCGGAGGATATTCCGCAGGGCCACAAGATGGCCGTGCGTGCCATTGCGGCGGGGGAGGACGTCGTCAAGTACGGTCTTCCTATCGGTCACGTGACGGGCGACATCCAGCCCGGTCAGTGGCTTCATACGCATAACGTCAAGACCAACCTTTCGGGCGAGGTCGAGTACGCTTACAACCCGACGCATCCGGTCGTTGAACCGGTTGAGCCCGAGACCTTTATGGGCTTCCGCCGCGCTGACGGCCGCGCCGCCACGCGCAACGAGCTGTGGATCATCCCCACGGTCGGCTGCGTCAACGAGGTCGCACGTGCCATGTGCGAGCAGGCTCAGGATCTGGTCGAGGGCTCGCTGGAGGGCGTTTACTACTTCCCGCATCCCTTTGGCTGCTCGCAGACCGGTGCCGACCATGCCCAGACGCGCCGTCTGCTGGTGGCGCTCTCGCGTCACGCAAACGCTGCGGGTGTGCTGTTCCTGTCCCTCGGTTGCGAAAACTGCACGCACCAGCAGGTACTCGACGAGCTCGGTGACTTCGATCGCGAGCGCGTTCGATTCCTCGCCTGCCAGGATGTAGCCGACGAGCAGGTCGAGGGTCACAAGATCCTGTCCGAGCTTGCCGACCTGGCCAAGCAGGCCAAGCGTGAGCCCATTCCTGCCTCCGAGCTGGTCATTGGCCTTAAGTGCGGCGGCTCTGACGGTCTTTCGGGCATTACCGCCAACCCCACGATCGGTCGCGTGAGCGATATGGTTGTCGCCCGCGGCGGCACGTCGGTGCTCACCGAGGTTCCCGAGATGTTTGGCGCGGAGAGCATTCTGCTCGATCGCTGTGAGAGCCAGGACGTCTTTAACGCAGCTGCCGACATGCTCAACGGCTTTAAGGACTACTTTATCAGCCACGGCGAGGTCGTCTATGAGAACCCGAGCCCCGGCAACAAGGACGGCGGCATTACCACGCTCGAGGACAAGAGCTGCGGCTGCGTGCAAAAGGGCGGATCTGCCCCCATCGTCGACGTACTGCCGTATGCCGGTCAGGCTACCAAGCATGGCCTGAACATGCTGTGCGGTCCGGGCAACGACATGGTATCCACCACGGCCCTGACGGCTGCCGGCTGCCACGTAATCCTGTTCTCGACCGGCCGCGGCACGCCGTTTGGCGCACCGGCGCCTACCCTCAAGGTGTTCACCAACCAGCGTCTGTGCGACCACAAGGCCAACTGGATGGACTTTAACGCCGGCGTGGTGGCTACGGGCGAGCGCACGCTCGATGAGGCTGCCGACGACCTGTATCAGATGGTGCTGGACACGGCGAGCGGCAAGCTTACGAGTGCCGAGCGTCGCGGCTGTCACGAGATCAGCATCTGGAAGGATGGCGTCTGCCTGTAGCGGTAAATGGGTTCGCATAGGGCGCTATTGACCATGGCCCCGTCGGGAGTGTTCCCGGCGGGGCCATGTTTGTTCTGTCTGTTCGGGCGTGTCTTTCTGAGAGTACGGGAGCGGCGAAAACAATAAACGTTCACCTAATCGACCTCAAATTTAAACCCACTCAATACCCATGTAATCGTGATTTTTTTCAAGTCAGATGTCCGTTTAACGGCAAAAAACGACCGTTCAAGGATAATATACAAGTGAACGTTCACCTATCATATTCAATCGCGCATAATCTAGCTAAACGTTCACCCTACGAGTGGGCGATATGCAGACAGACATCGGTATGGACTCCAATGTCTTGTTACAAGACAATCGAGAAAAGAGAGGGAGCTCGATGACTAACAAGATCGGTAAAAAGCGCAAGATCACATTCTGGACGCGCTTGGGCTTTGGTATGGGCGGCATGCTCAACTCCGGTGCCCTGAGCTTTACGCACAGCTACATGGTGCTGTTCCTGTCCACGGAGTGCGGTCTGTCCGCAGGCGAGGCTGCGCTGATCAGCTCGTTCGCCATCTATCTCAACGCCATTCTGTGCCCGCTCATGGGCTTTGTGGCCGATAACTTCTACGCTACTAAGATCGGCCGCATCTTTGGCCGCCGCCGTTTCTGGATCTTGCTGGCTATCCCGATGATGGTCGCCGAGCCGCTCATCTTTGTGGCTACGCCGTTTGGTTTCCCGTACTACTTTGTGTTGTACCTGATCTACAACGTCGCGTACACGTTCTGCACCGCCAACCTGTCGCCGCTTACCATCGAGATGACCGATGACTTCAAGGAGCGTACGTACCTCACCGGCTACAAGCACCTCTTTGGTAACGCCGCCGGCTTCCTGATGGCAGCACTCGTCGGCTTTGGCTTTGGCACCTTCGGCGAGACCAACCCGTTCAGCTACTTCATTATTGCTACGATTAACGCTTCGGTCATGGCAATCTCGCTGCTCTGCGTGTACCTGTCTACGTGGGAGCACACCCCCGAGGAGGTCGCTCAGGAGAAGATCGAGAGCGTCGGCGAGGGTATCAAGAAGTTTTTCATCGACGTTATCTCTACCTTCCGCAACAAGTCCTTCCGCAAGGTCCTGTATGCGCAGGTCTCCACGAAGCTCGCCGCTGCCTGCTGGTCTGCGTGCCTGTCCTTCTTCATCGTCTACTGTCTGCAGATTCCTAAGTCCTACGAGTCCGTGATGGAGATGCCCGGCAAGGTCGTCGCTATCGTCTGCACCGCCATCTGGGTCGCCCTCATGGCCAAGAAGGGCTTCCACAAGTCTTGGTACCTGGCAAACGTCGGTTGCGCCGCGTGCATCATCGCCTACAACTACTTCGCCTTTGGTCAGATCAACGGCACCTCCACGGTCGCCATCGCCATGATCGCCTACCCCATCATCTTCGCCATCTGGAAGTTCTTCTACGTTGGCTTCCAGTATCTGCCCGATGTTCTGCTCAACTACATCCCCGATGTCGATGAGCTCATCACCCTGCGTCGTCGCGAGGGCATCTACAGCTCCGCACAGCAGCTCTGCCAGCAGATCGCCCAGGCTGTTGCCGTCAACGTATGGGCTATCGTCCTTGCTGCCTCCGGCTTCATTCAGACCGCCGGCAACAGCGACGCCGTGACCCAGCCCGCCACCGTGCCTCTGTACATCTGCGGCTACATGCTCATCGGCTGCGCCGGCTTCTTCCTGCTCGCGGCCGTCCTTGCCCGCGGCATCAAGATCGACAAGGAGCAGTGCGACATCCTTTGCGACGAGATCCACCGTGTCAAGGAGGGTGGCAAGATGGCCGACGTCAAGCCCGAGGTCAAGGCGCTTTGCGAGGAGCTCTCCGGCTTTAAATACGAGGACTGCTTCGCCCACAACAATGTTGGCTTCCAGGACGGCAGCGTAATTCCCGCCGAGTAGGGCAGGCGCATCGTCCAAACCACAGGGCCGTGCCACCGGAGATCCACCGGCGGGTACGGCCCTTTTTTAAAAACGACTAGTATGAACTTCTGATTACATTTGAGGGAGAGACCCATGGAGACGAACGTTATCTGGCGCAATGCCCGCGCGGCCGTTATCGAGCTCGACGATGGCGGCTACTTTACCTGTGCCGATACGTGGGAGATCTTTGTCAACGATGAGCCCGCCGGTACCACGAATACGGTCGAGACCTATGTCGATGGCCTGACTCCCGGCAAGCGCAACCTGATCCGCTTTGTCTGCGGCGAGCGCGAGTTGAGCGTAGGCGTCACCACGCCGGCGGAGCCCTTTACCATCAACGTTCGCGACTGCGGAGCCAAGGGCGATGCCGAGCACGATGACACCACCAACATTCAGGCTGCCATCATGGCCTGCTCCAAGGGCGGGCGCGTGCTGATCCCCGCCGGCAACTACCGCATCAAGTCCCTCCTCCTTAAGAGCAATATCAACATCGAGCTTGCCGAGGGCGCGGTGCTGCTGGCCCGTCACGACCGCGCGGCGCTTGCCTACATTCCGGGCACGGTCACGGGCGACGAGGGCGCCGGGTATGCCGGCACCGACATGCTGCCCCTGGGCCGCTGGGAAGGCGAGAGCTTTTCGACCTACTGTTCGACCTTTACGGGCCTGAGCGTGCACGACGTGTGCATCTATGGCCGCGGCGCCATCGACGGCCAGACCGATTTTGCCGAGGACAACTGGTGGAACAAGGACTTTAAGAACATCTTCCGTCCCGAGGAGGGCCGCGAGGTCGCCCGCCCGCGCATGATTTTCCTGTCCGAGTGCGAAAACGTGAGCCTTGCCGGCTTTACCGTGCGCAACAGCCCGTCGTGGAATATCCATCCCATTCTGTGCGAGCACGTCGATGCCCTGTGCCTGTCCATCGAGGGTCCCAAGAACTCCCACAACACCGACGGTTTCGATCCCGAGAGCTGCGGTTTTGTCCGCATCCTTGGCTGTCAGTTCTCGGTGGGGGACGACTGCATCGCCATCAAGAGCGGCAAACTGGGCATTGAACCCGAGCTCCGTCCCGCCACGCACGACGTGCTGATCTCGCACTGCTACATGCACGACGGCCACGGCGCCGTGGTGCTGGGATCCGAGGCCGCCGGCGGCATCAAGGACCTCACCGTGAGCAAGTGCCTCTTTGAGCGCACCGACCGCGGCCTGCGCGTCAAGACACGCCGCGGACGCGGCAAGGACGCCGTCAACGAGGGCATCACCTTCGAGCACATTCGCATGGATAAGGTGCTCACGCCCTTCGTGGTCAACTCGTTCTACTTCTGCGACAAGGACGGCAAGACCGACTACGTGCAGTCTCGCGAGGCGCTGCCCGTCGACGACCGTACGCCCGGCTTTGGCGCCACGACGTTTTGCGATATCGAGGCCACCAACTGCCATGCGGCCGCGGCCTATATCACGGGCCTTCCCGAGAGCAAGGTGACGCGCCTGACGTTCCAGGATGTCCATGTGACCTTTGCCGCCGATGCCGAGCCCTTTGTGCCGGCCATGGCCTGCGGCGTGGAGCCCATGGTGCGCCAGGGCATCATCGCGCAGAACGTGAAAGTCCTCGACCTGCAGAACGTGCGCATCGAGGGTCAGGATGGCGACGAGCTGCAGCTGCAAAACGTCGACAAGGTTATCCGCGCGTAGGGTAGTGCTCCTGCACAAGTGAATACGGCATGTTGAGGCGTGCGACGGTCGGGTCTGCCCGGCTGTCGCACGCAATCTATAGGTGCCGGTACTGCACGGTGGGTGTTCTGTGACAGAAAGCGTAATGACAGATGAGTGGTAAAGAACAGCTCTTTGAGGTATCGCTCGAACGCGAAGGCGCGTATCGCAGCATTTCGGCGGCGCTCGAGGCGGCGGAGCGGTGTGTGCCCGATGTGACCGTGCCGGTGCGAGTGCTGGTGGCGCCGGGCGAGTATCGCGAGCAGGTCGAAATTCGTCGTCCGTATGTGACGCTCGAGGGCGAGACGGCCGACAGCGTGCGTATCGTGGGAGGCCTGGGTGCCAAGATGCCTTCGGAAGATGGTAGCGGCCAGGATGGAAGACTCGGCACCTTCCGTACGTACACGGTGCTGGTCGATGCCGACGACGTGACGCTTGCGGGTCTAACAATCGAAAACAACGCCGGTGATGGGCGCGAGGTCGGCCAGGCGATTGCCCTGTATGCCGATGGTGACCGCCTGGTTGTCGATGCCTGCTGCATTAAGGGACACCAGGACACGCTCTTTTTGGGGCCGCTGCCGCCGCGCGAGGCCAAGCCGGGCGGCTTTATAGGCCCCAAGCAGTTCGCCCCGCGCCGCGTGGGGCGGCAGTATTTTCGACGTTGCCGGATCGAGGGCGATGTCGACTTTATCTTTGGCGGCGCGCGTGCTTACTTTGAGGGGTGTGAGATTCGCTCGCTCAACCGCGATATGGATGTCAACGGGTATGTAACGGCAGCCTCCACGCCTCAGGGCGAGCCGTACGGATTTGTGTTTCATGGCTGTTCGTTTACAGCCGATGAGGGCATTGCCCCCGGATCGGTCTATCTGGGTCGTCCATGGCGCGAGTGGGCCCAGACCGTTTTGCTCGAATGCTGGCTGGGCCCCCATATTTCACTCGAGGGTTGGTGGGATTGGAATAAGCCAGCGGCACATGACGGCACCCTGTATGCCGGCGGTGCCCTGTTTGGCCCGGTGGGTGATACTGCCGCTTGGGTGCCGTGGGCGCATTGCCTGACCGGTCAGGATTCCGAACGCTATGCGCGTGACCAAGTGCTTGCCGGCACGGATGGTTGGGATCCCGAGGGCGGCGACGGTGATGCGGTAGAGACGGCCGGGCTATCTGCCAATGGCCGCACCGTGCACATCGAGACGTACTACGAGGACGAACCTGCGCTGCGCGCCCGACTGAAGCGCGAGGGGCGCTCGGCCGCATTTACGGGCAAGACTCCCACAGACTTTGAGGCATGGAAGGCTGCGACCAGGACTCGTCTGTACGATATTTTGGGTCTTTCGCTTATGGACCGCGCCCCAATTGAGATTCGTGAGCTCAATCGCGTACGGGTTGCCGGCAGCATCGTGCGTACTCATGCGGTGTTGCAGGTTGAGCACGATGTGTGGATGCCGTTTTACCTGTTGGAGCCGTCCCGCCCCAAGCTTGACGAGCGGGGACTCAAGCGCTGCTATATCTGCCCGCATGGTCACCAGGGGGCGGGTGCTGCAAGCATAGCCGGCGTTGCGGGCGTGCCGGCGGTCGACGATGCCGTGCGTAAGTTCAATTACGACTACGGTCTGCGTTTGGCGCGCATGGGTTACGTGACCGTCTGCCCCGATGCGCGTGGTTGGGGATACCGTCGTGACTGGAAGGGTCAGGGCGACGACGAGAACAGCTACCTGCGCGGTACGTGTCTGAATCAAGCACGTATGGCCGAGCCGCTGGGTCTTACGGTCGCGGGCCTCAACGCCTGGGACAACATGCGCTTGATTGATTACTTGGAGACACGCGGTGACATTGCCATGGGCGACCTGGGCTGCTTTGGTTTTTCGGGCGGCGGTTACATGACGTTGTACCTGTCCGCGCTCGACCCGCGCGTGCGCAAGGCGTTTGTCTCGGGCTATCTGTACGGCGTTGATGATTCGCTACTGCACCTCAACGGCAATTGCAGCTGCAATTACACGCCTGGACTCTGGCGTCTACTCGACATGGGCGACATTGCATCGCTTGTTGCGCCACGGCCGCTCTTGGTTCAGAGCTGCGAGAAAGACCATCTCAACGGCGCCCGCGGGCTTGCGAACGTAGACGAGCAGCTCGATATCGTTCGCGACGCCTACGCGCTGCTGGGCAAGGACGAAAACCTTCTGCACGAGGTCTGCCCGGGTGGACACCACCTGGGCGTGGCGCATCTTGCCGAGGATATCGAATGGCTCGATTCGCAAGTTGCGGAATGCGCCCACGCATAGCCCCTCGGATGTTGCGAATGAACGGTATGTACCTGTATGACCGCCGGTGTGCGGGTGAGGAGAAGAATATGGAAACGAAAAACTTGAGCGAATCGACCATCTGCTGCTTTGGCGATTCGACCACCTGGGGCGATAACGGATGCGGCGGGGGAGGCAACGATATCTCCTGGACTTCGCACCTGGGTGCGCTGCTGGGCGGCGCTACGATCGAGAACTTTGGTATTAAGGGTTCGCGTATTGCCGTCAAGGCCGACCGTAGCGATTCGTTTGTCGAGCGCTTGGACGGCATCGATCACACGGCAGATATCTGCATCGTCTTTGGCGGCGTTAACGACTTTAGCCGTAACGTGCCGCTGGGAGAGCTGGGCAGCACGGACGTGCACGAGTTCTACGGTGCGCTCGACTACCTGATCCGCACCATCACGGCGCGCTCGCCTCAGGCAAAGCTGGTGTTTATGACGCCGTGCAAGACGAGCGGCAAACACGAGAAGGATATTCCGGCAAGCAACGAGGCCAACCATCTGGGCCTGACGCAAGACGCCTATGTGCGCGCGATGCTGGAGGTCTGCGATCGCTACTCGGTGCCGGTGATCGACCTGTATGCGCAAAGCGGCATCAGCCCGTTTTTGCCGGAGCACCGCGAGCTCTACATGCCGGACGGTCTGCATTACAGCCCTGCCGGCTATGAGCGCCTGGCGCATCGCATCGCTGCGGGCCTCACCGCCGTTTGCCGTTAAAAGTTTGCCGTTCGCGGGGATTATAGGGTTAACGTTCACCCTATAATCCCCGTTCGCGTTACACTAGGGGAAACGTTCACCCATCAATAACGTCAGAGGGGACAGCAATGGGTTGCAATCAGATTCTGGACCGTTATATCGAGCAGTTGATCGAGACCTCTACGCCTCAGGCACCGGCCTGGAATATCGAAAAGCTTCGCGCCGGCAAGGAGAACACCTGGAATTACATTGACGGCTGCATGATCAAGGCACTCATCGAGCTGTACGAGATCACCGGCGAGCAGCGTTACCTGACCTTCGCCGACGACTATATCGACTTCTTTGTCCAGGATGACGGCACCATCAAGCATTACGATCCCCAGGAGTACAACCTCGATAACGTCAACGCGGGCAAAACCCTCTACAAACTCTATGACCTGGTGGGCAAGCCCAAGTACCGTGCCGCCATGGATACCATCTATCGTCAGCTCGAAACCCAGCCGCGTACCAAAGAGGGTGTGTTTTGGCACAGGGCCGTCTACCCCAACCAGATCTGGCTCGACGGCATGTACATGGCGCAGCCGTTCTACATGCAGTACGAGCTGAGCTTCCACAACCGCCGTGCCTGCTCGGATAGCTTCCATATGTTCCAGGTCGTGCATGACCTGATGCGCAACCCCCTCAACGGCCTGTACTATCACGCTTACGACGCGAGCCGCAAGCAGTTCTGGTGCGATCCCGTCACCGGCCTTTCGGCCAACTTCTGGCTGCGCGCCGAGGGCTGGTTTGCCATGGCGCTCATCGATACCTGGGAGCTCATGCCGCCTTCGATGTCGGCCGAGAAGGACGAGATCCGCAAGATGTTCCACGACCTGATCGACGCCATGCTGCCGTATCAGGACGAGAAGACCGGCATGTGGCACCAGGTCATCAACCTGCCCAATATCGCCCCCAACTATCTGGAGGAGTCGGGCAGCGCCATCTTTGCCAACGCCATCATGAAGGGCGTGCGCCTGGGCGTGCTGGGCGAGCGCTACTACCAGTACGGCCGTCGCGCTTTTGATGGCATCTGCGACACGTGCCTGTCCGAGCGCGACGGGCAGTTGGCGCTTGACAATATCTGTCTGGTGGCGGGCCTTGGCAACACCGCGCACCGCGAGGGCACGTTTGGCTACTACATGAGTGAGCCCGTCGTCAAAAACGACGCGAAGGGCGTGGCGCCGCTGGTGCTCGCCTATATCGAGACCATGCATCATGACAAGCTTGCCGGTAAGCGCGATCCGCTTGCCCCTTCGGGCGTGTGCTCCATCGACGACCCGTTTGGCGGCTACACGCCGGGCATCAATGCTCATAAGGGGCGTGAATAGCGTGGGGGCCATTACTCCGGGCGTGCGTTTACACGACCTTCCGCAGGGGACCGTCGAGGAACGCATTCGCATGGCAGGAGAGCTGGGCTTTTCGTGCATTCAGCTGCCGAGCAAGGTGCTCTATGCATCAATGGGAATCGATCGATGCGGTCTGACCCGCGAGCTCGCCGACCATTTGCGTGCGGTGCTCGATGAGGCGGGCGTTTCGGTCGCCGTGCTCGGCTGTTATAAGAATCTGGCGACGCCCGATCGACAACAGCTCACGGATAACTTTGCCGAGTACGAGGCGTGCTTGAACTTTGCTCAGATGCTCGGCGGCTGTCCGGTTGGCACCGAGACCGGTCGTCCCAATGCGCAGAACCGCGTTGCTGACGACCGTATGACCGACGAGGCACTCGATGCGTTTATGGATGGACTCGCGCGCGTCTGCGAGTGCGCCGAGGCCGTGGGTGGGCAAATACTGATCGAGCCCGGCTGGAACGAGACGGTCAACACGCCAGATCGCTGCCGTGAGGTGCTGGAGCGCGTCCCGAGTCCGGCGCTCGGCGTGATCTACGACCCGGTGTCGCTGCTGCATCCCAGCGTCGTTGGCGAGGCGCAGGAAATCACCGCGCGTATGCTCTACTTATGCGGCAGTAAGATTCGCGTGCTGCACGCCAAGGATTTTGAGGTCGTCGACAACGAGGACGAAGCCGGCTGGTGCGACGGTACGGGTTCTCGCCTGGTGTGCCACGGCGTGGGCGAGACGGGCCGCTATGACTTTGAGCCCGTGGTGGCCTGGGCGGCTGCCGCCTGTTCGGGGATTCCTTGCGTGGTCGAGAACAGCGTGCCGGCGACGGCGGCTAGCTGCCTGGCGACACTCGAGCGCATGTCCGCTCGCTGCGGGGCTCCGCATCGCGAGATATAGCATTGGCTTTTGCCGTGGCGGCATATTGAGTTTGCTTGACTGGGGGCGGCGGTGAAGGGTTTTTATCGTCGCCTCATTGGATTACATCAAAAAGGGGAGTTGCGTGGCTATCCACATTATCGAAGAGGCGAACCGTTGCCTTGGGTGCAAGAAGGCGTTCTGCCAGCTTAAAGGCTGCCCGGTGCAGACGCCTATTCCGCAGGTCATTGACTTGTTCAAGCAGCGTCGTCTGGAAGAGGCAGGTGAGCTGCTGTTCCAGAACAACCCCATGAGCGCGGTCTGCTCCATGATCTGCAACTATTCGGGCCAGTGCGAGGGCGCGTGCATTCAGGGCCGCAAGGGCGCACCGGTGCATTTTTCGAGTATCGAGAACTATATCTCGACGGCATATTTGGACCGTAAGGAGTGGAAGCCCGCGCCGTCGTGCGGCAAGCAGGTTGCCGTGGTCGGTTCCGGTCCTGCCGGCATTACCGTGGCCATTAAGATGGCCCAGCTGGGCTGTGCCGTCACGGTGTTTGAGCAACGCCCCGAGATCGGCGGCGTGCTGGAGTACGGCATCCCCGAGTTTCGCCTGCCCCGTGCTCTCGTGCAAAAGTACCGTCACGTGATGTGCTCGCTTGGCGTACGCGTCCGTCCCTCGACCACCATTGGCGGCGCGCTGCATATCGACGACCTGTTGCGCGACGGCTACGATGCGGTCTTTGTCGGTACCGGTACCTGGCGCGCCCGCAAGCTGGGTATTCCCGGCGAGTCGCGTGGTAACGTACTGTTTGGTATCGATTACCTGGTCGATCCCACGAGCGTGGCGATCGGTCAGAACGTGGCGGTTATCGGCGCCGGCAACGTGGCCATGGATGTTGCCCGCACGGCTCTGCGCTCGGGCGCTCGCAAGGTTACCGTGTATGCCCGATCGCGCCATATCTCGGCCATCGATGACGAGGTGGAGCTGACCGAGCTTGACGGTGCCGAGATCGTGCGCGGCAAGGCGATTTGCGCCATCGACGATAACGGTCCGGTTTTCGAGACGGCTATCTTTGACGAGGACGACAACGTGGTGGGCTACGAGGAAGAACTTGACCATGTGCCCGCCGACACGGTTGTGATTGCGGCCTCGCAGGTGCCCAAGGACAAACTGGTGCTTACGACGGGCGGTCTGGAGACCGACCATCGCGGTCTTCTTTCGGTCGATGAGTGCGGCATGACCACCGTGCCTGGCGTCTTTGCCGCCGGCGACGTGGTCAACGGCCCGCTCACCGTGGTCCATGCCGTAGCCGGCGCCAAGCTCGCCGTCGAAGGCATGACCAGCTATCTGGGCCTCTAACCCACCCCGCCCATCAGTTGCGGTGGAATACGGACTGTTTTGGCTGTCAAAGGCCTTATCTACTCCGTATTCCACCGCAACTTTTTGTGGGCTGAGTAAAAGCCGGGGGAGCGTGTACGGTCGGGTACAGCGCAGTTGCTGATACGATAAGTACGTTAGCAACTGCCGCCGAGCGGCTCAAACGAAAGGAACCCTGTATGGAGTCTTCCGCCTACCCGATGCTCTTTAGCCCGATCAAGGTCGGTACGACCGAGGTCAAGAACCGCGTCTTTATGCCGCCGGTGTCCACGAACCTGGCCGATCATGGCTATGTGACCGACGACTTGGTCGATCATTACCGTGCCCGTGCCAAGGGCGGCGTGGGCCTCATCATCACCGAGGTCGTGACGGTCGAGCCCACCTATACCTATCTACCGGGTGACATGTGCTGCTACGACGACACGTTTATCCCTGGCTGGGAAAAGCTCGCCGCGGCCGTCCACGAGTATGGCTGCAAGATCATGCCGCAGCTCTTCCACCCCGCCTACATGGCCTTTAACATTCCGGGCACGCCGCGCCTGATCGCTCCGTCCTTTGTGGGCCCGTCCTATGCCCGCGAGGCGCCGCGCCCCATCACGGTCGATGAGATCCACGAGCTCACGCATCAGTTTGGTGACGCTGCTGTGCGCATGCAGAAGGCCGGTGTCGACGGCGTCGAGGTCCATGCGGCACACGCCCACGGCATGCTCGGCGGCTTTTTGACCCCGCTCTATAACAAGCGCACCGACGAGTACGGTGGCTCGCTCGACGCCCGCATGCGCTTCCTGCTCGAGGTCATCGCCGAGATTCGCGAGCGCTGCGGCAAGGACTTTATCATCGACGTCCGTATCTCGGGCGACGAGTACACCGATGGCGGCCTGACCCTCAACGACATGATCTACGTCTCGCGTCGCCTGGAGAAGGCTGGCGTCGACATGATTCACGTGTCGGGTGGCACTACCATCAAGCGCGGCTCCGCCATTCCCGCCGCCGGCACCCAGCAGGCCTCGCACGCCGCCTGCTCGCGCGAGATCAAGAAACACGTGAACATTCCCGTCGCCACGGTCGGCCGCATCAACGAGGCATGGATTGCCGAGGAGCTGATCGAGGACGGCGCCGCCGACATCTGCATGATGGGTCGCGCCAATCTGTGCGATGCCGAGTTCTGCAACAAGGCCGCTGCCGGCAACGCCGATGACATCCGCCCCTGCATCGGTTGCCTGCGCTGCCTGAACGGCATCATGTTCGGCAAGCGCATCTCCTGCACCGTCAACCCGGACGTGGAGCGTGACGAGGCTGGCTACGAGCCTGCCGCCGAGGCAAAGAACGTGCTCGTTGTGGGTGCCGGTCCCGCGGGCATGGAGGCAGCCTACATTGCCGCCAAGCGCGGCCATAACGTGGTGCTCGTGGATAAGCAGGACGAGCCGGGCGGCGAGATGCGCATTGCGGCCGTTCCGCCGGCAAAGCAGGAGCTCACGCGCGTGATCAAGTATCAGTACCGTCGCCTGGCCGAGGCCGGCGTCACGTGCGTCTTCGGTACCGAGCTTTCGGCCGAGGACATCCAGCGCGACTACGCGGGCTACGAGGTTGTCCTGGCCTACGGCGCCGAACCCATCGCGCCGGCCTTTATGCAGAGCTTTAAGCAGGTCATGACGGCTGATGACCTGCTGGGCGGCAAGGCTTTCCCGGGCAAGAAGATCGTCATTGTGGGCGGCGGCACCGTTGGCTGCGAGACGGCCGATTACCTGGCCCCGTTGGTCAACGATCTGTCGCCGGCCAACCGCGATGTCACCGTCATCGAGATGACCAAGACGCTTGCCGCCAACGAGGGTGGCGCCGGTCGCGCGGTGCTCATCACGCGCATGCTCTCCAAGGGCGTTCACGTGCTGACCGAGGCCAAGGTGACTGAGATTACCGAGGACGCCATCAGTTACGAAAAGGACGGCGAAGTCCACACCATCGCCGACGCCGATACGCTGGTGCTTGCCATGGGCTACCGTCCTAACACCAAGCTGGCCGATGACCTTGCCGCTGCCGGCGTTGCCATCCACGTGCTGGGCGATGCCCAGAAGTGCGGCAACATCCGCGACGCCATCGGCGATGGCTACAAGGTCGCCTGCGAGCTGTAGGCTCTTGGCAAATAGGGGAGCGGCCACCTTGCAGTGGCTCAAGCGATAGCCAACCAAAAAAGGCGCCGCGACACATGGATTGTCGCGGCGCCTTTTGCTTGGCGGTTTGTTGGGGGGTTGGTGCGCCCCGTGGGCCTTATTACAGACCCAAGAGCTCCTTGACCTTGGCGATGATGGCCTCGTCGGTAGCGTTGGCAAAGAAGTACTCCTGGAAGTGCTCGCCGGCAAGTGCGCCCTTCACCAGGTCCTGATCGATCTCGCCCAGGACGTCGACGAGCGGACGCATGGTCACAGCGCGCACGCCGTCGAGGATCTTCTTGTTGCGCTGCTCGGGCTCAACGCGCTCGGCGGGGTAGCCGTTGCCCGAGCCAAAGCCAAAGAGCTTCTCGAAGGTGTACTCGAGGTTGAGCTCCTGGCCCCAGCCGTTCTTGAGCGCGAAGGGCATGGCGACGGCGTTGCCATCGTTGACCTGGGCAAAGGTGTAGGCATCCAGCGGATCGGCAACGTGGCCGCACAGCACGCCGGGGAAGGAGTTGCAGGCGAGCATGGCGCCCTCGCCGGTGCCGCAGCCGGTCACGACGTAGTCGGCAGCGCCGGAGTTGAGCAGCACGGCGGCAAGGATGCCGTTCTGCACGTAGGTGAGGGGCTTGGAGTCGGCGTCGGCATACATGCCATAGTTAAAGACGGTGTGCCCCATGGGCTCGACAACCTTCTTAAGGGCAGCCTCGATCATAGGGTTCTTGGAGTTCTGAGAGTTCTCGTTGATCAGAGCGATCTTCATTTGAGTTAACCTTTCAACCAAATGTTTCTTTTTTTGTTTCTGTATGCGGGCGGCGGCTAATCCGACCCGCGATGAGCTGTGCGGGCGGTCGGCAGTTAAGTCTGTCGCGAGTTCCGCACGCAAAGGAAAGCACTTAATGTGCTTTCCGTCTTGCGCAGGACTGTCCGAGCAGCAGACTTAACTACCGACCGCCTCGCCCAGTTTCCTTATTGCGGCTGTTTGCCGATGTACGCCAGAATGCCGCCGTCCACGTACAGAATGTGCCCGTTGACGAAGTTCGATGCGTCGGAAGCCAGGAACACGGCGGGGCCCTTCAGGTCCTCGGGCGTGCCCCAACGGGCTGCGGGCGTCTTGGCAATGATGAACTGGTCAAACGGATGACGGCTGCCGTCAGGCTGCGTCTCGCGCAGCGGCGCGGTTTGCGGCGTGGCGATGTAGCCGGGCCCGATGCCATTGCACTGGATATTGGCCTCGCCAAACTCGGAGCAGATGTTCTTGGTGAGCATCTTGAGTCCGCCCTTGGCGGCGGCATAGCCGGCGATGGTCTCGCGGCCGAGCTCGCTCATCATGGAGCAGATGTTGATGATCTTGCCGTGGCCCTTGGCGATCATGCCCGGCAGGCAGGCCTTGGACACGATAAACGGGGCATTGAGGTCGATGTCGACGACGCGACGAAAGTCCTCGGCGCTCATGTCGAGCATCGGGGTGCGCTGGATGACGCCGGCGTTGTTGACCAGGATGTCGGGCGTGGTGCCAAAATCGGCTTCGATCTTGGCAACGAGCTCGGCGACGACAGCCTCGTCGGTGACGTCGGCAACATAGCCGTGAGCATAAAAGCCCAGCTCGCGGTAGTGCTTCTCGGCTTCGGCAACTTTGTCGGCGTGACGGGCGTTAAAGGCAATCTTGGCGCCTGCCTCTCCGAGCGCCTCGGCAATGGCCATGCCGATGCCATAGGTGGCGCCGGTCACGAGCGCGACCTTGCCGTCTAGGCGGAAGCTGTCCATAAGGTTAGACATTACAATCCTTCCAAAAGAAACGTTCATCTATATAAGTCTTGCTTCTATTACAAGTTCAGTATAGGAGAAGCGGAGGAATTAAAAGTCAGGTTTTCCTAGAATCAGGTGAACGTTCACTTTTAAAAGGTGAACGGTTGTAGCCGCTCGTCGCGATATCTGCTACATGGAGTAGCGCCCGTGCGCATCGCATTTCTCCTCTCATAGATGCGCGGCGCAAGAGGTCCCGAGTTCAACACGAGCTCGGGGCCTTTTTGTTTGGATTACGGACGCATTGCCGGACGAAAACACTATGCGTTTGGTAAATAGTCGTATGAACGTGAAATTTGTATCTAGTTTCCGTACGCAAATAAGACGAAAACAGTTTGCGTCTGGTTCTAAGCCGTACGCAAATGTTTTTCGTCTTATAATACGGTTCAGATGAGCATGAAAAGGAGAGGGACCGTACGTATGGTTGTCAGAGAGAGTCCTACCGTCGAATACAAGGAAAGCGTAACGCCGACGTTTCTTAAAACGGTGAGCGCCTATGCAAACTACGGGACGGGCAAGATAGAGTTTGGCGTTGACGACGGTGGTGTTGCAGTCGGTCTTTCTGACCCGGTTGCGGAGTGTCTGCGCATCGAGAACATGATTAATGACAGTCTGGATCCTGCGCCTCGTTACACGCTCGAGCTCGACGAGAACCGCGGAACTGTAACGCTTACGGTTTACGAGGGGCAGGACAAGCCCTATCGAAGCAAGGGGAAGGCCTACAGGCGAAATGATTCGGCGACGGTAGAGGTCGACCGTTTTGAGTACGGCAGGCTGACGCTCGAAGGCAGCAATCTGACGTTCGATGCGCTCACCTCGGCTCGCCAGGACCTGAGTTTTCATACGCTCGAACACAAGTGCATCGAGCATCTAGGCATTTCTGAGCTCACGTCGGATATCATGCGAACGCTTCGCCTGCTCGGCAAGGATGGCTATACCAATGCCGCGGCGATATTGGCGGATAACAACGAATTTCCGGGCATCGACTGCGTTCGTTTTGGCGACACCGAGGACGTGCTTTTAGATCGTGAGACGACGACGGGCCTGTCTGCAATTGAGCAGGTTGATAGAGCAGTTGCCATGTTCGCGCGCTACTATCGTTATGAGCGCATCGAAGGTGTCGAGCGTGTTCAGACCGACCGGATTCCCCTCGAGGCATTCCGCGAGGCAGTTGCAAACGCTCTAGTGCATCGGACGTGGGACGTGCAAGCGAATGTTCAGGTTGCTCTGTATGATGATCGCGTCGTTGTGACTTCACCCGGGTCGTTGCCCGCTGGCTTGACGACGGAGCAATACCTGTATGGACAGATATCCGTGCTCAGAAATCCCATCGTTGCCGAGGTCTTCTTAAAGTTGGACTATATCGAGAAGTTTGGAACGGGAATTGCGCGCATTAGGCGTGCCTATCGCGATTCGATTAATCAGCCGGTCTTTGATATTCGTGGCGGCGTGGTAGCTGTCGCGTTGCCCGTTACCGATGCCTTTGAAGGGTCTGGAGAAGAGGCTCAGGTTCTTAAGGCCTTGTCGGGCGGACGAATTATGTCGCGAAGTGAGATTGAGAAACAGACGGGGCTGAGCCGTGCGCGAACACTGTCCGCGCTCGAATCTCTGCTCAGCCGAAACGCGATCATGAAACAGGGGACAGGCCGCGCCACGAAATACGAGCGAGCGTAGTCCGAAAGACCTGTGTTACCAGGCAGGCCCCAAGCCGCGAATGGCTTGGGGCCTTTTGCATGCCGGCTGGCAATGGACCAATTTATGTCAAGTTATAGCAACATATAGCTCCGCTTGCGGGGTTTGCGACGGGCTATTCCTCATCGTCCGTATAGCGCGTGCGTCGTTATTTGCGACATCGATATGCCGGGCACTCGAGCCTCGTTTGCTCCGCGGCTGTTCGCTATTTGGCGCCAAACGCCATGCGGACGAATCGCTGGGCAAACAGCTTGTTGGCGAAGTTGATGATGTGGCCCAAGAACAGTGCCGAGATGGCGGTGGTTACGCCAAAGCCGCCTAAGTTGTGCATGCATACCAGCGACAGCGTGAACGAGGCGGCGACATGCGAGCAATCGAACATGACCTTTACGTCTCCAAAACGGCGCTTGAGCTTTTCCGCAATGACCTGCACCAAGCCGTCGGGTGCGTTGGGGACAACGCCCATGTTGACGACGAGACTGACGCCAAATGCGGTGATAGCGAGGGAGAGCAGCATGGTCGCAACCTGCGCGGGGAGCGCCGTGGGATGCAGCGGGTTGAACGCCATGAACAGATCGGTGAAGCCGCCCATTAGCGTTGAAAAGCAAAGCTCGAGCAAAATGCGCGGTTGAAATTCGCGTCGCAAGATGGCGAGCTGCGCCGCGATGTAAGCGACATAGGTAGTTGTAATCCAAAAGCCGAGCGTCTTGCCCGTGAGCATGGATAGGGTCGTGGCAAAGCACGTGAGCGCGGCGACGCCCAGGCCAGATGCCGTCTGGAGGCTCATACCGAGTGCCAGCACGGCAACGCCCGCCTGATACATCAGCATTCTTATGACGGTATGACGCCAGTCGATCTTCTCGCCATGCATGATGATGAGCGGTCGCATGCTGCTGCATCCTTTCGATTGAAGGATATTTAAAGAGAAATGTCTGACCTGGGCCGGCAAAAAGAGGGTTATCGGAGGCACTGCCTCAACGGCAGAAAAGCCGGCCCCATGGTCAGTCGTCTAGGAATGTCTCGTTGTGCCAGAATGGGACTGAAGGGCTCAACAAGACGGGAAGAAAGCAAATGGCATGGCATGGGCAATAGGATGCCAAGATGGTAGGGTGCGTCTTAGCATCCTATTGCCCAGGCTTGACGAAATCGGTTTCGTTGAGATTTAGTATACGTATGGGAATCCATTTGCAAAGCGAAATAGAAGAAATTAGGTGAACGTTCACCTAATTGCAACAACTTATCGGTCAAAAGCCGAATCCCGGCCCTACCCCTCAAACATCGCCGTGGGATGGGGGATGCGATAGTATTACGTGGAGTTATTCGACAAACCGTGGGCTTCATTCGAGGGCTTTATGGAACAGCACCAGCATTATCAGAGCCTGCAAGATCAGGCATACAACGCATTGCGCTCCAAGATCATCTATGCCGAGCTCAAGCCCGGCACGCGCCTTTCGGCGATTGGTCTGGAAAAGGAGACGGGAATCGGGCGCACGCCCATTCGCGAGTCCTTTGTGCGCCTGCGCGAGCAAGAGCTGGTGGAGACGCGTCCCAAAAGCGGCACCTATGTCTCAAAAATCAGTATGGAACGCGCCGAGAACGCCTGTTTCTTGCGCGAGAAACTCGAGAGAAGTGTGCTCATTAAATGCTGCTCTGCCGCCACGCCCGAGCAAAAGCATCGGCTCGAGCAGATTCTTGCCGAGTCCGAGTCGCTCGACCACAGCGAAACGCGTCGCTTTTTTGACCTGGACAACCTGTTTCATGAGACATGTTTTGAGATTGCCGGCCGCCACATGTTGTGGGATTGGATGAAGAGCGTCAACACGCATTTTGAGCGATACAACTGGTTGCGTATGGTGTCGCAGGATCTGGATTGGGAGCCGATTCGTCGGCAGCATCGCCGGATTCTCGAGGCCATTAAAAAGGGCGATACCGACACGGCGAGCTACCTGGCAGAGACGCACCTGCATCTGATGCCCGAGGAGCAGGGCCCGGTTATCGCCTTGCATCCCGACTATTTCGAGCTGTCCAAAGACTCGGCCATCTAACTCGTTCCCTACATTAGTTGCGGTGAAATAGGGACTGTTTTGCGGCTTTGACGACGTAGGCAGTCCGTATTTCACCGCAAGTGCGGGGGTGCAATCGGGGCATGAAAAGGCTGCGGCGCCGCTTGGAGGAAAAGACCGGAAGCAAGGGTCCATTCCCCCAGACGGCGCCGCAGCTGTTTTGGTGGACTGGATTATGTTGAGTCGGTTGATTGACCGGGAAAGCAAAGCGGCTTGGGGGCGTGTCGCTTCCGTCACGTTCTATCAGCATACAAGACGGTTTCGGTTCTTGTTCGTGACGGAAACGGCGCGCTTCCGAGCCGCTTTAAAAGAAAGGGGGCGAGGTCTAGGACACGCCCCCTTTCACGATAGAGAGCTAAACCTAGCCGCGGACCTTCTTGACGACGTCCATGGCCTCGCGGGCGATCTGCTCGACCTTGGAAAAGTCGCCGTCGGCGAACAGGGCCGGCTTGACCATCCAGGTGCCACCACAGGCGATGATGGCGCTGGAGCTCAGGTACTCCTCGACGTTGGCAGTGTTCACGCCGCCGGTGGGCATAAAGCGATGGCCGACAAACGGAGCAGCGAGGGCCTTGATGGTGTTGAGGCCCCCATACTGAGCCGCGGGGAAGAATTTGGTGACCTTGAGGCCCAGATTCTCGGCAGCAGTGACCTCGGAGGGGGTCACGGTGCCGGGAAGGACGGGCAGGTCGATGTCGATGCAGTGCTTCACGACGTCCTCGTTGTAACCCGGCGAGACGATGAACTTGGCACCGGCGGTGCGGGCCTGCTCAACCTGCTCGACGGTCAGGACAGTGCCGGCGCCGACGCACATCTCGGGCTCGGTCTCGGCCATAGCGGCGATGCACTCGGCGGCGCAGGCAGTGCGGAAGGTGACCTCGGCGGACTTCATGCCGGCTGCCATAAGGGCATGGGCGAGCGGTGCGGCGTCTTCGACCTTGTCGAGCACGACGACCGGCACGATGCCCAGGGATTCAAGCGTGGTGTAGAACTGATCGAACATAGTGTTCCTTTCGATGTGAGGCGCGCACGGGCGCGTGATTGCCAAAGAAGATTGGCCATGAGCCGGTTCCGGATTGGTTATCGGAGGCACTGCTTGGGTCACAAGCAATTTCGGAACCGGCTACGAGGCCAGTCGTGAAGGAATGCCAGACAAAACCGGAATGGGGCTAAGTGGTTCTACCTGGCCGGAGGAATCGGGGAGCGGGCTGCAGAGGTATGGGTATGGAAAGCTGCGGCCCGCGGAATGGGGACGGCTTAGCGCGCGACGCGGGTGCCACCGTCGGCGGCGGATGCCACGGCTGCGATCTCGTCTGCGGTCACCAGGTTGGAATCGCCCTTGATGGTGAGCTTGAGGATCGAGGCGGCGATGGCGTAGTTGACGGCGTCCTGCGGGGCAAAGTCGTTGATGAGGGCATGGACGAGGCCGGCGTTGAAAGCGTCGCCGGCGGCAACGCCCTCGAGCACGTGCACGTCGTGAGCAGGGGAGAACCAGTGCTCGCCGCTCTCGGCGTCAAAGAGCATGCCCATCCAAATGGAGCGCTCGACGCAGGAGATGTTGCGGACGACCGAGGCGACCTTCTTGCAACCGTACTCGGCGCAGATCTGACGGGCCATCTCGACGTAGGTGTCGCGCTCCTCGATGCCGTGGGCAAGGGAGCCGGAGACGCAGGTCATACCGAGGCCGGCAGGAGCGTCCTCGTCGTTGGCAATGCAGATGTCAACGAGCGGCAGGAGTTCCTTCATGGTGGCCTGCGACTTCTCGGGCGACCACATCTTGCCGCGATAGTTCACGTCGCAAACGGTGGTGATGCCCTTGGCGCGGCAGGCGGTGAGGGCATCCTTGCAGGCGGCGGCCATCTCGTCGGAGACGGCGGGCGTCACGCCGGAGAAGTAGAAGACATCGACACCCTTGAGGATCTCGTCCCAGTCAAAGACGTCGCGCTTGGCCATGTTGATGGCAGAGTACTTGCGGTCGTAGACGCAGCCGTTGCCGCGCTGCGAGGCGCCGACCTCAAACACATAGGAACCAAGACGGTCGCCCTGGCGCACGACGCGCGAGGTATCGACGTCGTAGACCTTCAGCGAACGCAGGGCGCACTCGCCCAGACGGTTGGCCGGGACAACGGAGACGTAAGCTGCCTTGTCACCCTGGTAGGCCAGGGAAAGCGCGGTGTTGGCTTCGGCGCCGCCGTAGCGGACATCAAACTCGGTCGCCTGCTCAATGCGCAGATGGTCTTTGGGCGAGAGCCTCATCATGATCTCGCCGAAGGTAAGAACCGTTTTACCCATGGTCGCGCAGCTCCTTCTTGCTCGTGCGTACACCTTTGATATGGCGTTGGCACGGAGGTGCCAAGACGGTAGGGTACATCTTTGCACCTCCGTGCCAACGCTTGCCGAAATCGGTTTACGAAATCGGTTTCGTTTCGAGTTGTAGTATACTCACCTACAGCGTTTTGCAAGCGAGATTTTTAAAAAAATGCCTAAAATGGCTCAGACTGCCGACAATTGGGAAACGGGGTGCGCTATGGCGCAGATGAGGATTAAGGACATTGCCGCCGAGGCGGGCGTGAGCCCGGCCACGGTCTCGCGCTATCTCAACAACCGCCCCGGGCAGATGACCGAGGAAACCCGCGCTCGCATCGCGGCAGTTATCGAGCGCACCGGCTATCGTCCACGTGCCGCCGCGCGCAATCTGCGCAGCTCGCGTACCAACCTCATCGGCGTGATTTTGGCCGACATCGCCAACCCGTTCTCGAGCGCCATGCTCGAAGGGCTTTCCGCCAGTGCCGCCGCGCGCGGCTGCTCGCTCATGACGGCCATTAGTGGCAACGACCCCGCCAAGGAGGCAGAGTCGCTCACCAGACTTATCGATGCCGGCGTGGACGGCCTGGTCGTCAATACCTGCGGAGGCAACGACAAGGCGATCGCCGCGGCTGCGGGACGCCTGCCCGTCGTGCTGCTCGACCGCGATGTTGCCGACGGCGGTGTCGATCTGGTGACCTCCAACAACCGTGAGCTGGTCGCCGGCCTGGTAGACGCCTTGGCCTCTGCGGGCAGCGAGCGCCTGTGCCTGCTCACCGAGGCAAGCGACGACAGCCCCGTGCGTCGCGAACGCGCCGAGGCCTTTGTCGACGAGCTTTCGCGACGCGGCCTTGCGGGTGAGGTCGTCACCCTGGCCGATGGTGGCGTCGAGGGTGTCAGTCGCCTGGACGAGACCATCCGCGGCTATGCGGGTAAAAAGCTCGGCCTCATTGCCGTCAACGGCCTGGTCTTTCTGCGTCTGACCGAGGCGCTGGCACAGTTGGGACCCTCATTGCCGGCTGGCCTCAAGATTGCGACGTTTGACGACTATCCCTGGAACCACGTCCTCTTTGGCGGTGTGACCACGGCAGCGCAGGACACTCTTACCATTGCCGAGCGCGTAGTCGAGCGCCTGTCCGAGCGTATCGACGTCGTTACCACTACGGTGGGCGATGCCGCAAAGCTCGCCCCCAAGCGCATCGAGGTCCCCGGCCACATCGAACACCGCGCTTCGACCTCGCGCTAACTACTCGTTCGCAACTGCCTGTTCGCACACGTTTTTTGAGCGCTTGATACGCTTTAACCCTGCGGAAACATTTTTCTGCGATAGTATCTGCGATATAGACCAGTCGAAACCCGCCCGAAAGAAAGGGGAGCGACATGAACCAGCAGAACATCGATTACGTACTCCGCTCCGTAGAGCAGCGTGACATCCGCTTTGTGCGTCTGTGGTTTGTCGACATTCTCGGCCGCCTCAAGAACTTTGCCATTAGCCCCGAGGACCTCGAGGTCGCTTTTGAGGAGGGTATTGGCTTTGACGGCTCCGCTATCGAGGGCTTTGCCACGCCCGAGGAAGCCGACATGCTGGCGTTCCCCGATGCTTCGACCTTCCAGATCCTGCCGTGGCGCCCGAGCCACAACGGCGTAGCCCGCGTGTTCTGCGACGTGTGCACTCCCGATCGCAAGCCCTTCGCCGGCGACCCGCGCGATGCCCTGCGCCGCATGTTCCGCAAGGCCGAGAAGGCTGGCTATCTGCTCAACGTGGGTGCCGAGCTGGAGTATTACTACTTCCCCGACGAGCACACCCCCGAGCCGCTCGACAACGTGGGCTACTTCGATCTTTCGGTGAGCGATGCCGCCCGCGACCTGCGTCGCAACACGGTCCTCACGCTCGAGAAGATGTCCGTGCCCGTGGAGTACACCTTCCACGCCGCCGGTCGCTCGCAGCACGGTATGAGCCTGCGCCATGCCGAGGCCCTGAGTATGTCCGACGCCATCACTACGGCCAAACTCATCATTAAGCAGCAGGCCTACGAGAGCGGTTGCCACGCCTCCTTTATGCCCAAGCCGTTGGCTGGCGAGGACGGCAGCGCTATGTTCCTGTGCCAGTCGCTATTCGACCACGACGGCAACAACGTGTTTTGGGGCGAGGACGACGAGAAGTACCACCTCTCCGAAATCGCCAAGCACTACATGGCCGGCATCTTGGCGCACGCGCGCGAGATCAGTGCCATCACCAACCCCACGGTCAACTCGTACAAGCGCATCACCACGGGTGGCGACTCCGTGCCGCAGTACGCTACGTGGGGCCTGCGCAACCGCGCGAGTATGGTCCGCATTCCGGTCTACAAGCCCGGCAAGCCGCTGTCCACGCGCATCGAGCTGCGCAGTCCCGACCCCATGGCCAACCCGTACCTGGTCAACGCCGTCACGCTGGCGGCTGGTCTGGACGGCATCGAGCGCAAGCTGGAACTCCCGCCCGAGGCCACGGCCGAGACGCTCAAGCTTACCGACCGTCAGATGGTCGAGGCCGGCTACGCGCCGCTGCCTCGCTCGCTCAAAGAGGCGCTCGACGTGTTTGAGGACTCGCAGTTTATGAAGGATGCTCTCGGCGAGCACATCCACAGCTTCTTCCTCAAAAAGAAGCGCGACGAGTGGCATAAGTTTGAGTCTACGATCACCGAGTGGGAGATCAAGCACTATCTGGCGAACTCCTAATCGCGCTGGCTTGTTCCAGTACGATTGAGCTCATTTCTTTGGAGGCCGATATGTCCGAAAAGAGTGCCCTGTTCATGGCGCGCACGACGCGCTTCCACGAGTTTGCCCGCAGCCTGACGACCACCCTGGGTGTCGAGGTGAGCCTGGCAACCCCCGATTCGCCGACTGCGGCGCACGACTTTGACCTGCTGATTCTCGATTCAGATGGCATCCGCAGCGACCGCATCGATCAGATTGCCAAGTGGCTTGACGATCGTGGTGGCGTCCCCATGTTGGTGATCGTTGACGACGAGGCGCTCGGTACCCTGCGCCTGCCGAATCACGCGCATGCCGACTTTGTGTGCCCCACGGCGACGCCCAACGAGCTCAAGGCTCGCGCGCAGCGCCTGATGGGCGAGGAGGAGACCGTCACCGCCGATGATGTGCTCAACATCGATAACCTCGAGATTAATCTGGCTACCTACCAGGTGACACTCGATAACGAGCCCATCGACCTGACGCTGATGGAGTACTCGCTGCTGAGCTTTTTGGCGACGCACCCCAACCGCGCCTACAGTCGCGAGGTGCTGCTGCACCGCGTATGGGGCTTTGAGTACTGCGGCGGCACGCGCACCGTCGACGTGCACATCCGACGCATCCGCTCCAAGGTGGGCCCGCAGATCGCGGCGCACATCACCACCGTCCGCGGCGTGGGATATCTGTTTAAGGACTAGATTTCCACCACAAAGGGGACAGGCACCTTTGTGGTGGTTTTGCCGCAGGTGCGGGTTCCCTTCGAGTTTGCAGCAGAACTTAAGCCTTCCTAAAAGATTGCGTTCTCGTACACGTACGCCCGCATATTGGGGTACAACTCAACGTGAACAATGATGGCCCGCCACGTGTTTGGCGGGCCATTGGTTATTTGACGAAAGGATCGCAGCTATGAGCGAGAACGATTCCCAGCGTCCCCAGGATGTTGGCAATGCCGGCGAGACTCAGCAGCAGCCGCGCGTGCAGGTGGAGTCGACGCCTGCCGACGGCAACAACATTCCCTACGTGCAGGCCTACGACACGCAGACCGGAAAGCCGCTGGGCAGCCAGCAGGTTGTAAACAAGCACACGGTGGTCAAGACCAAGACCAAAAAGCTGCCGATCTTTATTACGGCGCTCGCCGGCTGCGCCTGTGGCGCCCTGCTGGTCATTGCGCTCATTATGAGCGGTACGCTCAACATTGGCGGCGGCAAGAATGCCGTGACGGCGGGTGCTTCGGGTTCATCGACGCAAAAGATCACCATCGATTCCGAGGACACCACGCTGGCCGAGGCCGTTTCTGCCAAGGCCCTGCCCTCCGTGGTTTCCATTACCGCCACTTCGAGCGGCGGCCAGAATGGCTCGCTTTCGCAGTCTGCCGACGAGTCGGACAACTCGGGCAGCGTCGGTTCGGGCGTGGTGCTCGATACCGAGGGCCACATCCTCACCAACAACCACGTGGTCGATGGCTATGACCAGTACGTGGTGACCATGGACGACGGCACCACCTACGAGGCCGAGTTCGTGGGCAACGATGCCTCGAGCGACCTAGCCGTCATCAAGCTCAAGGACGCCGACGCCTCCAAGCTCACGCCGATCGAGATTGGTGACTCCTCCAAGCTCAACGTGGGCGAGTGGGTCATGGCGATCGGTTCGCCGTTTGGCAACGAGCAGTCTGTCTCCACCGGTATCGTCTCGGCGCTCTACCGCTCCACGGCCATGAGCTCTACCAACGGTAACACCATCTATGCCAACATGATCCAGACCGATGCCGCCATCAACCCGGGCAACTCCGGCGGCGCGCTCGTTAACGACAATGGCGAGCTTGTGGGCATTAATTCGCTCATCGAGAGCTATTCGGGCTCCAGCTCGGGCGTGGGCTTTGCCATTCCGGTCAACTATGCCAAGAACATTGCCGACCAGATCATCGACGGCAAGACGCCGGTGCATCCGTACCTGGGCGCCACGCTTTCGAGCGTCAATGCACTTAACGCCCGCACCAACAAGCTGAGCACCGATAGCGGCGCGTATGTGGCAAGTGTCGTCGAAGACGGTCCTGCCGCCAAGGCCGGCATTCAGGAGGGCGACGTCATCACCAAGCTGGGTGACGACGAGATTACGAGCGCCGATGGCCTGATCATCGCACTGCGCAGCCACGAGGTGGGTGAGAAGGTCGAGATCACGCTCATGCGCGGCAAGGAAGAGAAGAAGGTCACGGTTGAGCTGGGCTCCGACGAGGAGCTGCAGAACCAGCAGCAGAACGACAGCGCGACCGATACCGGCAACGGCGGTATTACCGACGAGCAGCTGCGCCAGTATCTGGAGGAGCTGCTTGGCCAGCAGGGCCAGGGTCAGGGCAACGGCCAGGGTTTCTAACGAGCTGTATCGCACATATCGAAGCCAGAGGGGCTGTTCCGCCAGCGCGGGACAGCCCCTCTTTTCGCGATGATCCCTTGGAGACGGAGGAAAACGGATCATTTAGAAACGGCAAGGGCATGGTTTGAACGCGCGATCCACTCCAGTTTGATGGCTGCCGATTCGGTGCGGTTTGAGACCGCTATTCGGCCCCATGGTGACCGGTGGTACTCTTGTATCCGTTTGAAATCGAGCGAAGGAGTGCCGCTATGGAGCAATCGAGCCTGTTTGGTGACGGCGTGGACATCGATACCGAAACGCCCGCGAGCACGGATACCGCTGCACCGGCCGATGCCCGTGCCCAGGCGGCAGCGCGTGCGGCCGAGCTGCGCCACGAGCTCGATTACCACGCCTATCGCTACTACATGCTCGATGCGCCCGAGATCACGGACGCCGCCTTTGACAAAATGCTCGTTGAGCTGCAGCAGATCGAGGCGACCTACCCCGACCTGGTGACGCCCGACAGCTATACCCAGCGCGTGGGCGGCTACGTGAGCGAGCAGTTTACGCCGGTCACGCATATGGCGCGCATGTATTCCATGGACGATGCCATGGATCTGGACGAGCTCGACGCATGGCTCCAGCGCACCGAGGATGCGCTCGGTGCCGGCAGCGTCACCTATACCTGCGAGCTTAAGATCGACGGTCTGGGCGTGGCGCTTACCTACCAAAACGGCACCTTTGTGCGCGCCGCTACACGTGGCGATGGCACCACGGGCGAGGACGTGTCGCTCAACGTCCGTACCATCAAGGATGTGCCCATGCACCTGTCCGAGCCGGCGCTCGCCCACATGGGCATCGACCGCGAACGTACCATCGAGGTACGCGGTGAGGTCTACATGCCCAAGGGCAGCTTTGTGCGTCTGAACGACGAGGCCGATGCCGAGGGCCGTGGCCCCTTTGCCAACCCGCGCAACGCCGCTGCAGGATCCCTGCGCCAAAAAGACCCCAAGGTCACGGCGCGTCGCGACTTGGCCACCTTTATCTACGCCATCGCCGATACCGATCCGCTGCACGTCCACAGCCAGCGCGAGTTTCTGGACTGGCTGCGTAGCGCTGGCTTTAGCGTCAACCCCAACGTTGCCCGTTGCGCCACGCCGGCCGAGGTCCACGAGTTCTGCGCCCAGGCCCTCGAGCATCGCGGTGACCTGGACTACGACATCGACGGCGTGGTCGTAAAGGTTGACAGCTTCCAGCAGCAGCTCGACCTGGGCTTTACTGCCCGCGCACCGCGCTGGGCCATTGCCTTTAAGTTCCCACCCGAGGAAAAGCAGACCGTCCTGCGCGAAATTCGCATCCAGGTGGGTCGCACCGGTGTGCTCACGCCGGTCGCAGAGTTCGACCCGGTGACGGTCGCCGGCTCCACCATCGCGCGCGCCACGCTGCACAACATCGACGAGATCCGCCGCAAAAACGTGCGCGAGGGCGACACTATCATCGTGCACAAGGCAGGCGACGTGATTCCCGAGGTCGTGGGCCCCGTGCTCGACAAGCGCCCGGCCGACAGCGTTGACTGGCAGATGCCCGAGGTCTGCCCCGTGTGCGGTAGCCCCGTGGTCCATGAGGACGGTGAGGTGGCCTACCGCTGCGTGTCCATTGATTGCCCCGCGCAGCTCAAGGAGCGCCTGCTCCACTGGGTGAGTCGCGGCTGTATGGACGTGGACGGCTTGGGCGACGAGATCGTCGACAAGATGATCGCCGCCGGTCTGATCCATGATGTCGCGGACTTCTACCAGCTCACGGTCGACGACATCGCCGGCCTGGACACGGGCCGCGTGTACGCCAGCTCCAACAGCAAAAAGGGCGTCAAGAAGGGCGACCCCATTCCGGTGGGCCTCAAGACGGCCGAGAAAATCATCGCCGAGCTCAACAAGTCCAAGAGCCAGCCGCTCGGTCGCGTGCTGTTTGCCCTGGGCATCCGCCATGTGGGCAAGAGTGTGGGCGAGGTTATCGCCGAGCGATTCCTGTCGATTGACAAGCTCATCTTGGCGAGCGAAGAGGACATCGCCGAGTGTGAGGGCATCGGTCCCAAGATTGCGGCGAGCGTCAAGCAGTTCCTGGCCGTGCCCGAGAACCTTGCCGTGCTGGAGCGCCTGCGTCAGACGGGCCTGTCGCTCGAGGTCGACTTGGGCGCCGCTCATGCGCAAGCCGCAGCCGACGCTGGCGTGGCAGGCGAGCTCGCCGACACCCAGCCGCTCGCGGGCCTGACGTTTGTGCTGACTGGCACGCTCGTCAACCGCACTCGCGACGAGGCGGGCGCGGCGCTCAAGGTGCTTGGCGCCAAGGTTTCGGGCAGCGTGTCGAAGAAGACGAGCTATCTGGTCGCCGGCCCCAAAGCGGGCTCCAAGCTCACCAAAGCCGAGCAGTTGGGTGTGCCCGTACTGGACGAGGATGCGCTCGAGCGGATCTTGGCTACTGGCGAGGTGCCCCGGGCTTAGCGCATCGATAACCAAATTGAAGATCCGCCCGGAAAGCATGATACCTTTCGGGCGGATTTTATTTGGACGGGGAAACGGGCACCGTGATCTGCGTCACGTAGGTTGCCGGGTCGTCGCTGATGATGTCGTCGATGAGGGCGATCTCGCGCGAGGGGCCGGCGGGCGTCAGGTTGTGTTCGTGCATGTAGCCGAGCAGCCGCTCGTAGCGAGGGGCTGCTTGTCCGTGCGTGCCACGGAAACTTATGGTCAGGCAGCGCGCGGCAGGTCGCGTCTCAACATCGCCCAAGTACTCATCGGTGTCATCGAGCAGCAGGAAGACCTCGTCGTAGCCATCAAAGTCGCCGGCGGCGAGGCGTTCGGGCGCGATGCCCACACCCAGATTGCCCAGATAGGCAAAGGTTTCGTGCTGCCCCTGCTGAAGCTGGCGGATATGCCATCCCAGCGAATAGGCGTCGGTGGGATTGACGCGCTCGTGCAGCGTGGCGCAGCGAAGTTCGGGTTCCTCGATTTCGCTAATGGTGTCGAGATCAGCATTCAAAGCGCCATGAAGCAAGGCAAGCCGCTGGTCAATCTTGCGCGACATGCGCTCCAACTCACGCCGCCTGTGCTCAATTAACTCCTGTTGCTTGGTCAGTTGCCGTTGTATCAAATCCATATCGCGCGTAGTGACAAACTCGCGAATCTGCGCCAGCGGCAAGTCGAGAACGCGCAGGTTGCCGATGGTGTTGAGGGTGGAGAGCTGCCGCGATCCGTAGTAGCGGTACCCACTTGCCGGATCGACATATGCCGGCTCCAACAGCCCCATCTGCTCGTAATGACGCAGTGTGCCCACGCTTAAATTGAGCAGGCGCGCCACCTCGCCAATGCGGAGCAGGCCCTCGGTGTGTTCACTTGGCATGTCGGTCACAGGACCACTCCTTTCGGTAAAAACAGGGGAGAGGCGCTAGGCCCGCGTCGCCCCGCTACGCCACCAGCTTGTCAAAAGCCCCGCGCCGGTTGAGCACGGTAAATGCAATCACGCAGATGCCCGCCGACAGAATCGACCCGCACGGTGAGGCGATGCCCATGGGGAACAGCGTGTCGGAATAGGCGTTCGACAGCAGCCATGCGCCGGGCACGCGAATGAGCACCACGGCCAGCACGTTGTGCGCAAAGCCAATGTAGCTCTTGCCATACGCAGCGAAAAAGCCGCTAAAGCAAATGTGGATGCCGGCAAAGATCGCGTCGAAAATATAGCTGCGCATATAGCCGGTACCGGCGGCGACTACTGCAGCGTCCTTGGCAAAAAAGCCGATAAACGCCGGCGCCACCAGCCACATCAGCACCGTGATCAGGCAGCCGTACACCACCGAGATGGTCATGGCGTCCTTGAGTACCTGACGCGCGCGGTCGCCCTTGCCCGCGCCGGCGTTTTGCGCCGTGAGCGCGCTGACGGTAGCGCCCATGGAACTCGGCACGATAAACAAAAAGCTGATCATCTTCTCGACTAGGCCCACGGCGGCGGCGTCGACTAGCCCACGGTGGTTGGCGATGACAGTGATGAACATAAACGCCACCTGGATGCAGCCGTCCTGCACAGCCACGGGCACGCCGATTTTAAGAATGCTGCCGAGCACCTCGGGCTGGGGGCGCAGGTCGCTGCGCTTAACGTGGATGTTTGTGCGACGGCTCTTGAGCCACACGAGCGCGAGGGCAACGCTGGCCGTCTGTGCGATGACCGTGCCGAGTGCGGCGCCCACGGGGCCGAGCCCCATGTGGCCGATAAACAGAAAATCAAGCGCGATGTTGATGATGCATGCCACGCCGATCACGTACATAGGCGAGCGCGAATCGCCCAGCCCGCGAAAGATGGCCGAAAGAATGTTGTACGCGGCAATAAACGGAATGCCGACAAAGCAGATACGCAGGTAGGCGGCAGTGCCTTCGACGGCTTCGGCGGGAGTGCCAATGAGCGCCACGATCTGCGGGCAAAGCGCGAGCAGGACAGCGGCCAGTACCACCGAGACACCCATAAAGAGCGTGATGGTATTGCCGATGGCGGTCTCGGCGCGATCGAAGCGGCGCGAGCCCACGGCGTGGCCGACGATGACCGTCGTTCCCATGGCCAGACCAACGAGCGTCACGGTAATGATATAGAGCGTCTGTGCGCCGTTGCCCACGGCGGTGATGCCGGCAGCGCCGCTAAACTGCCCCATCATGTACAGATCGGCCATGCCGTAGAGCATCTGCAAAAAGTACGAGAGCATATAGGGCAGGGCAAAGACCGCGATGGTCTTAAGGACATTGCCGCGTGTGAGGTCGTGTTCCATGGGCGGGGCTTTCTGGCTTGGTCTGTTTACGTACCAGTGTAGTGAAAACCCTACAACGATTGTAGAGTCAAGGTTTGTGTTGGCGGCGGGGAGAAAAAAGTCACGCTCGCGTTCATTTCCAATTGAATACAGGGGCGCGTCCTGCGAGCTTGGCGCCTGCACTAGCATTGCAGAAATCGATTTCGGAGCACTTGACACCGATGCACGGCGCGCCATAATACCTGGGTTTGCGAACAACGTTTGATGGGGGATGAACCTGCGTGCGCAATCTCAAGATTTTGTTTTCCTATCTGGGGGCATACCGTCGCGATGCCATACTCGGCGTGTTCTTTGTGACGGCAGAGACGGCGCTCGAGCTGTTTATCCCGGTCATCATGGCAAATATCATCGATGTGGGCGTGCCCGCGGGCGACATCAACTACATGCTGTTGCAGGGCACGTATATGTTGGTATGCGCCGCATGTTCGCTGGTACTTGGCTTGGGCTATGCACGCACGTCTGCTCGCGTCGCCTCGGGGCTGGGCGCTAACTTGCGCGAGGCGGAGTACCGCAAGATCCAGACGCTCGCTTTTGGCAATCTGGATAACTACGACGCCAGCTCGCTCGTCACCCGCATGACTACCGATATCACCGTCATCCAAAATGCCATCGGCAATGGCTTTCGCCCCATGGTGCGCGGTCCCGTGACGCTCATCGTCGGCTTGGTCTATGCGCTGGTGCTGTCGCGTCCGCTCGCCACCGTTTTCGCGATCATCCTGCCGGTGCTGGCGATCGTGCTGGGCGTTATCACCTATCGCGTCAGTCCGCTCTACCGCCAGCTGCAGACCTCGATGGACCATCTCAACGGTGTGGTGCAGGAGGACCTCACCGCCGTGCGCGCCGTCAAGGCGTACGTGCGTGCCGAGCACGAGGAGGCCAAGTTCGATGCCGTCAATACCGAGCTTGCGCGCACCGCGACGAAGACCTTTGGCAACGCCGTGCTCAACCTGCCGGTGTTTCAGCTGTCGATGTACGTGGCGGCGCTTTCCATTCTGTGGATCGGCGGGCGCATGATTCTTGCCGGCGAGCTCGGCGTGGGCTCGCTCACGGGCTTTATGAGCTATGTGCTGCTGATCATGAACTCGCTCATGATGATTTCCAACGTGTTTTTGCTGCTCACGCGCGCACTTGCCAGCGTGGAACGCATCTCGCGGGTGCTCGACGAGCGTTCGCTTATCCAGGCGCCCGACGCTGCCGCTGCCGTGCACGAGGTGGCCGACGGAAGCATCGAGTTTCGCGACGTTTCCTTTAAATACCGCGCGGATGCAGCCGAGGATGTGCTCGAGCATATTGACCTTTGCATTGAAGCAGGCTCCACGGTGGGCGTGCTCGGCGGCACGGGCTCGGGCAAGAGTTCGCTTGTGCAGCTGATTGCGCGCTTGTACGACGCCACCGAGGGCACCGTGCTTGTGGGCGGACACGACGTGCGCGACTACGACTTGGCTACCTTGCGCGACGCCGTGGGTATCGTGCTGCAAAAGAACGTGCTGTTTACGGGTACCGTGCGCGAGAACCTGCAGTGGGGCAATCCACAGGCGTCGGACAATGAGCTCCTCGCGGCTTGCCGCGCGGCGTGCGTGGATGAGTTCCTCGATCGCATCGGCGGGCTGGACGGCTATCTGGGCCAGGGCGGTGCCGGTGTCTCGGGCGGGCAGAAGCAGCGCCTGTGCATCGCGCGTACATTGCTCAAGCATCCGCGTGTGCTCATCTTTGACGATTCGACCAGCGCGGTCGATATGGCGACCGACGCCAAGATCCGCGAGCATATCGCTCAGATTCCCAACACGACGGTGATTGTCATTGCGCAGCGCATTGCGAGCGTCATGGATGCCGATTGCATTGTGGTGTTGGACGACGGTCGTGTCCACGGCGTGGGCACGCACGAGGAACTGCTGGCGGGCGATGCCATTTATCAGGAGATTTACGCCTCGCAGATGGAGTTTGCGGGGGATGCGGGCATCGTGGATGGCGCAAATGCCCTGTCTTCCTCTGGCCCCAGTGGATCGCTTCAGGCTGCGAAAGGAGATGAGCATCGTGCCTAAGACATCCGCTCAGGCCCGTCCCGCCAATCTGGCGCAGACGCTTCGCCGCCTGCTCTCCTACATGGGGCATGCCAAGTTCTCGCTGCTCGTAGTGGGTGTGCTTGCCTCTGTGGCCGCCATCGCAAGCCTTGCCGGTACCTACATGGTGCGCCCCATCGTCAACGGTTTGGCAACGGGCGGCGAGGAACTGCTCGCCAAGCAGGTTATCTTTACCGCTGCCATCTACGCCGCGGGCGTGCTCTCGGCTCTGGGCTACTCACAGATTATGGTGCGCGCGGCCCAGCGCGTGGTCTCCGATATCCGCCGCGACCTGTTTGCGCACATCCAGATGCTGCCGCTGAGCTACTTCGACAGCACGCGCTCGGGTGACATCATGAGCTTCTTTACCAACGACGTCGACACCGTCTCCGAGGCGCTCAACAACAGCTTTGCCAACGTGTTTCAGGCGAGCATCCAGGTGGTCGGCACCACGGCCATGCTCATCATCCTCAACTGGCAGCTCACGATTATCACGCTCGTGTGCGATGTGGCCATTGTGCTGTACGCGCGCTACTCGGGCATGCGTTCCAAGCGCTTTTTTGCCGCCCAACAGGCGTCGCTGGGCGATTTGGACGGATATATCGAAGAGATGGTCTCGGGCCAAAAGGTCATCAAGGTCTTTAATCACGAACAGGCCAACGTGGCTGGTTTTGACGCGCGCAACCAAGAGCTGCGCCGCACCGGTGGTGCCGCGCAGGCCTACGCCAACTCGATGGTGCCCATGACCGTGGTGATCGGCTATGCCAACTACGCCATCGTTGCGGTGGCAGGCGGCATGCTCTGCATCAACGGTCTGGCCGATGTAGGTGCGCTCGCAAGCTACCTGGTCTTTGTGCGTCAGGCCGCCATGCCCATCAATCAGTTTACGCAGCTGGGCAACTTCTTGCTCAACGCGCTGGCCGGAGCCGAGCGCCTGTTTGCCGCCATGGATCTTGAGCCCGAGGTGGACGAGGGCTGCGTGGAGCTGGTGCAGACGGGCGACGCCGCGTGGGCATGGAAGATTCCCGAGGGCCAGGGCGTGGGCGCGTACGGGCACCTGCATGATGTGGCTGCCGTTGATGAGTCGGGCCGTGCGGTGGCTGCCGACGGCACCGAGCTCACGTGCGGCTTGGTCCCGCTCGCCGGCGACGTGCGCTTCCATGCCGTGGACTTTTCCTACGTGCCGGGCACCCGTGTGCTCACGGACCTCAACCTGTTTGCCAAACCGGGGCAAAAGATCGCCTTTGTGGGCTCCACAGGCGCAGGTAAGACGACCATCACCAACCTCATCAACCGCTTCTACGAGGTCGATGACGGCGAGATCACGTACGACGGCATTGACGTCAAGCACATTGCCAAGGCCAGCCTGCGCGGATCGCTCGGCATTGTGCTGCAGGACACGCACCTGTTTAGCGGCACCATTGCGCAGAACATCCGCTTTGGCAAGCTCGACGCGACTGACGAGGAGGTGCGCGCCGCAGCCGAGGCAGCCTGCGCGGATTCGTTTATCCGCCGCCTGCCTAGAGGGTACGACACACCGGTTACGGCCGACGGCGCCAACCTGTCGCAGGGCCAACGCCAGCTGCTCGCCATTGCGCGCGTGGCTGTTGCCGACCCGCCCGTGCTCATCTTGGACGAGGCCACGAGCTCTATCGACACGCGCACCGAAAAGCTCATCGAACGCGGTATGGACCGCATCATGCGCGGACGCACCACGTTTATGATTGCGCACCGCCTGTCCACCGTCCGCGACGCCGACGCCATCATGGTCCTCGAACACGGCCGCATCATCGAGCGCGGTACCCACGAAGAGTTGCTCGCCCAGCACGGCGAGTACTGGCAGCTGGCGCATGGCTTAAAAGAGTTGGATTAACCCGTTCGAGCACGATGCTTTGGCCCTTCCGTGCCCCTCACCTCGCCTCAAACCATCACAACATTCGACGTTTTTTGCCAAAAACGGGAAAAGCATCGAATGTTGCGATGGTTTTTCTACCACTCGATCGGGCGGAATCGCTTTCTTGCGCACGAAGGTGTGCGGACCCGTGGGCAGGGGAATAAGGTTGGTTATCCGACTCCATTGGAGGGCTCATGGACCTGCCGATCGTCCTGTCCCATAAGACTGCTTGGCTGTACCACAACGTGGCGCGCCCGTCCGAGCCGCTCTCGCGAGCAAGCAGCCTATACGACGAGGACTCGCTTGCTAGCGAGGCGGAGCCGGCTGCGAGCCTGTCCAAATTGGGACTCGATGTCAAGGGGCTGAGGGCTTCAGCGGCAGTTGGGATCGTTACCGACTATCTGGTTTCGCTTGGTATTCCACGAGAAGAGCTCGGTCATATCGACACGCTCGTCAACTTCGATTTTGAGCGCTCGACGCCGGCTGGATTTAGGTGCCACGTGTTTGGGGCACCGGTACCTCCAGACCATCTTCTTGAGGTGGCAGAGGGCCTTCTAGTGGTTGATGAGGTCATGTGCTTTGTCCAAGCGGGTTCGTGGATGAGCGAGCCCGAGCAGCTGGAATATGGGTATGAAATCTGCGCCCGATACCATTTGAATCATCTGTCGACAGACGATTATATCGAGATGGGGCAGAGGTATACCGTTGCCGACTTGATTGCTTATTGCGATGAGAATCGATCTCGTCAGGGGGCCATACGCGCGGCCGCCGTGCTCAAACGCGTGCACGATGGCGCGCGATCGCCCATGGAGACGGCCACCGCAATCATGGTCGTAGCAAAACGTTCCCAGGGAGGGCTGGGATACGCCAAGATCGAGCTCAACCATCGGGTCGATGTTCCCAGCGAGTTCAAGTATCTCGCTAAGGCCGGGTATTTCGAGATTGACGTATATGCGCCTGCGAGCGGTACGGGAATTGAATACAACGGTTCGGACCATCTTGATAAACAGCGCAGCGCGTCGGATGCGGAGCGTATGACCGTGCTGAGCGCGCTGGGCTTTAGGATGATCGTCCTCACCGGGACTCAGTTTGCCCACCAGCTGCAATTGCACCGGGCGGTGAACGCCATCGCACTCGCTATGGGTCTCACGTGCGACCGAAGCGAAGCGTTCCAGAAACGTCAAAACGACCTGCGAGAATTCGTGATTCGACACTGGGGTGGTGGCCTTTAGGGGCGTTCTGGCCCTTCTACGGGGTGCTGTGGGCAGGCAGACCATCACAACATTCGACGTTTTTCGCCAAAATCGGAAAAAGCATCGAATGTTGTGATGGTTTGTATGCTGAGGATGGGCTTGGAAAGTCCGTTTTGCTCGAAGCGACCTGTCCTGTCGTACGGGTGTCGGCATGATTCTCTCGTGCGGTATTATGTTTTCCGAAGAATAAAACGCCGCGTGAGGGGAGGCTGCGTGGACGGGCACGTGCAACATGACGGCTTTGGTCGCGATATCAACTACCTGCGCATTGCCGTTACCGACAAGTGCAATTTCCGCTGCATTTACTGCATGCCGGCCGATGGCGTGGCGCCCCGCGCGCACGACGAGCTGCTCAGCGCCGAGGAAATCGCCCGCTTTGTGCGCCTGGTGGCGGGGGAGGGAATTCGCCGCGTACGCCTGACGGGTGGCGAGCCGCTGGTCAGCCGCCGTATTATCCCGCTCATTCGCGACATCCGCGCGATTCCGCAGATCGAGGACATCTCGCTTACCACCAACGGCGCCCTGCTGCCCAAGCTGGCGCCGCAGCTCAAAGACGCGGGGCTTAATCGCGTCAACATCTCGCTCGACACGCTCGACCCTACGCTCTTTGGAAAGATCACGCACCTGGGCCGGCTCGAACAGACCATGGCCGGCATCGACGCGGCGCTGGCTTGGGGCTTTGAGCCCGTTAAGGTCAACTGCGTTGTGGTGCGTCGGCTCAACCAGGATGTGGCGGCTCTTACGCGGCTGACCGTCGACCGCCCCATCCACCTGCGCTTTATCGAGTACATGCCCATCGGCGACGAGCGTACGAGCTCGCATTGCGCTGTGGACCCGCATGCGCCCGCGCTCAATCCCGAGCTGTGGGACGCGAGCGATACCGTGCCGAGCGACGAACTGCGGGCGCGCATCAATACCGGGGTCGCCGCGACGGGGCTGGCCGAGCTCGAGCCGCTCGACATCAACGACGCTCCTGCCGGCGCGGGCCCTGCGCGCTACTGGCACTTTCCGGGTGCGGCGGGAACGGTCGGCTTCATTAGCGCCATGTCCAACCATTTTTGCGCGAATTGCAACCGTCTGCGCCTGACGGCCGATGGCAACGTGCGTCCGTGCCTGTTCAGCGATGCTGAGTATTCGGTGCGTGAAGCGCTGCGCCGTGGTGATGATATGCAGGTACTTTCGATTTGGCGCGATGCCGTGGCCCACAAACCGCAGGAACACGCGATAATTGAGGGCACGCAACGATTTATGTCCCAAATCGGAGGATGATCATATGGCCAAGAGCAGGTACGCCGATGCCACCAAGGCCGCTCGCAGGGCCGCGATGTCTGCCCACAAAGTCACGGCTGCAGCGAATGCTGGCAACGCCGCCGTGCCCGCGCAGCCGACTGCCAGCGCTGTCACCGAGCCCGCCCGCGACGCCCGTCGCGACGAGCTGACGCATGTGGACGCCAAGGGCGAGGTTCGCATGGTCGACGTGTCCGACAAGGCCGAGACCCATCGCATTGCCATCGCCGAGGGCACCATCCTCATGCATCCCGAGACGCAGGCCATGGTGCTGCAGGACCGCGCCAAAAAGGGCGACGTGCTTGCCTGCGCGCGCGTGGCGGGCATCATGGCCATCAAACGCACGAGCGACATCATCCCCATGTGCCATCCGCTGCTCATTACCAAGAGCAAGTGCGACATTGCGCCCATCGCTCCGGCGGGGACGCCGGCCGAGGACGTGCCCGAGGGCTGGGCGCCGGCGCGCACGGATGGGCAGGTTGGCTTTCACGTACTGGTTACGGCCGGCGTGACGGGCAAGACCGGCATCGAGATGGAGGCCCTGACCGGCGCGAGTGCCGCGTGCCTTACGATCTATGACATGTGCAAGGCCGTCGATCGCGGCATGGAGATCGTCGACGTGCGCCTGCTGCACAAGGAGGGCGGCCGCTCGGGCGTGTGGGATCGCGCAGAGCGTCAGGCCGCTGCTGTTGAGGCCGTGGGAGCCGCGGGCGACGCACCCGCAAGCGCACCTGCCGCCATCGCGCCCGCAGCTCCCGCTCCGGCTGTCCCCGCGATCGCGTTTATCGGCTACCAAAACTCGGGCAAGACCACGCTCGTCGAGAAGGTCATCGCCGAGCTCACGCGCCGCGGCCTGCGTGTGGGTTCGCTCAAGCATCATGGACACCATGGCTTTGATATCGATGTTCCCGCTAAGGATACGTGGCGCCATCACCAGGCTGGCTCCAAGCACGTGGGGCTCATTTGCGCCACGCGCTGGGCGGAGTACGCCGACACGCGCGAGGAGGACGAGATGCCCGCGCGCGAGCTGCTGTCGCGCTACAACGATGTCGACGTGGTGATCATCGAGGGCTACAAGACCGAGGGCTTCGACAACATCGTCGTCGCGCGCTCCGGTGTCGACCGTCTGCGCGGCAAGAGCTCGCTCGACCTGGTCGACGGTCACACGCTGGCCCTTGCCTGCAACGAAGCCCTGGCGCGTCAGGCCTTCGACGCCGGCTTTGCGACCCGAGCCATCAACATCAACGACGCCCGAGCCATCTGCGATCTCATCCAAGACCACCTTTAAGGCTTGACGCTGCGCCGGCCCCAAGCACCCCATCTCGCCCCTCAAGCCGTCGCTCGCGTACCAAAGTACGCGTCGCTCCTCTTTCGGGGCGACCTGGGGCACTTGGAACCGGCTCGCTGCGCTGCCATAACATGCCAAAAAGGGACAGGCATCTTTGTGGTGGTTTTTGCAAAAAAGCTTTGACTTAAAGTTAGCTCAAGGTGTCATAATCGCTGACAAACGATTGCGATCACGGAGGCCTCATGTCAAAACTGTACTTTATGCGTCACGGTCAAACGCTCTTTAACTTGCTTCGTCGCAAGCAGGGCTGGTGTGACTCGCCGCTCACCGAGCTGGGAATCGAGCAGGCTAAAACTGTCGGTGCGACCCTGCGAGGGCGTGGCCTTACGTTTGACCATGCGTACAGTTCGACGTCCGAGCGTGCGTGCGACACGCTTGAGCTTGCGTTCCCCGGTCAGCCTTACGAGCGCGTCAAGGGCCTTAAGGAGTGGAACTTTGGCAAATTTGAGGGCGCGAGCGAGGATTTGAATCCGCGCCTGCCGTACGGCGATTTTTACAAGCAGTATGACGGCGAGGGCGAAGTCGAGTTTCGCGAGCGTATGATGGCGACCATCACCGAGTTCATGCAGCGCCCTGGACATGAGAGCGTGTTGTGCGTGAGCCATGGCGCCGCAGCGGCTCAGGTCATGCGCGGCGTGGGCGTGGAGCCGCTCAAGATGAAGCACCGCATTGGCAACTGCTGTGTGCTCGAACTCGACTTTGATGCTACTACCGGCACATTTGCTCTTGCAGATTTGTACAACCCCTACGGCACCCCGCGCGAGTAACATCGGGGCATCAGCCAAAACCACCACAAAGGGGCCAGGCACCTTTGTGGTGGTTTTGCCGTTTACAGGCGATTTCCTACCGTTCAGCGGACTTTCGCACCAATGGGGCTTACGCTGCATGCAAGTTTCATCCTACAATCGCCCACGTGCTCACAAGTTTGTTACTCCTCTGGAGGCATCACTTGCGCATAATAGAAGACGAGGAATATCGCCCCGTCGTCTAGCGCCGATGTCCGAGGAGTTTTTTCATGCTCATTTTAAAGAAGATCAACAATAACGTTGCTCTCGCCGCCAGCGATGACGGCCGAGAGGTTGTTGTCTTTGGCAAGGGCATCGGTTTTCACGAGATGCCCTACGAGCTTGCCGATGAGTCGCTCATCCAGCGCAAATTCTATAACGTTCCCGAGAGCCTGCAGGATATGGTCGGCACACTTCCCGACGACGTTCTGCTCGCGGCAAGCGACATTGCCTGCTTCGCATCCCAGCAGCTTGGTTGCAAGCTGTCCGGTGGCCTGCCCTTTATCCTGGCAGATCACCTGCAGTTTGCCGTTCAGCGCGACGACGACCAGATCAGCGCTCCCAACCCGCTCGAGCATGAGGTGGCTTTCATCTACCCGCGTGAGCTCGAAATCGGTCAGGCCGCGCTCGCCATCGTGCAAAAGCACACCGGCGCCAAGCTGGGTCAGAACGAGGCCACGAGCATCGCGCTCCACATCGTTAACGCCGAGGTCGACGGCATGGGCCGCGCCAAGGACATGGACTTCATCATGAAGAGCACCCGCGTGCTTGACGAGGTAACCCATTCCGTGGAAAAGCAGCTCGGCTGCTCGCTCGACACGGCGTCGTACTGCTACATTCGCTTTCTTGCGCACCTGCGCTTTTTGGTTCGCCGCCTTGTTAAGGGCAGCTGCACGCAGACCGAGAACTCCTCACTGTTTATGCAGGCCGCCCGCGATTTTCCCGAGGCCTACCAGTGTGCGTACGCCATCAACCGCGTGTTCGAGAAAGAGTTCAAGCAGAGCTGCTCGGACGAGGAGCTCTTGTATCTGATGATGCATATCAACCGTCTGCGATCGGCTTCGCAGACCGAGTGAGTAAAGCCGCCAGCCCGGCGGCAATCGCAACAATTCTTTTTGGTTTCTAACTGCGGGCAAGGTACCGGCTCGCGGTAGGGGATATTTTTGTCGAAATTTGGAAAAGAGAGGACAGATCATGGCAGGTAAATACGACGATCTTGCTGCCCAGATCGTAGAGCTGGTTGGCGGCAAGTCCAACGTCAAATGCGTCGCACACTGCATTACCCGTGTTCGTTTTAAGCTCAAGGACGAGTCGAAGGCCAATGACGAGGCAATCTCCGAGCTGCCCAACGTCATCAAGGTCATGCACGCCAACGGCCAGTACCAGGTTGTTGTGGGCAACATCGTCGAGGACGTCTACGACGCCGTTCTCAAGGCCGGCGGTTTTAGCGACGGCGGCGCCGTCGACGCCGATGACGACGATGCCGCTCCCAAGGGCGTTACCGATGTGATCATCGACCTCATCTCGGGCATCTTCGCCCCCATGCTCGGCACCTTCGCCGCTGCCGGTATCATGAAGGGCCTGCTGGCGCTCGCTACCTTCCTGGTCCCGAGCTTTGCCAACGACGGCGCCTACACGCTGCTCTACACCGTCGCTGACGGCATGTTCTACTTCCTGCCCGTGGTGCTTGGCTTTACCGCGGCCAAGAAGTTCAAGATGAGCGAGTTCAACGGCATGGCCATCGCCTTTGCCCTGGTGTATCCCACCATGGTTGCCCTGACCTCGGGCGAGGTTGTCGGCTCCGTCGAGCTCGGCTTTGCTGGCACCTTCTCTTGGTACACCACGTTCCTGGGCCTGCCGCTCATCATGCCTGCCTCGGGTTACACCAGCTCCGTTATCCCCATCCTGCTCATGGTCTGGTTTGGCTCCACCCTCGAGCACTGGGTTAAGAAGTGGATGCCCGCTTCTATGAAGATGTTCTTCACCCCGCTGATCGTCGTCACCGTTACCGTCACCCTTGGCTATCTGGTCATTGGCCCCATCGCCACGCTCATCACCAACCTGCTTGGTGAGTTCTTCGCGCTGCTGTTTGGCCTGCCCATGATCGGCTCCCTCCTGGGCTGCACCCTCGTCGGTGCCTTCTGGATGTGCCTGGTCATCTTTGGCTTCCACTGGTCGCTCGTGCCCATCGCGCTGGTCAACCTGTCCACTCTGGGCCACGACTACATCCTGGGCTCCGTTATCGCCCACTCCTTCTCGCTGGGCGCCGTGCTCTTCGCCATGTATCTCAAGAACAAGGACGAGAAGTTCCGCGGTATCGCGCTGCCGGCCATGATCTCCGCCTTCTTCTTTGGTGTCACCGAGCCCGCTATCTACGGTGTCGCCCTGCCCGATAAGAAGGCCTTCATCAACGCCAGCATCGGTTCTGCTGTGGGCGGCCTCATCATTGGTCTCTCCGGCGCCGTGGTGTACATGTCCGGTGGTCTGGGCGTCTTCAACTGGCTGTCCTTCATCGACCCCTCCGGTGTTAACGGCATCAACCACATGATCTGGGCTATCGTTGCCTCTTTCGTGGGTGCCGCCGTGGGCTTTGCGATCGAGTTTGCCACCTACAAGCCCGAGGCTGCCAAGTAGCCCAAACGACAAAGACTCGGTACCAAGCCGGCGGGGGGGGGAGCGCCCCGCCGGTTTTTTTCAAAGGGGCTAGATGCCATGCGCTCGTCCGAGCGACTGCCCAAATCAAAACCATGCCGGATTACGGGGCTGAAACGGTGAGTGCTGACCATACCCCGTTTTTCCGTAAACTGACAAGCCTCCTACCTGCGGTTTTGTCCTTGCCGTTTCTGGCATGCTCAAGGGGCACTGGTTCTGCCCCGTAAACCGGCATGGTTTTGAACCTGCCAATAAGGGACAGGTTTATTTTGGTCGGTTTTATCTGGGCAAACGTCGTCTCCGTCAGCTCCGTCCGCATATCTTAAGCCGGCATAGTTTCGATGGGTCGGTCCGTGCGCGTCCCGCAACATGCCTCGCCACGAAACCGGCCCATCTACTACGTTTAAGTGGTAGGGGCCAACCACACGGTGGTTTTTCGAAAACCGCCAAGCCGTCTACCTGCGGTTTTATTTTTGACAATTGCGGCGTGGTCGGGGGTTCACGACTAAACGTAGTAGATGGGCCGGTTTCGTGGCGGCCGACTCAACGCGAACTCCGATCGGGACGCAAATTACCTCGTGGACGCCGCTTCGGCGTCCACGCAACATCCCAACACGTACGAAAGGAGCCAACATGGCTTTTCCCGATGGATTTCTGTGGGGCGGTGCCACTGCCGCCAATCAGTGCGAAGGCGGATACAACGAGGACGGCAAGGGCCTCGGCGTTCCCGACATCATGACCGGCGGCACGGTCTCCGAGCCGCGCCACATTACCGACGGCATTCTGCCCCAGTACCACTATCCCAGCCACGAGGCCGTGGACATGTACCATCACTATCTCGACGACATCAAGCTTTTTGGCGAGATGGGCTTTAAGTGCTACCGCATGTCCATCAACTGGAGCCGTATCTTCCCCAACGGCGACGAGGCCGAGCCCAACCAGGCCGGCATCGAGTTCTACCGCCGTGTGTTCCAGGCCTGTCAGGAGCAGGGCATCGAGCCCATGGTCACCCTTAGCCACTATGAGCTGCCTTATGGTCTGTCCAAAAACTACGGAGGCTGGAAGAACCCCAAGCTCATCGATTTCTACCTCAACTACGCCCGCACCGTCATGACCGAGTACAAGGGCCTGGTGCGCTACTGGCTCACCTTTAACGAAATCAATTGCCTGCTCATGGGCGGCTTTGGCGGCGTGATGGGCGGCGGCATGGTGCCCGAGGCAACCGACACGCCCATGGCCTTTGGCGACTGCGACTGGGACGACCCGCAGGCGCGCTTCGATGCCCTGCACCATCAGTTCCTGGCGAGCGCCAAGTGCGTCACCATGGGCCATCAGATCGATCCCCAGAACAAGATCGGCTGCATGATCGCCGGCAACGCCTGCTACCCGCACACGTGCAATCCGGCAGACGTTCTGGCCGCACAAAAGCAGCAGCGCGAGATGAACTTCTACTGCGGCGACGTGCAGGTGCGCGGTGCGTATCCCTCGTGGGCGCCCAGCGTGTGGCGCCGCGAAGGCGTGCACGTGGAGGTTTCGCCCGAGGACGCCGCCACGCTGGCCGCCGGCAAGGTCGACTTCTACAGCTTTAGCTACTACATGAGCGCCACGGCCACGGCTGACCCGGTGCTGCTGGAGCAGGGCAACATCTTTGGTGGCGCCGGCAACGAGTACCTCAAGAAGAGCGATTGGGGTTGGGCGATCGACCCCGAGGGCCTGCGTTACTACCTGGAGGAGGTCTACGACCGCTACCAGGTGCCGCTGATGATCGTCGAGAACGGCCTGGGCGCGGTGGACGAGGTCGAGGCGGACGGTGCGATTCACGACGGCTACCGCATCGATTACCTGCGCGAGCATATCAAGCAGATGGAGATTGCCATCGAGGACGGCGTGGACCTGATGGGCTACACCATGTGGGGCTGCATCGATTTGGTGAGCGCCTCGACCGGCGAGATGAAGAAGCGCTACGGCTTCATCTACGTCGACAAGGACAACGACGGCAACGGCACGCTCGCCCGCAGCCGCAAGGACAGCTTCTTCTGGTACAAGAAGGTCATCGCCACCAACGGCGCCGACCTGGCCTAGCCAAGTCTCAACCAGCGTAAACGTCGCAACCACCACAAAGGGGCCAGGCGCCTTTGTGGTGGTTTTTGCTTTGGTAGATGTGTGGGACATGCCTTACAATCTACCAAGTAGTTCATGACGGGCGAAAAACGGAGAGAAGGGTCCTGATGCGTCCTTAATGTTTCATGCGGATAGATTGATTTGACAGACGGTGGCGAATGCCCACCGCCCGTATTCGTATGAAACAAGGAGTCTCCATGCTCGCATCTCTTTTCTCAAAGCCTCAATCATCGCTGTCCGTGCAGGCCAAGCGGCTGGTGGCGATGCGCTTTCTCATCTACACCGGGTTTCAGACCAGTTATTTTATCGGCGTCATCGGAACGCTCACCTATGCAGACGATGCCTCAGTCGTGGCGACATCGCTGGCCGTTCTGTTTATGAACGTTTTCGTGATCCTGGGATCCTTTGCGGGTGGCGCTGCGCTCGACGCCTGGGGTCCGCGCCGCCATTTCTTGCTGAGCATCATCGGCGCTCTTGCAGCTGGCACGGCAATCATCGCCTTTGGTAGCGCGACCGGCGTCGTCCTGCTCGGCGCGGTGTTTCTGGGCTTTGTGATGGGATTCGCCCAGCCTATCGCCACGTCCTATCCGGCCTACCTCACCGACGATCCTGTCGAGCTCAAAGACATCAACTCCGCCATCGCCATGTTTTCAAACGTGAGTATCATCGTTGGCCCCACGCTGGGTGGCTTTGTCGCGGCTGCTGCGTCGTCGCGCGCGGTGTTTGTTCTCATGATGCTCTTTACCGTGCTGGCGCTCATCGCCGGTTGGGGCTTTAGGCCGCAGACCAGCCATGTCGCCGGGGATGCGGATGCCGATTCGGCGGAGGAAGGGGAGCGTGCGGGACAAAGCTCCAACCCCAGCACATCCACCCGCGCCACCTTCGCAGCCAGCATCAAGACAGTCTTCACCAACAGTGTCCTCGCGCTACTTTTCTGCATCATTTTTCTTTCGAACTTTGGCTACGGAGCCTTCGATCCGCTCGAGTCGTTTTTCTATCGCGATGTCCTACGCGTCGGCGTTGAGTGGATGGGCTGGCTCTCGTCGGCCTCGGGCGTGGGCGCGGTACTGGGTGCCGTGCTCGCGCTCCGCTTGCCGCCGCACTTGGTCAACCTAAAAACGCTGCTCGTGGCACTTATGTCCGTGGGCCTGGGAAGCCTGCTCTATGTGGGGACGCCGTACGTGGGTGTGGCCCTTGTCGGTCAGGTCGCCCTGGGCATAGCTTGGGGTGTCGTCAACCCGCTCCACAACACCATCGTGCAGACGACGGCGCCGCTCGAGCAGCTTGGTCGCGTCAATTCGGTCATGGGCTTTGGCAATATGTTCGCTGGCGTGGCCCCGCTGGCGATTGCTCCGTGGCTGGCGGCGACGTTTGGCGTGCAGCAGACGCTCATCGGAGCAGGCATGGTCGTGACGGCAGTCCCCGCGGCGTTGCTGCTGTTTGGGCGCCGGCATTTTGATCGTGCCGCAAGGCAGTAAAGACCATCACAACATTCGATGAAAATCGCGATTTTGCCGAAAAACATCGAATGTTGTGATGGTTTGGCCCACAAACGCCACTTCCCCCACAAAGGGGGCCAGGCACCTTTGTGGTGGTTTTTGCTTTGACGGGCCGCGCCTGTGCCTTGGTATACCATGTACGCCGTTTGCGAATACACCCCACACCGCCGCACAACTCAGAAAGGCCCCCATGGACGCCACCTTCAGCCATATCAAAGCCGTGTTCTGCGATATCGACGGCACGCTGCTCACGAGCCAGCACACGGTGTCACCGCGCACCGTGGCGGCGATTCGCGCCCTGCGCGAGCGCGGCGTGCTCTTTGGCCTGTGCACCGGGCGCGACGCCCACGCGACCGAGGCCATGTACGAGCTCTGGGGCATCGAAGGCCTGGTGGACGTGATGGTGGGCTGCGGTGGCGCCGAGGTCATCGACCGCGCGCACGACATCAACGAGCTGAGCTATCCGCTGCCGGGCGAGACCATCGCGCGCATCTGCAAGCACATGGCGGACCTTCCGGCAACGCCCGTCTGCCCCCGAGACGGCGTGTTCTACGTACCCGAGAGCAACGCGTGCGTCGAGCACCTGTCGCGCGTCGACGGTGTGCCCTACCAGGTGGTCGATTTTGCCGAGTTTTTGCGCGAGCCGCAGCCCAAGGTGATGTTTACCATGGCGCCCGAGGTAATGCCGCGGGTGATTGAGCGGGCGTCGACGTTTGCCGATAACACTGTTAAGGCGGCGGCTCTGCAAACCACGCAGCGGCTCTACGAGTTCATGGATCCGCGCGTGTCCAAGACGCGCGGCCTTGTGCGCGTGGCAGAGCTCAACGACATGGATCTCCAGGACATCTGCGTGTTTGGCGATGCCGATAACGACACCTGCATGGTGGCTGACGCCGGCGTGGGCGTGGCTATGGCAAACGGCAGCGACGCCACCCGCGCCGCCGCCGATTTTGTAACCGCCAGCAACGACAAAGACGGCATCGCGATCTTTATTGAGGAACATCTGCTGTAGCGGGGGGGGGGGAACTACCACAAAGGGGGCAGGCGCCTTTGCGGTGGCCTCAGGCGATTTGGGCGAATTGATACCTAAAATCTGCGCGCAAATTCAAATATGGTCGTCAGAACATCATGCTTCTAACCACCGATGGGTTTTTAGATATTCTCATCAATTTGGTAGGATATTCATCCCGGTTAATGACCCCCGCTCACGGTCGATTTTCGACCGTTCACAGGATGCTCGCTCTTGAGCAAAATGTTGTGCAAATAAAACTAATGCCATTAAAAAATAATACGCAACTAAATTACCAGCAGAAACAAAAAATAGATAGCGAATAAACGAAGGTAAATCTGAGCAAATGTCAAGAGAATTGAGAACTCGCTACAAAAATGTCGGTTTTGTTGCTCAGATGTTTAAACAATCGTTAATATTGCATTACTAAACGAGCGCAATTACAGATTGCGCAGATACGTTTGATGGTGAAAGAGCAAGATCGCGGTCTCTTGGGGAGGAGACATCGATGAAAGCGAATTCGGACAAATCTAAGCAGAGTAATAAAGCGACGCGCCGTGTACTGGCAGGCGTTTTGTGCGGAGCCTCCGTTTTGAGCCTGGTACTGTCGCTCGTCATGCCCCCGATCTCGCAGGCCATTGCCAACGATGCCCAGACGGTTTCTACCGAGGAAACTGTAATGGGGGGGGGTTCCTCAAGTGAGTCCGCTGCTGTAGATAACACCAGCGAGGATGCCGAAAACCAGAATAGCGACGAGACCAATGGCGGCGAGGCTGGCTCTTCAAATAGTGCTGAGCAGGCTCAGAGTGCGAATGCGGCTTCAGCGAGAGCGACGGCCACCGTGGAGAAGGGAATTTATGTTCCCACGTCTATCGGTATCGGTACGAATATCGATGTCTCCACCCCCGATCCCGGCGTGGCCACCTACGTCGGCCGCGACATGTACATCGGTGGTAAGCCGAGCGACACTAGTAATCTTGATGCGAAGAACGCCCCCACCGGCTCATATGCCGCTGAGGCGGAGGGCCTTACCTTGGTCCGTGGCAAGCTTGCCATGAATCCAGTCAAAGAGAGCTGGCCCTATCAATCAATTGGTGCTGGTTTCCGCTTTGGCACCGTTGGTTTTGGTTCCCAGTTCCGTCCTGTCGCCGGCAGCACCGTGCTTGCGGTGGCCGGAATTAAAAGTGCGATCACCAAGATGAGCGTTGGTTATAGCGGCGACTCGCCGGAGACGACTACCGTTGGCGCTTGGAAGAAAGGCGCTTGGGTCGGACGGCAGAAATCTTCTGAGGGCGCGACTCCTTCCGGCTTTGCCTACACTGCGCAGATCGCAGGCCCCATCACATACTGGCGCGATAACAATGAACGCCAATCCGTGGTGACAACGCAGGGTAATTGGTACGAGGGCATGAACTCTCAGGAAAGCAACCTGTTCAATCAAACTGTTGATTTGACTAATGTCAACAATAACGATTATTCGAGCTACAACGGTGAAGATGGGTACCTCTCGAAGCTATCGAAACAGCTCAACTCGTTTGCAAATACCGGCACGCTCGAGGTTGGTTTCGCGAGCAATCACAACAACTACGTAATCAACAAGTACGACAAGACGGATTGTAATTATGGCCTGGTGTTTGATGAGTCGTATAAGACCATATATTCGGACTGCGCCGATACGTCGCTCAATGGTAAGAAATTCAAGAATAGCGAGCGTCTTATCACGTTTAAGGGCGACAACACCTCTATGCAGCAGGTGTTCACCATCGATGCTTCTCAGCTGAGCAATACATACAACAACGAGTATTATCGTGGCGTTGATTTCGCATTCGAGGGCATTCCCAAGGGCGCCTCGGTTGTTGTGAACGTTACCGGATCTTCGAATATTGAGTTTCACAATGGCTGGCGCTTTTGGTGGAACGGTACCGAGATTTCGCGTGGTTACGAAACTCAATATTCCGGCAAGGAGCTGGGCGAGGCATACGCGACGGCTTCCCAGTCCATCATGTGGAACTTTGTCGATACGCAAAGCCTTACCATTCGAGGCGGCATCGCGGGAGAAAACCGCGCGGACTGGGGATACGGCGGCACAGCCACCGGTGCCAAGTGGACTGACGACGATCCTGCGGCGGCTATGATCGGATCGATTCTCGTTCCCAACGGAAGTTTCGACGACCATGTGACTACCAACGGCCGCGTTTATGTGGGCGTCGATTTCTCAATGAACAGCCCGAAGGTTGCCGCAGCATTTGGTGAGGGTAACTCGGCTTCCGTCATCGATATGGATCAGGAGCGTCACAACTTCCCGTGGTCTGGGTCGTATACGCCCGACGGCTCCGCCGTTGCGTGGAGCAAGGTCGATGCGGCGAACGGCAACACGTCGCTTCCTGGTTCCTCGTGGGCTATCTATGGTTCTGTCGAGAATGCTGTCGCGGGCAAGGACGCTATCGTGACGGTGACTGACGGTGGCGCAAATGATTACGCTTCGGGTGATGGCAAGCTTCAGTTCAACTATCTGAACCAGAAGGCAAACATCGGCAATTCCAACGATACCAACTACTTCACGTATTACATCAAAGAGGAGACGGCGCCGGCTGGCTACCAGAAGTCAGACACCATCTACTATGCCACTATGAACAATACTGGCGAGAAGCCGAACTACGTTCAGGGTTACGTGGATGAGAACGGCAAAAATGTTCCGTTCGAGAATAACCCCACAGGTGCCATTCCCAACACCAAGATCATCACCGGTACGGTGTCTTGGACCAAGGTGGGGGAGGGCGACACAAAACACACTCCTTTGGCTGGTTCTGAGTGGAAACTCACCAAGACTAATGACGCCGATGGTGCGGCCGTTAACCAGTCCTGGACCGTGAGAGATCAGGTGAGCGACCAGTCGACTTCGAGCGATACCACGTGGGTAGACACCGACACCGCGCCTGGCAAGTTCAAGCTCGAGGGCCTGCTGCCGGGCACGTACACGCTTGTTGAGACCCAGGCTCCGTTTGGCTACGAACTGAACAAGAACACCTACAAGTTCACGGTGGACAGCACAAACGGCTCCATTACGTGGAAAGAGAACGAGCAGCCGAACATCGTTGGCGGCACTACGTACATCTCCGACAAGTGCAGTGCTACGTCCGTGAAGATCCCGGTGACCAAATCCGTTCGCAATACGGATTGGCCGAAGGATGCTGACGGCAACTATGTGCCGTTCGAGTTCAGCATTGTGGCTACGGGTGACTATGCAGCCAAAGCCCCCATGCCCGAAGCGCCCAAGATTTCTGTTGCCCCAAAGGCAAGGGAGACCGACGCCGACAAGCCCAACAACATCACGGCGACCTTTGGCGCCATGACGTTCAACAAGTCGCACCTGTCCGATACCCCCGGTACGGCGGGTGACTACGCCAGGACCTACACCTACACGGTGAAGGAGGTCGCGCCTACCACCGGTGCCATCGATAAGCTCCGCTACTCCAAGGCCGAGTACCAGGTTGCCGTCACGGTGGAGGCCGAGCTGAATAAGGCCGGCAAGTACTCCGGCCTCACCACTTCCACCACGGTCACGCAGATGAAGGACGACATGGGCAACGCCCTGGGTGAGAACGGGCAGGGCGTCGTGGTTCAACCCTCCGCCGCCGCGCCCGACGCCATTCCCGACTCCACCTTCACCAACACCTACTCCACCACTCTGCCCCTTTCTGGTATGTCGGGCGTCACTCTGACGTACCTTGCCGGCGCGGCGGCGCTTTGCGCTGCTGCGGCCTGGATGCACATTCGTCGCAAGGCGAATGCGAAGGGAGGCGAGCGTCGTGAATAAGAAAGTTTGCTCCTTCCCGATCTTGTTTGCGCTGCTCGCCCTCTTGATCGGCACCTGCGCGGTTGTGTTCCCCGCATCCGCGCAGGCCGCGCCGAGCGCGACCGGATCCATCACGGTGACAGGCACCGTGGCGCGCAGCTACGACGCCTACCAGATCTTTGACGCCAACGTCGTCGATGACGACAACGACGCCAAGATCGCCACCGACCTTGTCTGGGCAAGCGATGCCGTGCGCGACGCCGCGCTGCCTGTGTTGCACAGCGCCGGCATGCCCAATTCCCAGACCACCGCACAGGAAGCTGCCGAGTGGCTCAACACCGATTCCCGCCTTACGAGCGCGCTGAGCGCACAGCTCGCTCGTTCCCTCCAGAGCTCTGGCGCCGTGTCCGTGGCCCTTAACGCGGGCACGACGGCCGAGCTGCCCTGTGGCTACTGGCTCATCGTCGCCAAAGACGACGCCATCTCCCAAAACGAGGCCGGCACCGCGCCGATCATGGCCCTGGTCGGCGGCAGCGCCGTCACCGTCAAGCCCAAGGCCGCGACGCCCAAGGTCCAAAAGCACGTGCTGGAGGACAGCACCGCCGCATGGCAGAAGGCCGCCGACGCCACGGTCGCCGACGACCTGTACTGGCGCCTCTCGGCCACGGTCCCGGCCGGGCTCACCGCCTACGACACCTATACGGTGCGGTTCGTCGACACCATGAGCGCGGGGCTCGACCCCTCCAAGGTGGCCGCGAGCATGCGTGTGTACGTGGCGGCGGGCGCGGACGGCGGCTTCGACGCCGTCTCGGCCGGCAAGGACGGACGCGCCGGCACCGAGCCCGCGAAGGGCTGGACCGACATCACGGCCCAGTGCGCCACCAAGGTAGCGGCTGACGGCAAGACCTTCACCGTGCGCACCGGCGACCTGATCGCCGCGCTCGGCGGGGCCGACGCCTTCACCGCGGGCGCTCGCGTGGTCGCCGTGTACAATGCGCCGCTCAGTAGCGCGTGCAACCACGGCATCGCGAAGGGCAACCCCAACGAGGTCTACCTGCGCTACCCGCGCTCTCCCTTTGCCGACCAGTCCGGCGACGCCGGCTTCACCCGCACGCCGAGCGACGACGCGTGCGCCTACACCTGGGATCTCGCACTCACCAAGCGCGGCAGCGACGGCGACAAGCCGCTTGCCGGGGCGGTCCTGAGCATCGCCGACGACCGCGGCCGCACACTGGCGGCCGACGGCACGTGGGATGCGGAGGGCAAGGCCACCGTCACCACGGGCGAGGACGGCCACGTGACCGTCTCGGGCGTGGACTCGGGCAAGCTGGAGGTCCGCGAGCTCAAGGCGCCCAAGGGCTACACCGCCTTTGAGGGCACGCGCTCCGTGATGGTCAAGGCCGAGGGTCTGGACGTCGACCAGGTGGCCGCCGCCAAGCCCAAGCTCACCATCACGGCCGAGTCGCCCCTGCGCGCCGACAGCGCGGACGGGTCGACGGGCAGCCTGGAGGCGTCGCTCATCAACACGCCCACCGGCACACCCCCTAGCATTACCACCGGAGGCTTTATGCCCTCGACTGGCGATATGGCAATGTACGCCGCGGCCGCCGCAGCGGTCGCCGGAGCCGCGCTCGTCGTGGTCGCGCTCCTGGTCAAGCGGGGAGGTGGCAGCCATAAAGAGTAGCTGGCAGCCCCACAGAGAGCGGGGCGAGACGTAGCGAAGTAGATGCTAAGACACAGACAGATGATGACCGATCGAATGAGAATCAAACGGAAAACGGAGGAAAAGAAGATGAGCATGAGCAAGAACATCGCACGCCTGGCAGTAACCGCCGGCCTCACGGCAGCGCTGAGCTTCGGCGGCGTGATGGCGCCCGTGACCATGGCGTTTGCTGAGGGTACGAGGTCGACCGTCACGTTCGAGGACGCCGATTACGCTGCGTCCACGACCTATAAGGGTATCCAGATCTTCAAGGCAAAGGTCACGACGACCGGTGGGAATACGACGGTGAGTAGCATCGAATGGGCCAGCTCCGATGCCCAAACTGCTGTCGTAAACGCCATCAAGAAAAAGGATGCATCCTACAAAAGCGAGAACGCACAGGATGCTGCCGATTGGCTTAGCACCAAATCTGAAGTTACCGGGACCGATTCGAAGGTTGCTAGCGACAACGTTCTCAGTCTAATTGCCGATGGCCTGAAGAACAGCACCACCTGGAAGGTGACGAGCGAGGGCAGTGCATCCCTTTCCGGACTCGGCGCCGGCTACTGGCTCTTCCTCACCGCTACTCCCGGTAAGCCTGCTGACAAGTCGACCGATGTGTCCACCTCTCCCGTCTACGCCGTGATCGACGGCGTGAACGCGACGACCGTTACGCCAAAGAAGGGCGTGCCTACTGTCGAGAAGAAGGTCCTCGACGATGCCGACGCCGCCGATGCCACCGACATCAAGGGCTCCAACAAATGGAATGATGTCGCCGATTCCCAGATCGGCCAGGAAGTTAACTACAAGCTTACCGGCACGATCGCCAGCAACTACGCTACCTTTGGCACGTATGCTTACAAGTTCACCGACGGGCTTTCCAATGGCCTTGACTATGTCAAAGGCTCGGTTAAGGTGTACGCGCTGAACGGCGAGACTTACAGCGAGATTGAGTCGAGCAATTATACCGTGACGGATGCTGATGCTAGCAACAACAACACGCTGACGGTCGAGTTCAAGACCGGAGACGGCAAGAAGGGCCTCAAGGACGTCGCGAGCGTGACCGCCGACACCAAGATCGTTGTCTTCTACAAGGCAAAGCTCAACGGCAACGCCGTGATTGGCAATGCAACCGACGGCAACAAGGGCGGTAACCCCAACACCGTCAAGCTCGAGTACTCCAACAACCCGTATGCCGAGGGCACGGGCGAGACGATCGAGGATACCGTCGCCGACTTCGCGTTCAAGCTCAACCTCAACAAGGTCGACCAGGGCACCGAGAGGGGCCTTGCGGGCGCCGTCTTCACCATCCAGTCCGCTGATTCGAACACTCAAGACCAGTATATCGCCTCGAAGGACGACCCCACCGCGGGCGTCGTCGCGGGCCAGCTCGTGACCGTTGCCGACGTCAACCACCTGCCTGACTACGTGACGTTCACGTCCGACAAAGACGGCAAGATCCCCGTCTCCGGCCTCGACGCCGGCTCCTACAAGGTGACCGAGGTCAAGGCCCCCGGCGACTCCTACACCAAGGCCAAACCCTTCACCTTCAAGATCACCCCGACGTATGACGCCGTGACCATGAAGGTGACGGAGCTTAAGGCGGAGGTTTCCGAGTACGACAAGGGCCGCAACGACATCGCCTTCGGTACGCTTGACGACACTGCCGGTGACAACAAACTGAACGGCACGGAAGGCGCCGGCACCAACGCCGCCACCGGTGAGATCACCATCAACGTCGGCAATACCAAGTCCGTCGGCCTCCCGCTGACCGGTCTCAACGGTGTGACCTTCACTTGGATCGCTGGTGGCGCGGTGCTGTGCATCGGCGTGGCGCACCTCATCCGCAGCCGTAAGCAGGCCGAGGAGTCCGAGCAGGAGTAACGCTCGCTCACCCATCCCTTTGGCAGGTGGGATGCGATGGCCATGAGACTTGCGGACACTTTTCTCGTCCATTGACGCTCTTGCTTTGCCATTCTCTTTTCGGGGCAGACTCCGCACTGGAGTCTGCCCCGTTCTTTTTGGGATAACGCAGTCAGCCTCCATCGTCCGATGCGGGCACGCTCGTCATCGCGTTTCTTGACTCGTATGAGGTTCGGTTTAAGGTCCGTAGGCGCACGCGCGATACGGACGGTGGACGGCATTTGCGCCGAAAGCGCAAATAAGAATGCCCGGGGGTCGGATCCCGGGCATTTAACAAAAACTGAAAACTAGGCCGCCCGCGCTCCCAAACATTTACGCGGGGTGCGTCGTTTTCTATTGAGATTGTATCCCGAATCCCCCCGCCGATCCGGGATATTTTGAAAACTCAAATGTAGGCTTAGGCACGAACGGTATCTCTTTAATTCCGAAAATTATGTATAATTCCAATACAAACTGGAATCGAACGAAAACAATGGAAATGAACGAAGCGTTAATCTACTTACAAGAAGCACTAGGCCTCTCCGCCAAGACCAAAACTTGGCCTGGATCCGCACGCTTGCCGCTGCATCTGCGGGCGATTGAAGTCCGCGCTGTTGACGCAAACGGTTTTTCGTTTTTGCTTGCAAGTTTGCCTACTGGCGTCGGGCTTCCCGAGGCTAAGAGGGTCTATAGTCAGCTAGCCTTGCGTGCGGAGACTCCTGTTGTCGTTTCGTTTCCTGATGCCGATGCACGTCAGCGCAAAGCATTGGTCGCACAAGGGATTCCGTTTGTTTGCCCCGGCAGACAGGCTTTTCTTCCATTTATGGGCACGGCCTGCACGGAGAGGGGCGGTGCCCGGTTTCGCAATCACGCGACCAAGATGTCACCCAACGCACAGGCTGCCGCAATCTGGGGAGCAGCCCAGGAGCCATATCGCCCCCATGACCTTTGTCGTGCGCTTGGGATCTCGGCAAGCCGCGCGAGTGAGGCCATAACCGAGCTTGTTGACAGGGGGCTCGCGAGGCGCGAGCGTTGCGAGCGACGTGTCGTCGTGTTCCCTGTTGCCGTTGATCTTCTGCTCAGTGAGCACATGGCAGAGCTCTCCTCGCCTGTCTTGAAGGTCTTATTTGCAAGGAAGACGCCGCAGATCGAGTATCTTGTTGACGCCGGGGAGACGGCGCTCGCTGCGCGTTCGATGCTCGCTGCGCCGGGTATGGAACAAAAGGCCGTCTTAAGAAGTGCATGGCGTCAACTGAGTGACCTCGAAGTCGCAGACGGGGAGTTGCCGGATAACGAAACGGCGATGATCCAAGTGTGGCGCTATGCGCCCGTGTTTGCCAACTCCTCCCGTGTCGATGACATTTCGCTTGCGCTATCTTTGGCGGCAATCGACGATGAGCGAATTCAACTCGAAGTCGATCGCATGTTTGGAAAGGAATATCCATGGCAAGAAGCGCTGTAGAAGGTCTCCAAGAATTCGAACCGTAGGCGGCGTTTCGGTCCTAGCTGCGTTGTCCGGTGCATGAGTTTGCTAATCGGCTATTATTTGTTTAGACAACCTGAGTTGTAGAGGAGTGACCGGCGATGGTGCAGGGCGCCAAACATATGAAGAGCAATAACGCTGCGGCCAACGGCGGCTCAAGCCCTCAGCCCAAACCTCAACCAAAGCCCAAGCGCCGCCGCAAGCGTCTGCCGCGCTGGGCCGACCGGCTCATCACCATCGTCATCATCCTTATCGGCGTGGGCCTTATGACCTGGCCGTGGATCTTGGACCGGCTCGAGGCCTCGGGCGTGTTCAACCAGATCAGCACCGTGTCCAGCACCGTGGACGCGCTGTCTGCCGAGGAGCGCGAGCGCATCCTGCTCCAGGCGCGCTCCTTTAACGAACAGCTGGCGGGCGAGGCCACCGAGCTTCCCGCCGACCAGATCGAGCCCTACGCTCAGCAGCTCATCTTTGACCGCGACCCTATGATGAGCTGGGTCGAGATCCCCTCCATCGACGTGAGCATGCCCATCTACCACGGTACGAGCGAGGAAGTCCTTATGGCGGGCGTCGGCCACCTGGAGGGCACGAGCCTGCCGGTGGGCGGCACCTCGACGCATTGCGTGCTCACCGCGCACTCGGGCATGCGCAACCTGAGCATGTTCGACGACATCCACTCGCTGGAGCCCGGCGACCTGGTGCTGCTGCACACCATGAACAAGACGCTCGCCTACAAGATGGTGGACTCCGAGGTGGTGCTGCCCGAGGAGATGGAGTCGCTGACCATCGAGCCCGGCGCCGACAAGGTGACGCTCGTCACCTGCACGCCCTACGGCGTGAACGACCATCGCCTGCTGGTGCATTGCGTGCGCACCAAGTACAACAAGAAGGACGTCGACAAGCAAAAGTCGCTGGCCGGCCGCCACTGGGGCAAGCGCGAGTTTGCCGTGCTCATCGTGGTCCTAGCCATTGTGCTGTTGCTGCTGGACATCGTGATCCACGCGGTCCGCAAGCACCGCAAGGCCAAGGCCTCGGCATAAGACATCGTCCAGAACCACCACAAAGGGGACAGGCACCTTTGTGGTGGTCGGGGCTTCCAAACCATCACAACATTCGATGAAAATTTCGATTTTGGCGAAAAGTGTCGAATGTTGTGATGGTCTTCGTTGTGGGCGAGACGGTTTTCATTGCGGGCGGGATGCTTTTCGTTGCGGACGGGACGGTTTTCGCTATGGACGGTGCGGTTTTGCTGCAGAATCGCCGGCCCGTCGCCTGCCAATCCACCGCTCTCGTTACGTTTTCGCTGCATTTGGGTAAAGCACCTGCTCCAAGCGGCGTTGCCCTGTATACTAGAGCGGTTTAACTGTTATGCGGAAGGGAGCGCCTATGGCACTCAGCGAGAAAGACGTGCGCGGCATCGCCGAGTACGCAAAGATCGCACTGACCGATGACGAGCTCACCCAGATGACGTCCTACATGAACGACGCCGTCCAGATGCTCGAACCCGTCCTGCAATATGACTTGCCCGACGTGGAGCCCACGTTCCATCCTATCGGAAGCCTGTCCAACGTGATGGGCGATGACCTGCGCGAGCCCGAGCGCGATCTGCCGCTCGACGTCGCGCTCGAAAACGCCGGCAGCGCGCGCGACCGCTACTTCCGCGTGCCGTCCATTTTGGGAGAGGGGGAGAGCGAGTAATGGCGCTAAGCTTCGATTCCCTTACCGCCGCCCAGATCGCCGCGGGCGTTGCCGCCGGCGACTTTACCGCTACCGAGGTGGCCCAGGCCTCCCTTGCCGCCATCGAGGCGCGCGAGGGCGGGGTCCAGGCATTCCTGCAGGTGGCGCCCGAGCTTGCGCTCGAGGCCGCTGCGCGCGTGGATGCCGACCGTGCCGCAGGCAAGCCGTTGCCCCCGCTCGCGGGCGTGCCGCTGGCCATTAAGGACAACATGAACCTCGTGGGCACGCGCACCACCTGCGCCTCCCGCATGCTCGGGGACTACCAGAGCGTCTACACCGCCACCTGCGTCCAGCGCATGCTCGATGCCGGCTGCCTGCCCATGGGCAAGGCCAACATGGACGAGTTTGCCTTTGGCAGCTCCACCGAGAGCTCGGCGTTCCACCGCACCAACAACCCCTGGGATACCGAGCGCGTGCCTGGCGGCTCCTCGGGCGGCTCCGCTGCCGCCGTCGCCGCGGGCGAGGTCGCGCTCTCGCTGGGCTCGGACACCGGCGGCTCCATTCGCCAGCCGGCGTCGCTGTGCGGCGTGGTGGGCTTTAAGCCCACGTATGGCGCCGTGAGCCGTTACGGCGTGGTCGCCTTTGGCTCGTCGCTCGACCAGGTGGGTCCCTTTGGCCGCACGGTCGAGGATGTCGCGCTGGCCATGAACGCGCTTACCGGCGCGGGCCACGATCCGTACGACTGCACCAGCCAGGATTGCGCCGTCGACTTTACCGAGCATCTCAACGACAGCATCGAGGGCAAGCGCGTGGGCATCATCCCCGCGTTTATGGAGGCCGAGGGCCTGACCCCCGAGGTCAAGGCCGCTGTTCAGCGCGCCGCCCAGGAGCTGCAGAACCAGGGCGCCGAGCTGGTCGAGGTCGACCTGCCGCACCTGGACGCCGCTATCGCCGCCTACTACGTCATCGGCCCGGCCGAGGCGTTCTCCAACCTGGCCCGCTTCGACGGCATTCGCTACGGCTATCAGGAGGAGGGCTGCGCCAACCTGTCCGACCAGAGCTCGCTTTCGCGCGCCCACGGCTTTGGTGCCGAGGCCAAGCGACGTCAGATGCTCGGCGCCTACCTGCTGAGCTCGGGCGTGTACGACAAGTACTACTACGCTGCGCAAAAGGCCCGCACGCTCATCACGCAGGACTACGACGCCGCGTATGCCAAGGTGGACACCATCCTCATGCCCGCCTCGCCGCGCACGGCCTTTAAGTTTGGCGAGATCAGCGATCCCACGCAGATGTACCTCTCCGACCTGTACACCATTTCGCTTAACATCTGCGGCAACGGCGGAATCTCGGTGCCGCTGGGCCTGGGCGAGGACAGCAAGCTGCCCGTTTCTGCCCAGCTGGTGGGTCCGGCCTTTAAGGACCGTCAGCTGCTCACGTTTGCCCGCGCCTTGGAGCGCGGCTTTGCCGATGCCGCCACGGGTGCGCCCGCGCTTTCCGTCGCGCCCGATTTTGCTGGGAAGGGAGGCGAGCTGTAATGAAGGAGCTTTCCGAGGTCCTGCAGGATTGGGAGGCTGTGATCGGCCTGGAGATCCATACCGAGCTCACCGCACTCGATACCAAGATGTTCTGCAACTGCAAGCTCAGCCACGATGACGAGCCCAACGCCAACGTGTGCCCGGTGTGCCTGGGCCTGCCCGGCGCCCTGCCAGTGCCCAACAAGCGCGCCATCGAGAGCATCGTCAAGGCCGGTCTCGCCACCAACTGCGAGATCCAGCGCCACTCGATGTTCTACCGCAAGCACTACTTCTATCCCGATATGGCCAAGAACTTCCAGACCACGCAGGGCCCGGTCGCCTTTGCCATGTACGGTCACCTGGACCTGGACGTGACCGGTCGCGGTGCCGCCGAGCGCCCCGACTGCGCGTTTGGCGAGGCCGAGGCTCAGAGCCTGGCGAGCGCCTCGGCCAATGCCGAGGGCCTGTCCACGTCCATGTCCTCCACGATGCGCGAGGGCAATCAGCGCGCCGGCCACCTGGCCAGCTATGACGCGTCCAACCTGCAGATGCCCGAGCGTCGCGAGGACGGTTCCTACACGGTGCCCATCCGCATCCTGCGCATCCACATGGAGGAAGACGCCGCCAAGATGGTCCACGTGGGTGGCGCCGAGGGTCGCATTACCGCCGCGGCCGAGTCGCTCGTCGACTACAACCGCTGCGGCACGCCTTTGATTGAGCTCGTGACTGAGCCCGACTTGCGCACGCCCGAGGAAGCACGCCTGTTTATGGAGAAGCTCCGTCGCATCTTTGTGACGCTGGGCATTTCCGATTGCTCCATGGAGAAGGGCTCCATGCGCTGCGACGGCAACGTGTCGCTGCGCCGCCGCGGCGAGACCAAGCTGGGCACCAAGACCGAGCTCAAGAACCTTAACTCGTTTAAGAGTCTGCACGATGGCCTTGCCTACGAGATCTGCCGCCAGGCCGAGGTGCTCGAGGAGGGCGGCATTATCTACCAGGAGACCCGCCACTGGGAGCCCAGCCGCAAGCGCACCGTGGTCATGCGTGTGAAGGAGACGGCCGATGACTATCGTCTGTTCCCCGACCCCGACCTGGCGCCGTTCGACCTGGACGACGAGTTTATCGACCGCTGCCGTGGCGAGATCCCCGAGCTGCCCGATGCCAAGCGCGTCCGTTTTGAGGCCGACTTTGGCATTAAGGCGGCCGACGCCGAGCAGATCGCCGGCGACCCGGAGTTTGCCGACTTCTTTGAGGCCGCCGCTGCCGGTATGGCCGGCAAGGAGGCCCAGACGGTCGCAAACCTGCTGGTCAACGAGATGATCGCCTACCTTAAGGGCGCGGGCGTGTCGCTCGCCGAGTCCGGCATCGCGCCGGCTCAGGTGGCGGCACTCGCCAAGCTGCTGGCGACCGATGCCATCAGCTCCAATCAGGCGCACGAGGTCTTTGAGGCCATGGCTCAGACCGGCGACGATCCCAACAAGATCGTCGACGAGCGCGGCATGCGTCAGGTGAGCGATGCCGGCGCGCTGCAGCCGATCGTGGACGAGGTGCTGGCAAACTGTGCCGATCAGGCGCAGCAGTATCGTGACGGCAACCAGAAGGTCATCGGCTTTTTGGTGGGCCAGTGCATGAAGGCGAGCCGCGGCAAGGGCAACCCGAAGCTCTTCAACGAGTTGCTGAGAACGTCGCTCTCGTAGCTGCGAGGCCGGGGAAGCCCCGAGTCGCCGGGGTATTTCCTCCAAATTTCAAACAGTCCTATGCAAGACGAAGGCCACATTTAGTGGCCTTCTTTGCATGCGGAACTCATTTGGAGCAAACACCCCGGCGACTCGGGGCTTCCCCGGCCAGACGACTCGGCCGTTCGGGTCAGGTGGGCTGGATTGAATTTGGTGAATGAGGGCGTCGTTGGCGCCCTCATTCTTTATAAATGTTGGGAGCGCCAGGTGGTGGGGGTGGTGCCGGTGTGTTGCTTGAAGGCTTGGGCGAAGGCGGCCTGCTGAGGGTAGCCTAGACGCTCTGCCACCTGCGCTATCGTGAGCGCGCTATCGGCCAAAAGGTCCTGTGCTCGCTCCATACGGCGTCTGCGAATGTAGACGCCCAGGGACTCGCCAGTTTGGGCTTTAAAGGTGGCGCATAGCTTGGAGCGGCTTGTGTAGAGCCTCTCGGCCACCTCGTTGATACCCACACGCCTGCCTTTGTCGAGCGCGCGCTCAATCATTACCGTTGCTTCCTCGGCAATGGTCACGCTGGCGCGTGTGTCTGCCGCCTGCTGCGCCTGCTTGTGGGCCGCGCGCGAACAGGCGAGCTCCGCGACCATGGTCTCCACGATGCCTTGCATATAGACGTGTCCGCCTACGGTGCGGGCGCGGTCCTCGTTAATCCGGTGCAGTGTGTGGCAGATGGCGGACGTCGCTTCCTCGTGCCATGGCTCGGCAAACGCCTCAAAGACCCCTGCGAACTCGGTGGGATAGCGGTGCTCCAGTTCGTCAAAATATCCAGGCAAAAAGAGGACCGAGCGCGAGTGGTAGAGCTGCCCTGCAAACAGCGGGCTTAGCTCCTCACCGCAGCTATCTTGGACAAAGCTGCAGATCGCGCTGTTCGGCCACGGTCCATGCAGCGGCTTGAGGTTCGCAGGCGTTATGCCGGCTTCGGGCATGCACATGAGCGTGGGCGCGCTGACCTCGCTCACGCACGCGTACGGTTCGGGCGTGTATTCGGCTAGCTGCATGTTGTGCGTCGGGGTAATGAAATGCTCCATGACGATGCAGGTGGGGGAAAGGGGCATGATCCATGCGCGTCCGTGTGCCCGATCGTTTGCCACCTCGCCGGTAAAGACGGCGCCCTTGCCGGAAAGCTCCAGGCCAAACTGCTCAAACTGCGGTGCGTAGAGCTCGGTTATATCGGTTGCTGCCCGCCGCATTTTCAAAAGCGTCCCCTTCATTTGCGAAAACGTCCACGCCTGGCCCAATTGTGTGCCCTGGCTAACACGCCCATGATAAGTTTCTTACGGTTAACTCTCAAGCCGTTAGAAAGGAATCTCATGGCAAAGGGATCAAAAAAGGAAGGCGGCGGCATCGGCGAGCTACTTGCACATGCCGGTGACCGTAAATTCCTAACGTATTTGGGCATGGCCCTCTCGGCGTTCTCGCAGCTGTTGAGCTTTGGCCCGTACGTGTGCATCTGGCTTGTTGCGCGAGACCTGATTGCCGTGGCGCCCAACTGGAGCGAGGCCGCCGACATCGCGATGTATGGTTGGTGGGCTGTTGGTTTTGCCCTGGCAAGCATCGTGGTCTATTTCGTGGGGCTCATGTGCACGCACCTGTCCGCGTTTCGCTGCGCATCCAATATCCGCAAGGCTACGAGCGAGCATCTGCTTAAGCTGCCGCTCGGCTACTTTGACGCGCACGCCACCGGTGAGCTGCGCCGTATCGTAGACGGCTGTGCCGCCTCCACCGAGACGCTGCTCGCGCACATGCTGCCCGATATCGCCGGTGCCACCGCCATGGTCGTGGGTCTGCTTGTGCTGCTATTTGCCCTCGATTGGCGTTTGGGCGCGGCATGCTTAATCTCGGTCGTCGTTTCGTTTTGCGCCATGGCCGCCATGATGAGCGGCAAGGGCGCCGAGTTTATGAAGGCTTACATGGGCGCGCTGGTCAAGATGAACAAGACCGGCACCGAATACGTACGCGGCATCCCCGTGGTCAAGGTATTCCAGCAGACGGTCTACTCCTTTAAGGCGTTCCACGATGCGATCGCCGAATACGCCGATATGGCACAAAGCTATGCGGGCACGTTTTGCCGAGGTCCGCAGGTACTCAACCTTACCGCGCTCAATGGTCTTGTGACATTCCTGTTGCCCGTGGCGTTGCTGTTGGCGCCGGGCGAGACGGACTTCGCGCATTTTATGGCAAACTTCACGTTTTACGCGATCTTTTCGGCCGTGGTACCGACGGCCATGACCAAGCTCATGTTTGTGGGCGAGGCCTCTCAGATGAGTGCCGATTCGCTGGCTCGCATCCGAAGCGTTATGGATTCCAAGCAGCTCTCCGTGCCCGCCCTGCCCAAGCACCCTGCTGGCAGCGATGTGCGATTTGAGGACGTGAGCTTTACGTACGAGGGTGCCGAGGCGCCTGCCGTCAACCATGCGAGCTTTAGCGTTTCCGCGGGTAGCACCCTCGCCCTGGTGGGTCCCTCGGGCGGCGGTAAGTCAACCTGCGCCAGCCTGATCCCGCGTTTTTGGGATGTTTCCGCAGGCCGTGTGCTCGTAGGCGGTGTGGACGTTCGCGACATGGACCCGCACGAGCTTATGGACCAGGTCGCCTTCGTGTTCCAGACCAACCAGCTGTTCCGGCAAACACTTGCCGATAACGTGCGCGCTTCCAAGCCTACGGCCACTGACGACGAAGTGCGTGCGGCCCTCTCCGCAGCTCAGTGCGACGACATTGTGGCCAAGCTTCCACAGGGCATCAATACCATACTCGGTGCCGGCGGAGCATATCTTTCGGGCGGCGAGGTCCAGCGCGTGGCACTCGCCCGCGCGATCCTTAAAGACGCGCCTATCGTGGTGCTCGATGAGGCCACGGCGTTTGCCGACCCCGAGAACGAGGCGCTCATCCAGCGCGCCTTTAGCAAGCTGGCGGCGGGTCGCACGGTCATTATGATTGCGCACCGACTCTCGACTGTAGTGGGGGCCGACAAGATCGTGGTGCTCAACCAGGGTAGCGTGCAGGAGTCGGGTACCCATGCCGAGTTGCTGTCCCAAGAGGGTCTGTATGCCAAGATGTGGGCCGAATACGAACAGGCCGCGAGCTGGAAAATCACTGCAGCGACCGCGGATGCCGCTGTCACGAAGGGAGGCGAGGCCTAAATGTTCGCCTCATTCCAAAAGAAGTACTTCCTATCCGATAAAGGCGTCGCCGGCGTAAAACGCGGCATTTTCTGGACCACGCTCACCAATCTCATTACCATGGCCGGCATGGGCTTTTTATTCCTGGTTATGGCCGGCTTTGTCGAGCGTCTCGCCAGCGGGGCTGACCTGCCGGATGCCCTGCCGATCGTGGGCGGCCTCCTGGTCTTTTTTGTGTTGCTCTTTGCTTCTAACTGGCAGCAGTATTACTACACCTACTGCATCTTTTACGAGGAGTGCGGCAAGCAGCGTATGGAGATCGCCGAGCGCTTGCGCAAGCTGCCGTTGTCGTTTTTCGGCCGTCGTGATCTGGCCGATCTAACCGAAACCATCATGGGCGACGTTCAGACTATGGAGCACGCCTACAGCCACGTGCTGGGAGAGCTTTGGGGTGCCATCATCGCAAGCGCCATTGTGTTCGTGGCGTCGCTGTTCTTTTGCTGGCAGCTGGCGATCGCGGCGTTTTGGAGCGTTCCCGTGGCCTTTGCCGTGCTGTATCTGACGCGCGGCCCCATGATCCCGGTGTTCGACCATGTGCGTGCCGAGAAGGTCAAGGTCACCGAGGCGATCCAGGAGACGCTCGACTGCGTGCGCGAGATCCGCGCCACCAACCAGGAGGCCCATTATCTTGAGGGACTCAACGCCGTGATCGATGCCGAGGAGCGCGAGACCACCAAAGGCGAGCTCGCCAACGGGCTTTTGGTCAACTCCGCCTTTGCCATCCTGCGCCTGGGGATTGCCACCACGTTGGTCACGGGCGCTGCGATGGTCGCCTCCGGCCAGGTCGACTTTTTGATGATGTTTGCCTTCCTGCTTATGGTGAGCCGCATCTATGCGCCCTTTGATCAGGCGCTGATGCTGATGTCCGAGCTGTTTGCCGCCGAGTCGTCGGCCAAGCGCATGCGTTCCATCATGGAAGAGCCCGTGGCGCGGGGCAGCGAGCAGTTTGAGCCCGTAGGCCACGATGTGGTGTTCGATCACGTGGCATTTGGCTATGGTGCGGGCGAGGACGGCCGCGCCGGCGAGAAAGTTCTTACCGATGTGAGCTTTACCGCCAAGGAAGGCGAGGTCACGGCACTGGTCGGTCCTTCGGGCTCCGGTAAGTCCACGGTGAGCCGCCTGGCCGCGCGCTTTTGGGACGCCACCGAAGGCACGGTCACCGTGGGCGGCGTGGATGTTGCGAGCGTGGATCCCGAGGTGTTGCTGCGCGACTACGCCATTGTGTTCCAAGACGTGCTGCTCTTTGACGACACGGTGATGGGAAACATCCGCCTCGGGCGTCGTGGCGCCACCGATGAGCAAGTGCTTGCGGCTGCGCGTGCCGCCAACTGCGATGAGTTTGTGAGCCGCATGCCGCAGGGTTACAACACCATGATCGGCGAGAACGGCTCCAAGCTGTCCGGCGGTGAGCGCCAGCGCATCTCTATCGCCCGTGCGCTGCTCAAAGACGCGCCTATCGTGCTGTTGGACGAGGCGACGGCGAGCTTGGATGTGGAGAACGAGACCGTGGTTCAGCAGGCGCTCTCCCGTCTGCTTGCAGGTAAGACGGTTATCGTTATTGCCCACCGTATGCGTACGGTGGAAAATGCCGATAAGATCGTTGTACTCAAGGATGGTGTGGTTGCCGAGCAGGGCACTCCGGCGCAGCTCAAGGCGGCAGGTGGAGAATTCGCCCGCATGGTGGCGCTGCAAAAGGAAGCAGCTACCTGGCAGTTGTAAGAAGGGGCAAAGGGACAGTCCCTTTGTCACATTGACAATCGGTTACTCCGCATCGTTAATTTTCAAAAGGTTAGCCATGGCTGACCTAGATAGTTAGATAAAATTGAGATATTTCAAAAGCGTGCTCGAGCAAACTTATTTACTCGGGTGCTGAGGCACCGTGCCGCGTCCAATGCGGCAAAAGGGAGAAGCAACATGAAGAAGTCGACGTTCAATACCCTGCTTGTCGGTGGCGGTTTTCTGCTTGGCACGGCCGGCATCAAGCTGCTTACCAGCGCTCCGGTCAAGAATGCCTGCGTGCAGGGTATCGCGTGTGGCATGCGCATCAAGAACGGCTACCAGGACATGGTCGAGCAGGCCAAGGCTAATGTCGACGACATGGTTGCCGAGGCTGCTTACATCACCCAGAGCGAGGCCGCTGCTGACGAGGCAGCCGAGTAACGCTCCCAGGCACAAACTATGAGATTCTCGATTATTAGCGAGATCCCCGGCAGGACCCGTCTTCAATTGGCGGGTCCTGTGCCAGAGAGCGATCTCGATGCACTTCTTAAGCTTGGCGGCGACATCGACGGCGTGCACAAGGTGCGCGTCTACGGCCGCATCGGCCAGATGGCACTCGAATACGACGAGTCGCGCCGCGATGCCGTGCTGGCCGCCGTCGGTGCGCTCGACGCTCAGGCCATTGCCGACGCAAAGACAGGCTACGTGATGCAGCTTGAGCCACGCAAGCACAAGCTCGTCATGGATCTTGCCACACTTATCGGTGCCCATTACGCACGTCGCTGGTTCTTGCCGACGCCTCTGCGTGCGGTGTTTGTCGTGGCCGGTTACATGGCATTTTTGCGCGCTGCCCTTCATGAGCTCGCGCAGCCGCGCCTGACCGTTCCCGTGCTCGACGCTTCGGCCATCGGCATTTCGTTCGTCAAGCGTGATGTCGACACCGCGGGCCAGACGATGTTCCTGCTCAACGTGGGCGAGCTGCTCGAGGACTACACCCGCGCCATGAGCGAAAACGAGCTCATCAACTCGCTGCTCGATGTGCCCGACAAGGCGCAAAAGGTCGTCGGCGACACCGAGGTAAGCGTTGCCGCCACCGAGCTCGAGCACGGCGACTTGGTCGCCGTGCGCACCGGCATGTCCATCTGCATCGACGGTGTTGTCGAGCAGGGGAGCGCTATGGTCAACCAGGCGACCCTGACCGGCGAGCCGCTGGCCGTCGAGCGCAGCGTGGGCGACGACGTGTTCGCCGGTACCGTCGTGGAAGACGGCGGCATCTTGGTGCGCGTGCGCGCCAATACGGCGCAAACCAAACTGCGCTCAATCGTCTCGCTCGTGCAGACGGCCGACTCGCTCAAGTCCGAGGGCCAGTCGCATATGGAGGACCTTGCCAACAAGATCGTCCCGTGGAACTTCCTGCTCGCGGGCCTGGTTGCGCTTACTACCCGCAGCCTCATCAAGACCTCGGCGGCACTGACGGTCGACTACTCGTGCGCACTCAAGCTCACGGGTTCCGTTGCCGTCATGACCGCTATGAGCGATGCTGCCAAGATGGGCGTCATGGTCAAGGGCGCGAAGTACTTTGAGTCGTTTGCCAAGGCCGACACCATTGTGTTTGACAAGACCGGCACGCTTACCGAGGCGCAGCCGCGTCTTGCCTGCGTGCTCACCACCGATGGCTGGAGCGAGGACGAGGTCCTGCGCCTTTCCGCTTGCTTGGAGGAGCATTTTCCGCATCCGGTGGCGCGTGCCGTGGTCAATGCGGCACGCGAGCGTGGGCTCGAGCACCGCGAGCGCCATGCTGCTGTCGAATACATCGTGGCGCACGGCATCGCTTCGTCCATTGAAGGGCGTCGCGCGATTATCGGCTCGGCACACTTTGTGTTTGAGGACGAGGGCGCGCAGCTCGATTCCGACATTAAGGAGCGCATTGAGTCTCAGATGCAGGGCCTGTCACCGCTGTATCTGGCGGTCGATGGCAAGGTCGTCGGCGTGCTCGGCATCGAGGATCCGCTCAAGCCCGGGGTCCGCGAGGCAATCGCCGACCTGCATGCGCTGGGCGTCAAGCATGTCGTTATGCTCACGGGCGACTCCGAGCGCACGGCCGAGCGCATTGCGCGAGAGGCGGGTGTCGACGAGTTTAAGGCCGAACTGCTGCCCGAGGACAAGTACGCCTATGTGGAGCGCATTAAGAGCGAGGGGCGCCATGTTGCCATGGTGGGCGACGGCGTCAACGATTCGCCGGCGCTCGGTTTGGCCGACGTGGGCTTGGCGATGGGTGGCGGAAGCGACATCGCCAAGGAGGTCGCCGATATCATCCTGACCGATACGGATCTTGCCGCAATCGTGCGCCTGCGCCGCATGAGTCAGGGCCTCATTGATCGTCTGACGAGCTCCTACTCTAAGGTGATGCTCACCAACTCGGCGCTGTTGGCATTGGGTATTACCGGCATGATCACTCCGCAGACGTCGTCACTGCTGCACAACGGCTCAACGATCGCCTACAGCCTGGGCAACGCAAAGGCGTACCTGCGTTAGCAGACGTGTTCGCCCACGTTATCTGGCCTGCGCCCAGACGGCATCGGTGTCGTCCGAGCGCAGGCCTTTTGCGTTTGACCATGTGCTAGCTTCTCTATATAGTGTTGCTAGCAGGGCTAGCAATTGAAGGGAGCGGGATCGGCGTGGGTGCTGTTAGCGGCATGGCGCAGGTGAACGTTCGCGTAGATCGCCAGGTCAAGAACCGTGCCGAGGAGGTGCTGCGGCTTTCGGGTGGGTCACTGCCCGAGCTCATCAAAAAGGTGGTGGCTAAGGTCGCGCAGGGTGGCGGGCAGTGCGAGGAAGTGCTTGCGGCCGTCGACGACCGGCAGCAGACCGTCGCGCCCGATGCACCGTTCGCCGCATCATGGGCGGTGGCGGATCAGCTTTACGCGGATCTGGGCATCGCTACGTCGCCCGTATCCGACGATCGCGATTGGGACACAATCTATTCCGAAGCCATGGACGAGCGCTATCGCCAAAAGGGGATGATCCTGTGAGCAGGGCTTCCCTCAAAATAATGGTGGATGCCAACGTATGGGTTGATTCGTTTTGCGTCGACCATGCCGAGTCGCTTGCCGCGCGTGCGTTTATTGGGCGGGCGACGGAATCGGGCGCAACGTTGCTCTTTCCGGTACATATCGCCAAGGACGTGCTGTACGTTGTCCAGCACGAACTGAAGCGTAGCGTTCTTGCCAGCGGGGGAGCGCTCGACGAGGCTTCTGCCCGCGCGATTGGCGATGCGGCGCTGGCGTTTGTTCGGAATATGACCGAAAACGCCACGGCCGTGGGTGCAGATGCGTCGGACCTTTGGCTGGCCGACAAATACGTAGCGCTCCATCGCGATTACGAGGACAACTTGGTGCTCGCCGCGTGCAAGCGCGCGCAGGTCGATTACTTGGTGACCAACGATCGCAAGCTGCTCGAACATGCCGATCTTGCAGCAAAGACCCCGCGCCAAATGATGCCGATTCTGGCTTTGGCCGAACGCGGCCGCGCGGCTATCGGTTGACGCAAACTGTTTGCGGGCCTCTTGGACGACGATGCGCCAAGGGGCCCGCGTCTGCTATTTACAAAAGCTCGGCCTTAATGGCGGGACTTTCTGCGAGCTGCTCGGCTGCCTTTTCGTCGGAGCTATCGAGTGCTGCCAGGCTTCGGTAGACCCACTCGTTGACCTGGGTGTTCTTGACGCCTGCGGTCTGCATAAGGGCGCCTACCTCGCGGATTGCTGCGAACAGATCGGCCTTGGGGCCCGCGAGCTCGACCTCGATACCGTGGTAGGCAGCCACGCCGCGGTTCTCACTCACGTGGTCGATAAAGCCCTCGACGGTCTCAAGCCGCTGAGTGAGAGCTGCATCATCGTCAGCGTCCAGCGCGACGAGTGCGTTCGATACCGTGAGGGCGGGATGTCCGCAGGGGACAAAGCCCTCGATGACATCCATAGCTTCGGTAATGGTTGCGCCTAGGCCTGCGAGGGCATTGACGAGTTGCTGCTTGGTATCCATAACGGTCCTTTCGACGGGTCAATTTTGCTTGGCGAAAATATACGTGACGCGATCGGTAGCAAAAGTGCGAAGTGTGGCGCACATTGGGGTCTTCACAGCTCGTGCATAGAACAGCTGTCCGCTTTCAGAACGTGGTAAGATAACACTCCACAAGCGGGGCTTGCCCCGCATGTTCCTTGAAAAGTCGACGGTTATCGGGTGTTTGCAGGCCCGATACCATCCAGACTTTCCCGACATTCGGGGGCGACTGGTTTCGACACGATAGCTCTGAGAGAGGAAGCAAGCCGAGGTCTCCTCGCCTCGTTAAACAGGGGTACCGTCAAATTGAATTGACAACAACTCTTCTTTTGAGCCTATGGCTCTCGCTGCTTAGTTTATAGCGGCGCGTCAACCCGGTGATTTCCCCGACACCGGCGCGACGTCATGTTAGGGGAATGCTCCTGCGCACGTAATCGGTATGGCGCAGGCTAAGACCGAACCGGTTAGGACACCGCGAGCGTGTCGCTGCGCGCAAAGCGTCCGAGACTAAACCAGCGACTGAGCTTGGAGATGCCAATCAGGGGGCTTTCGTGGACCGGAGTTCGATTCTCCGCGCCTCCACCATAAGTAACAGGCAGGTAGATACTCATATCTACCTGCCTTTTATTTCTTGTCCGCACCGCGGAGAATCGAACTCTGTGCAGGGCGCGGGCGTAAAGAAAACGCGTAAGCGTTTTTAGCCCGCGGGCGAGGACGCCGGCAGGTGGCCGAAGCCGGTGCGGATTTGCGAAGCAAATACGCGGATTCTCCGCGCAAAGCCCCAGCCAAAACAGATGTGCTGCCGACGGCATTTCTGCTGGCTGTGCCCCGCGCCGACAGATCCCCTTCATCCGCGGAGAATCGAACTCTGTTTAGGGCGCGGACGTTAAGCAAACGCTACGGCAACGCAGGGTGGGACACGCTTTCCTAACGGCGGCCCAGGCGGAAAATCCATCCCGGAATTCCGGCTCAGACTGGGGTGCAGTTTCCGGATGACGCCTCAAGCGGAAACTGCATCCCGGAATCTTCATTCGGAATGGGATGCAATTTCCAAATGAATGGCTAGCGGAAAGTATATCCCGGAATCCGCGCTCAGAACGGGTCGCGCTTTCCCAACGGCGGTCCAAGCGGAAAGCGCATCCCGTAATCCCGCCTCAAACTGGGACGCACTTTCCGCTGCACCTGCCGCCTCGAAAAACCTGCGCGCCCTCCATTCCAAAACTGGGTAGAAGAAAGCCAAAACGCAATCGCAGGAGGTCAATATGACTGCAGAAGATAAGGCAAAGAACGCCGGCAAGGTCGCGCTCGTCTTGGAGGGTGGCAGTTTTCGTGGGCAGTTTACCGCCGGCGTGCTCGACGTTCTCATGGAGGCCGGTGTCGAAATTCCGGCGGTATATGGCGTATCGGCCGGTGCGCTCAACGGCGTCAACTACAAGTCACACCAGATCGGTCGCGTCAATCGCATCAACCTGACCTTCTGCAATGACAACCGCTACATGGGTGCCGCATCCTTCGCATCCACGGGCTCCATCGTGGGTTACGACTTTATCTTCAACGATATCCAGGACCGCCTGGATCCCTTTGACAACGAGGCGTTCGACGCGAGCCCCATCGAGATGTACGCCGTCGCGACGGACATGCTGTTTGGAACCGCTGCCTACCTGCCGGTCAAAAGCGCCGTGCTCGACCTCGATGCTGTGCGCGCCTCCACCTCGCTGCCGCTGGTGACGCCGCCGGTCGAGATCGACGGGCACAAATACGTCGACGGCGGCGTGGCCGATTCGGTTCCTATCGAGCATGTGCTCGAGGAGGCGGGCTTCGACCGTGCGGTCGTCATCGTCACCCAGGACCGCTCGTACGAGAAAAAGCCCTACGAGTTTATGCCTGCCGCGCGCGCCCGCTATGCCGACTACCCCTACCTGCTCGAGGCTATCGAGACGCGCCACGACCGCTATAACCTCCAGCGCATGCACCTGTGGAAGTATGAGCGCGAGGGCCGCGCGCTGGTCATCGCTCCGCAAAAGCCGGTCGAGGTCGGCCATGTCGAGCACGATCCGGCAAAGCTTTTGGACCTGTATATCCAGGGCCGTCAGGAGGCAAAGCGCCTGCTCGCGGAAATCCAAGAGTTCGTTGAGCGCTAGCGACGGCGAACCCTCAAAAAATGACAACAGCTAAAGAGTTGGAAAAATCACGGCTCGTGGATGACATGTGCAGAAACTCTGGTCGGAGCCAAAATACCTGTTGACTCGTACGGCGAGCGGGGTAATATGGACGGGTTACTTGCAGAGCCCCGTGAATCTCTGTAACAACACGTACTGTACATGGAGGAGTCTAAGTGATTTCGAAATCGACTCACTACGCCAAGCAGGGCGAGGTCCAGCGCAACTGGGTTCTCGTCGACGCCGATGGTGCTGTCCTGGGCCGTCTTGCCACCCAGATCGCAATGATCCTGCGCGGTAAGAACAAGCCCCAGTTCACGCCCAACAGCGACTGCGGCGACTTCGTTGTCGTCATCAACGCCGATAAGGTCCAGCTTACCGGTAACAAGGCCGACACGAAGACCTATTATCGCCACAGCGGCTACAACGGCGGCCTCAAGGCTGAGAGCTTCCGCCAGGCTATGGAGAAGCACCCGGAGAAGGTCATCGAGCGCGCCGTTCGCGGTATGCTGCCCAAGACCACCCTCGGCCGTGCCCAGATGACCAAGCTTAAGGTCTACGCTGGTGCCGAGCATCCGCATGCTGCCCAGAACACCACGAAGATTGAGCTGGAGGCTTAAAGATGGCTGAGAACACCGTTGTCTACCAGGGTACCGGCCGTCGTAAGAACGCCGTCGCCCGCGTCCGTCTCGTCCCCGGCACCGGCAAGGTGACCATCAACAAGCGTGACGCCGAGCAGTATTTCGGCCGTCATCAGCTCGTTGAGAACGCCCTTGCTCCCTTCAAGGTGACCGACACCGCCGGTCAGTTCGACGTTATCGCTCTGTGCGATGGCGGCGGCATCTCCGGTCAGTCCGGCGCTCTGCGTCTGGGCATCGCTCGCGCTCTTCTGAACGCTGGCGACTACCGTGCTGACCTCAAGAAGGCCGGTTTCCTTACGCGCGATGCTCGCGTGGTCGAGCGCAAGAAGTACGGCCTCAAGAAGGCCCGCCGCGCTCCCCAGTTCTCCAAGCGCTAAGGTTTTATCTCCTTTCGAGATACAATGTACAAGCGGGGCCTGCCGATTCCTCGGCGGGTCCCGCTTTTCTTTTTCGACTAGGGCGGGCGGTTGTATATCGCCTGCTAGGGAAGGAGCGATCCTATGCCCCAGAACATCTTCGGTACCGACGGCGTCCGTGGCGTCGCCAATGCCGACCTCTCGTGCGACCTCGCGTTTCGCCTGGGCCGCGCGGCGACCAAGTTCCTTGGCCCGGACATCTGCATCGGCCGCGACACGCGCCTTTCGGGTACCATGCTCGAGAGTGCTCTGACCGCTGGCATTATGGCAGAGGGCGGCCGTCCGCATTGCTGCGGCGTTATCCCTACGCCGGCCGTGGCGCTGCTCACCGTCCAAAACGAGCTCGACGGCGGCATCGTCATCTCCGCTTCGCATAATCCGCCGGAGTTCAACGGCATCAAGTTCTTTAGCCGCAAGGGCATGAAGCTTCCCGATGCTGTCGAGGAAGAGATCAGCGCCTGGGTCATGTCCGAGGAGGCCATGGCTGCCGACACGCTGCCGACCGGCGCCTGTGTGGGTCACATCATCAAGATGAAAGACGCCCGCAAGGCCTATGTCGATCATGCCATCAGCACGCTCGACGGCCTTAAGCTCGATGGCCTGGTTGTTGCCGTCGACTGCGGTCACGGTGCTTCCTGCCAGACCACGCCCGCTGCGCTGCAGCGCCTGGGCGCCACGGTCCATGCCATCAACACCGATTACTGCGGCACCGACATTAACGTTGAGTGCGGCTCCACTCACCTTGAGCCCCTGCGCGAGCTCGTGCTGCGCACCCACGCCGATATCGGCCTGGCCCACGACGGCGACGCCGACCGCGTGCTGTTCGTCGACGGCGAGGGCAATGAGATCGACGGTGACTACATCCTGGCTATCTGCGGTTCTGACCTCGCCGCCCGCGGCAAGCTCGCCAACTCCGAGATCGTCTCGACCGTCATGTGCAACCTTGGCTTCTCCATCGCTATGAAGGAGCAGGGCTTCGAGATGGTTCAGACCGCCGTGGGTGACCGCTACGTTTTGGAGCGCATGCTCGCGGATGGCGCCGTCATCGGCGGCGAACAGTCCGGCCACATCATCTTCCTGGAGCACAACACCACCGGTGACGGCCTGGTGACGGCTCTGCAGCTGCTGGCCGTGCTCAAGCGCACCGGTCGTACCCTCACCGATCTTGCCGGCATCATGAAGAAGTACCCGCAGGTACTCGTCAACGTGCATTCCGACAACAAGGCCGGCCTGGACGATTGCCAGCCCATTTGGGACGCCGTCGCTGCCGCCGAGAAGGAGCTTGACGGCCGCGGCCGCATTCTGGTGCGCCCGAGCGGTACCGAGCCGCTGGTCCGTGTTATGGCCGAGGCGGAGACGCACGAGCTCACTCAGCGTGTTGTCGACGACATCGTCGAGGTTGTCAAGCGCGAACTTCCCTAATGGTCAAAAACGGGTGCCAAGTGGTAAACTGTTAAAGCTATTTTGATTGATTGGTATGTCCGAGGGGGAGCATGTTCACTAAAGTCCTAAGGTCTTTTGGTATGCGTGGACGAGTTCTTACGCTGGATGCTCCCATCTCGGGCGACGTCATTCCGTTGTCCGAGGTCAATGACCAGACATTTGCCACCGGCCTTTTGGGCCAGGGCGTGGCGATTCAGCCTACCGGCACGCGTGTGATTGCGCCGGCAGACGCCAAGGTCGAGGCCATTTTTCCCACGGGTCACGCCGTTGCGCTCAACACGGTCGATGGCCTAGACGTGCTCATCCACGTTGGCTTGGACACTGTTCAGCTTGAGGGCAAGCATTTTAGCGTGCATGCACAGGTGGGCGATGTCGTCCATAAGGGTGACGTGCTCATCGAGTTCGATCGCGAGGCAATTGCTGCCGAGGGCTACGATGTGACGGTTCCCATCTTGGTGTGCAACTCCGTTGAGTTCTCGAGTATCAAGGGCTCCGTTGGTGCGCATGTCGAAGAGATGGACCAGCTCATCGTTGCTCGCGAGCGCTAGTAAGTGCACGTGGCCATTAGCCTACAATTCAAACACGTTTATGGAGGGCGCCCTTGAAAGAGGGCGCCCTCCGTGGCAAGATGGGATTTGTCCGAAGCTAAACGGCTTTGGGTCACCGTGGACGGGCAGGGGCCTCGACGCGGCTAGACACGAGACACATACATTACGCGACCTCGCCCTGGTGGCCGCACACGTTGGTTGCGGCCGACGCGGGCCGCGGGCAAGTGCTTGTAAGGGGAGCCTTGCCTCTCTTGTACGAGAAAGGACGCGTAATGAAGATCATTAAAGCTAAAGACTACGAGGATATGAGCCGCAAGGCCGCCAATATCATCTCGGCGCAGGTTATCCTCAAGCCCGATTGCGTGCTGGGTCTTGCCACCGGCTCCACCCCGATCGGTGCCTACAAGCAGCTCGCTGCTTGGTACGAGAAGGGCGACGTCGACTTTGCCGAGGTCAGCACTTACAACCTGGACGAGTATCGCGGCCTTTCGCACGACGATCCCCAGAGCTATCACTACTTCATGCGTGAGAACTTCTTCGATCACATCAACATCGACCTGAACAACACGCATGTGCCCGACGGTTCCAACCCCGACGCCGCCGCTGCCTGCTCTGAGTACGACAAGATCGTCGCCGCCGCCGGTTACCCGGATCTGCAGCTGCTCGGCATTGGCAACAACGGCCACATTGGTTTCAACGAGCCCGATGACCACTTCTCCAAGGGCACGCACTGCGTCGACCTCACCGAGAGCACCATTCAGGCCAACAGCCGCCTGTTCGACAGCATCGACGATGTTCCCCGTCAGGCCTACACCATGGGTACCCAGACCATCATGTATGCCCGCATGATCCTAGTCGTCGCCAACGGCGAGGCCAAGGCTCAGGCCGTGCATGACATGTGCTATGGTCCGGTTACGCCCGCGTGCCCGGCTTCGATCCTGCAGCTGCACACCAACTGCGTTGTCGTTGCCGACGAGGCCGCCCTTTCGCTCTGCGAGTAGCGCGAATCCTGCATCTCGACATAGCCTTGCCTAAGGCCTCCGCTTTGCGGGGGCCTTTTTGTTATCCCTCTCCGCCCGCTTGACCAAAATCTTGCCGCAAGCTTGACGAATGCCGGATGCCCAACAGCTTGATTCATTCCATACCAGATTCTATGCAAAAATGCCACTAAAAGGTCGTAGACGGTAGCGGGTGCTAGGCGAGTTGAATGACATAGCTGAACCTTGTTCATTTGCGTTACACTGCCGCTTAGATGGGACAAGCTGACAAGCTCATTTACCTGCTTAAAGACCGATTAGTCGGGGGATTAATAACAATCGGCCCTCGCTGTACAAAAACTTGCCGCTTGCGTACCAAAAGACAACCTAGAACACAAGGTCGCTCTATTCATAGCGCGGCTTGTATGGTCTTGCGGTTACAGTGTCCATACGGTCGAGTTGAGGAGCGGGCATGGTAAACGATTTGGGCAGTATGGACGACCTCGAGCTGATGCCGCTGGGCGGTGGCTATATGGTGCGACGCGAACGCTTGATGAATGAGCTTCTCGCCAAGGGCCGAAAGGCCGGCATCGTGGTTCTTTATGCGCCCGACGGGTTTGGGAAGACCTCGGTGCTGCTGCAGTACACCCATGAGGTTAAATGCGACCCGACGCGAGGCCCCGTGCGGATTATCGAGGCCGATCGCGCCACTGGGCGCGAGGTGTTTATGCAGCTCGAGGTGGTTACCGAAGAACTCAAAGACAAACCGCACTCCCTTATCGCGATTGATAATGTGCCAAACCTCGATCAGCACGATACCGAAGACCTCATCGACAGGATTCGCGGCCTGCGCGCTATGGGGGTGGGGGTCTTTATCTCCTGCCGTCCTTCAAATCGTCAACTGATTCATGGGCTGGGCGATTCGGTTAAGATCAATGCGCAGATGCTCAAGGTGCATGCCTATGAGTATTCGGCGTGGGCATCGGCGTTTTCGATCAGCACATCGCTCGACTTTTATCAGCTCACGCAGGGCGTGCCCGAGCTCGTTTCGGCATTGCAGACGGGTCTGTATGGCCAAGGCGACGTAGCCGGTCTGCTCGAAAACGAGATTGTCAACGTATATGGCGCGGCACTTGTCGACCTGGCTTCGCTCGACAATAATGCACTGTTTTGCGTGGCATGTCTCATGATTTTGATGGGCGAGGGCAATATCGCAGAACTCGAGGCTTGCGGGGTGAGGCTATCGATGGTCGACCAGTCCTACTTCGTACGCGACTACCCGATCTTTGGCTTGGACCCCGCCGAGCGGAGTTTTACGTGTCTGGGCACGGAGGATAACGGACGCTTGCGCTTGCGTAAGTTGGTGGCCGAGGTTCGCCCCGAACTTGTTCCGAGGGCGGCCCGGATTTTGCTTAAGGCGGGCCGATCCGATGCGGCGATGGGCCTGGCGGACGCCTTTTTGGACCGTGATGCGGTCCTTGAACTTGCTGGGCAGTATGGGGTCGATCTGGCTCTGACGGGGCACGGGGCCGATATCTGCCGAGCAGCGCTGGGCACGATCGATGCCGAGGATCCGGCTCCAGAGCCAACGCCTGCCGAGGCGCTTGGCGTATATCTGGCAGCGGTCAGCGTGTCCAATACAAAGCTCGCTCGCTATATGGCATCGGTCATCGAGCGCGGGGGCGAACGGGCGGCCTGCGAAATAGACCCTGTTTCATGGAGGGTGGCCCAGACACTGACGGCTGTTTGCTATGGGGACAACGGGCTTGGGCTTCCTACGAACCTGGCCGTGCCAGAAATAGAGACGTCCCACACCGCACTCGACATGCTGTCCGCGCATATCGAGGTCAAGCGATGCCTGACCGAACGGGGAGATGACGGCGGCGTTCTACAGCAGCTCAAAACGAGCAAGGCCTACGACTGTGAGCTCGACATCGCGGGGATTGTTATACGGGCCGATAGCATGCTGGTGGAGCTCTTTGACGGGTCGTTTGCGGGAACCGACGAGCGCGACGACGAGATGACGGTGGTGCGGGAGGCGCTCGACGTACGTGGGCTTAAGGCGATGGCTATCTGGGTGCGCATGGTGCTGGCGGCACGGCGGCTCCTTTCCGGCCTGCCGGTAACCGACGACGCGGCGTTCAACGAGCTCGATCGTTTTGCCGTGCGCATGCGCGATAACCAGATTCAGCTGTTTGGCCTGTTGCTAGAAGGCTGGCAGTCGCTGGCAGAGGGACGGCCGGTTAATGCAAAGTTCCGTGCGGTCCAAGTGCTCAAACTTGCCGAAGAGTCGATTGCGTACATGCGCGATAACGCATTGCTGCTGGAGCGCGCGGCGTATCTGCGTAACACCTCGATGGTTTCGGTACGTGAGGAAGCGGAGTTGCTCGATATAAGCCAGACGCAGGTTGGTGGAGCGGAGGCCTGGATGGTGGCGCTGCATTTGGCCTGTGCGGGGCGAGATAGCGATCTTGCGGCCTGGATGTCCATGAATCGTGCGGGGATTCTAGAGCCATCGTATCGGCTCTTTGCGCGCCTTGCCATGCATTGTCTGGGCGAGCCGGCGACCAGGATTCGCAAGAAGCTTCCCGTGCGCGAGCTGTCGCGGTACTCGCTGCGCGACGATTTGGAAGGGGAGGGCGAGCGCCTGTTCCAGGCCGGCGAGGTTGAAGCCGTTGATACCATCGACCATATCGAGATTCGCATGTTTGGCGCGTTTCGCGCCGAGCGCGACGGGTTTCCCATCACGGACAAAATGTGGCGCCGCAAGAAGGCGGCGACACTTGCCGAGCGGCTTGCACTGGGCATGGATGCGCTCGTCGATCGTGAGACGCTGGCCATGGAGCTGTGGCCCCATGCCGAGTTCAATAGCGCCCGCAACAACCTGTACTCGACGATATCGCGCTTGCGGTCGGCTTTGGGACCGACGCCGGATGGCAAGTCGTGTGTGCTCATCCAAAATGAATGCATCGGACTCAACGGCGACTACGTCAAGACCGATGTACGGCTGTTTGACCAGATAAGCCGCGAGGTTTTGGGAAATCGCACGGGCGCACGCGGGCCCCATTTAGTTGAGCTGTGCCTTAAGATTGAGCAGCTTTATGCCGGACCGCTGTATGTTCCCAATGGCTGTAACCCCACCTACTTTTTGCGTATGCGACGCATTATGCAGTCAAAGTACATCGATTGCATGATTAAGGGAGCAAATGCCGCTCTAGAAGAAAACGATCTGCAGTCGGCGATTTGGCTGGCGGAGTCGGGGCTTCGACAGGAAACGGCGCGTGAGGATATGGTGCGCTGCGCCATGCGCGTCTACAGTGCGGCGGGGCGGCGGCGCGATATCGTCGAGCTGTACAGCGGGCATATGCACCATCTGAGGGAGCAGGTCAATGGCGTGCCCGAGCCCGAGACGCGGCGTCTATACGAGCGCTTGGTGGAGGGGCGGCTCAATCGCGTGCTGGTCGAGCGATAAAAAACGGGCGCCCGAAGTACTTGGGCACCCGAAAGCTTGCTATGTGTTGGCTCGCAGAATCATTGGCTCTTAGACGAGCTTGATCTTCTCGATGTCCTTGCGCGAGGACTCGCGATACAGCGAGAACTTGCGGCCGATGACCTGGACGACCTCGGCGTGGCAACGCTCGGAGAGCTCTTCGGCGGCCTCGCGGGCGGAAAGACTGGAGCCATCGAGCACGGAGCACTTAACGAGCTCATGCTTCTCCAGGTAGGCGACCGTCTGCTCGACGGTGCCCTCGTTGACATCGGACTTACCGATGATGATGGCGGGGTTGAGGTGATGGGCCATGCTGCGAAGCTGCTTGACCTGGGCTCCTGTCAGTGCCATGGGTTCTCGCTTTCTATGTATGGGGTGCCCCGCGACGGGGCCTTAATCTACGTGAGCTGTCCCACGATAGCGCAGGAACGGCGCGGTGTGGAGCGCGTTTGCCCAGTTCGCAAAGAATGCGGATGCCGAGGTGATGGGCAGCTCGGGCTGTGAACGGGCTACGAGCGGGATTCAGAGACCGGTTCCCATGCAATAAACGCCCAGCGAACCTTACGGATATGGTCGAGCATATAGCGCCCCTGCGGCACGCCCTTGGACCCTGGCTCGCCGGCATGGGGATTTTCAATCATATGCTGAGCGACGTAGACGCGCAGACGGTCGATCTTATCCTCGTTACCGTGCTCGAGCATGCGGGAGAAGTCCGCCACGCCCGCCTCAAGGCTATCGAAGGTATCGCGACGAGGCGATTCAAAGTACGTAACCTGCGGCAGGGCACCCATCTGAATGAGGATATTAAAAGCATACACAAAGCCATTACTGCAGGTAACCGAGGCGCCGATAGCGTTCATCAAGTGCAGATCATAGCGCGGGCTGGAGTTGGCGACCATCGTGACAGCACAACGCCGACGAGCCGTTCGATCAAGCTTGGCAAGCGCATCTTTTAGATTGGTCGTCGTAACCGACCGACTGGCAAAGGCAACATCCACCGCTTTCGCGACCGGTCCAACCAAATCCCAATCATCATCCCAAGCAAGCTCAAGCGGCGTAATGCGATCCTCGAGCCCATAGTACTCAATGCCAGCATCAAGCGTGCCCAACATGGCAGGGGAAAAGTCAGCAGCAATCACAGGATGCCCAGCCTGAGCAAGCGGAATGGCAATCGACCCAGCCCCACACCCCATATCAAGCACCGATTCACCAGGCTTTAACGCCAACAGCTTCATAAAGTCCCGGGCATACGGAGCAGTCTCAAGCGGCCGAAAATGCCGAGCCCGCTTATCCCACTCAAAAGAGTCATCAGCCCGCCGCCGACCAGCCTGCAGGCGCATCCATTCCTGGTTCCAATCTGTGGAAAGCAGCTCAGAGCGAGCATCCCCATCAACCACGGGCCAACCTCCTAGCAACAAAAAAGCGACTCCTCCCAAAAGAAGAGCCGCAACCAGCATATATCAGAAAGAACCGATCCAACGCCAAACCGCCGTATCAACCATGTGGTGCAGGAGCGAAGCAACTGCAACCGGGATAGAACCCAACCGAGGTCCCGTTGTGCGGGAGCCCCGGGGAGGGCAAATATATAAGGTCGATCGCGAGTTCCGCACGAGCCGGAGAGCACTTAATGTGCTCTCCGTGCGAGTCAGGACTGTCCGAGCAGGCGACCTTATATATTTGCCCTCCCCGGGGCTCCTCGCCCGAACCCCTCAGCTAGTTCTTCAGCGAGTTCAGCGGTGCCGGGAAGCGTCCACCACGGTGGGCGAGCACGGTGCCGGCGTTGGGGTTCACCGGCATGATGGGTGCACGGCCGAACAGGCCGCCGTACTCGACGCAGTCACCCACGCCCTTGCCGATGGCGGGAATCACGCGGACGGCCGTGGTCTTGTTGTTGATGACGCCGATGGCCATCTCGTCGGCGATGATGCCGGCGATGGTCTCGACCGGGGTGTCGCCGGGGATGGCGATCATGTCCAGGCCGACGGAGCACACGCAGGTCATGGCCTCGAGCTTCTCGAGCGAAAGCGCACCGGCTTCGACGGCGGCGATCATGCCGGCGTCCTCGGACACGGGGATGAAAGCGCCGGAGAGACCGCCCACGCTGGAGCTGGCCATGACGCCGCCCTTCTTGACGGCATCGTTGAGCATGGCGAGCGCGCAGGTCGTGCCGGGGCCACCGCAGGTGCCCACGCCGATGATCTCGAGGATGCGCGCGACGGAGTCGCCGATGGCGGGCGTGGGGGCCAGCGACAGGTCGACAATGCCCTTCTCGACTCCCAGGCGATGGGCGGCCTCGCGGCTCATGAGCTCGCCGGCGCGGGTGATCTTAAAGGCGGTCTGCTTAATCTTTTCGGCGACTTCCATCATCGAGGCGGAATCGGGCAGCGTCTCCAGGGCTGCGGCCATAACACCGGGGCCCGAGACGCCTACGTTGATGACGGCGTCGGCCTCGCCACCGCCGTGGACGGCGCCCGCCATAAACGGGGAGTCCTCGACCATGTTGGCAAAGCAGACAAACTTGGAAGCGCCGACGGAATCCTGGTCGGCCGTGAGTCTAGCGGCATCGATGATGGTCTGGGCCGCCATAAGCACGGCGTCCATGTTGATGCCAGCGCGCAGGCTAGCAACATTGACGCTGGAGCAGACGCGGCTGGTGGTAGCGAGCGCCTGGGGGATGGACTGGATAACGCGGCGATCGGCGTCGCCGATGCCCTTCTGGACGAGTGCGGAGAAGCCGCCCAGGTAGTCGATGCCGAGCGTCTCGGCCGCGCGGTCGAGGGCGTGCGCGATAGGGGTGAGGTCCTCATCCTTGCAGCAAGCGGCGATCTGCGCCACCGGGGTAACGGAGACGCGCTTGTTGACGATGGGGATACCGTACTCGCGCTCGAGGTTCTCGGCGGTCTCGACCAGATGCTCAGCCGTGTGCGTCACGTGGTCGTAGATCTTCGTGCACATGCGGTCGAGGTTCTCGTCACCGCAACCCATGAGCGAAACACCCATGGTGATGGTCCTGATGTCGAGGTTCTGCTCCTCAACCATGCCGCGGGTTTCCGCGATTTCTGCGGGCGTGATCGCCATCCTTGCGCTCCTATCTGCCAAAACGAGCATAGTCTTTTCTATTCTAACGTGCCGCACGTGCCAAGTGGCGCATGCGGCACGTTTTGGTGCTCGGTTGTTTCCGTTGTGTTACTGCCCAAAGACCTCTTCGGCGATGCGCGCGCTTTCGGCGGCATCCTTGGCGTAGTAGTCCGCGCCGATCTGCTTGGCGTATTCGGGGGTGAGCACGGCGCCGCCTACGATGATCTTGACGCCCGGCACCTCGGCATGGAGCAACTTGATGGTCTCCTCCATGGCGACGACGGTGGTGGTCATAAGCGCCGAGAGGCCGACGAGCTTGATGTCACGCTCCCGCACGGTCTTGAGCACCTCTTGCGGGTCGACGTCGCGGCCTAGGTCAAAGACGGTATAGCCGTAGTTATCGAGCAGCATCTTGACGATGTTCTTACCGATGTCGTGGATGTCGCCCTTGACGGTGGCCACGCAGATCTTGCCCTTGTCGGCAATCTCGCCGGCGGGCATCAGGCGCTTGATGGTGTCGAAGCCCACGCGCGCGGCCTCGGCCGAGGCCATGAGCTGCGGCAAGAAGAACTTACCCTGGTCAAAGAGGACGCCAACCTCGTCGAGGGCGGGGATAAAGTGATTGTTGATGAGGTCCATGGCGTCGTGGTCTGCCAGCAGGCGCTCGGTCTCGGCAGCGATCTCGCCTTTGCGGCCCGAGACGACCATGCGACGAATCGGGTCGTCGTTGCCGTCGGTGCCGGCGGTGCCAGCAGCGGGCACGGTGTCGGTCGATGCGGCCTGAGCTGCTGCCGGGTTTGCGGCAATCTTGTACGGATCGGTCCAGCCGGCGTAGCGCTCGATGTATCCGGTCGAGCCCTCGTCCTCAACGCTCAGGACGCGATAGCTGTAGACGGTATCCATAAAGCGCTTGGAGCCCGGGTTCATGATGGGGGCGTCCAGGCCCGCGCCAAAAGCGGCAGCCAAAAAGACTGAGCCCAGCAGCGGGCGGGCAGGCAGGCCAAAGCTGATGTTCGATACGCCGAGCGCGCATTTGACGCCCAGACGCTCCTTGCACAGGGACATGGCGCGTAGGATCTGCTCGGCCTGGCGTTGATTGGTCGAGGCGGTCATGACCAGGCAGTCGATGAGGATACGGTCCGGGCCGATGCCGTAGCGGGCGGCCTCGGCCACGATGCGTTCGGCGATGGCAAAGCGGGCCTCGGCGGTATCGGGGATGCCGCCTTCGTCGAGCGTAAGGCCGACAACGTTGGTGCCGTAGTGGGCGACCAGCGGAAAGATCTCATCCATGATCTTTTGCTTGCCATTGACCGAGTTGATGATGGGCTTGCCAGCGTAGCGGCGCACGGCGGCCTCGACGGCTGCGGGGTCGGTGGAGTCAATCTGCAACGGCAACAGCGTGGAGCCCTGGAGCTGTTCGGTCGCCTGTTGGATGATCTTGACCTCGTCGATCTCGGGCAGGCCCACGTTGACGTCCAGGATGTCGGCGCCCTGTTCCTGCTGGCTGATGCCCTGGCTCACGACGTAGTCCAGGTCGCCGTCGCGCAGGGCCTGCTGCAGGCGCTTTTTGCCGGTGGGGTTGATGCGCTCGCCGATGACGGCAATCTTATGGCCGTCGCAGGGAAGGTCCACGACCGTCTGGGCGCTCGTGACCGACATACTGGGCTTGCGATGGCGTGGGCTGGGCGTGTGGTTGTCAATAAGCGTGCGTAGGGCCGCCATGTGCGCCGGCGTGGTGCCGCAGCAGCCGCCCACGACGCTTACGCCGTCCTCAATCATACCGGCGACGGCCACGGCGTACTCGGGCGCCTGGATATCAAAGACGGTGTTGCCGTCGTCGTCCACGTGGGGCAGTCCTGCGTTGGCCTGCACCATAACGGGCTTGTCCGTAACGGTGAGCATGCGAGCGGCGAGTCCTCGGAGCTCGGCCGGTCCCTGGCTGCAGTTGATGCCCAAAACGTCGGCGCCGATGGCATCGAGCGTGATGGCGGCAACCTCGGGACTCGTGCCCAGGAAGGTGCGACCGTCTTCCTCAAAGGTCATGGTGGCAAAGACGGGCAGGTCGGAGTTCTCGCGGCAGGCGAGGACGGCCGCCTTGATCTCGGCCAGGTCGGTCATAGTCTCGATAATAAAGAGGTCCACGCCCGCGGCGACGCCGGCGCGCACTTCCTCGGCAAAGAGGTCATAGGCCTCGTCGAAGCTGAGGGTACCCAAGGGGCGAAGCAGCGCGCCGATGGGGCCGATATCGCCGGCGACGTAGTGGGCGCCGGCCGCGCGGGCGCAGGCGACAGCGGCGGCAAAGACATCTGCCACGGTGGCGGTACCGTCGAGCTTGTGGGCGTTGGCGCCAAAGGTGTTGGCGGTGATCACGTCGCAGCCGGCCTCGACGTACTGTCGCTGAATGTCGGTAATGACCTGGGGCTCCTCAAAGTTGAGCAGCTCGGGCAGGGCGCCTGCCTTCATACCAGCGGCCTGCAACATGGTGCCCATGCCGCCGTCGAACAGCAAGTGCCCCGTGCCCTCGATGGCCGCACGCAGGCGATCGTCCTTAATGCGCAGATCGTCGATCGTGCGCGTCTTGTACGCGGCGCCGTTGCAGCGCGCGGCATTGACAGGTGCCGCCAGCGCAGCACCGTCCAGATCATGAGTGATAAGCGGAGTAAACATCGAGGGCTCCTAATGGCTGGAATAGCAGGTGGTGTGGGCGGCACGGAAGCGGCAGTGCTCGCGCATGCGGCAGATATTGCAGGTGGGGCGGCTCTGGGCGTCGTGGACTTCGCCGTCAAACAGACCAATCACCGCGGTCACGCTCTTGGTGGGCATGAGCAGGCTGGTGGGCGTGACGGTAAGCCCGATGAGCCGCGTGGCGTTGAGCGCATTCACGATCGAGCGCTGGGCCGAGAGCGGGCAGTCGCCATAGCCGGGACTAAAGCGCCAGTTGCCGGCGAGCCCATGAACGGCGGCGTCCGTCTTGACCTGCTGGTCCATTTGCTCAACGGCGGCTTCTACATAGGCAGAGCATGCGGCGTCGAGCACGGCTCCCTCTAGGGGCTGCTGAGCTCCCGTGGTGCGCAGACGACGCTCGGCGTCCATGCCGAGGGTGCATGCCATGAGCGCGGCCATGCGGGCGTCCTTGAGATGTCGATAGATGTCGCGACCGCGCAGCTCAACGTTGGTGCCAACCAGACGGATGCAAGGCTCTCCCTGCTCGTCCACGCCCGTGGCATCGACGGTAAACACGCGCCGCACGCCGCGGGGCTCAATGTCCAGCTCAAGGCGCTCGACCACAAGCTCAATACGTCGTGACAGCTCGGGCTCAATCTGCTGGCCGCCGTAGCCCAGATACCGCAGCATCTCGGCACGGTCGACACGGGGATGGTGCGCAGCATCGACACGGTAAAGCGCCGGCGACGCAAGGTCGGCCGGCACTTCGACAGCGGTTGTATCGATGTGCGGTTTTTCCATTACCCCAGGCGCTCCATAATGGTCGCGGCGATCGCAGGACGATTCATAGTGTACAGGTGCAGACCGGCGGCACCGTGCTCCTTAAGGTCGCAAAGCTGACGGGCGGCATAATCTACACCGGCTGCCTGCAGGCTCTCGGGGTCGTTCTCGTACTTGGCGAGAATCTTGATGACGGGGGAGGGCAGCGACGCGCCGCACATAAAGACCATGCGGCTGATCTGGGACTTGCCCATAAACGGCATGATGCCCGCGGTGATGGGCACCGTGATGCCCGCCTTGTCGGCAAGCTCGCGGAAGCGGTAGAAGCACTCGTTGTCAAAGAAGAGCTGCGTCACAAAGAAGCTCGCGCCGGCGTCCTGTTTTTGCTTGAGGTATTCGACCGAAGCGTTGAGGTCCTCACAGGCAATGTGGCCCTCGGGGTAGGCCGCGGCGCCCACGCAAAAGCCGGCGTCGACGAGCTCGGGGATGAGGTCGCGGGCGTAGGCGTAGTCCGAGGCGGGCTTGTCGTCCTCGGTCGCGCCAGCAGGAAGATCACCGCGCAGGGCCAGCACATTTTCTACGCCGGCGGAGCGGTATTCGTCGATCTTGGCGGCGATGTCGGCATGCGTGCGGCCAACGCAGGTAAGGTGCGCCACCGAGGGCGTGTCGAATTCGCTCGAAATCATATGCGCGATGGGGGCGGTGGTGGCACCGTTGCCCGAGCCGCCGGCCGAGCAGGTGACCGAGACAAAGCTCGGCGAAAGCTTGCACAGATTGCCTGCCACTTCGCGAGCCGTGTCGAGGGTCAGCTCGCCCTTGGGCGGGAACATCTCAAACGAAACGGGTGCGGTGCCCTGGGATGCTGCCTGCTTAAAAACCTCGTCGACGCGCATATCGTGCTCCTTTAGATACTTAAATAGTGTGATGTGTTGTAAGGATTCTACAGCACCACTATGCCACGGTGGAGTTTCACTCACTATTTGGGGGATACCAATCAAAGATGCCTTGCTATCGACATTCCCTATAGCAGAGCGGCCAATCTAGGATGGGGCTATAAAGACTGGTATCTGATGCGAAATACCAGTTAATAGAGCCCCATCCCAAATTGACTACCCTTAAACCATGGGGAGAGGTCTGCAATTTATACAGTTGATTGGCCGTTGAGGGCGGCAACGCCGCCGCGATGCGGTAACCTCATTGATTGGTTTCGTGACAGCAACATAACGGTAATGTCGCGGAAACACGACGAGCCTAATCTATGACTCGTTCGTTAGTAATCAACACCGCTTCTCACGCGGTGCCGATACGAAGGGAGTTCCGTATGGCCGAACTTACTGACCGCTTCGGGACCATGGTGTTCTCTGAGGAAGTCATGAAGGACTACCTCCCCAAGGACATTTGGAAGCGCCTTGCTGCAACCCTCGAGGACGGTGAGCCGCTCGACCTGGATGTGGCCAACGCCGTTGCCCACGCCATGAAGGTCTGGGCCATCTCCAAGGGCGCGACGCACTACGCGCACTGGTTCCAGCCGCTTTCGGGCATTACTTCCGAGAAGCACGACAGCTTCCTCGAGCCCAACCACGACGGCACCGCCATTACCAAGTTTACGGGCAAGAACCTCATCCAGGGCGAGCCCGATGCCTCGAGCTTCCCCAACGGCGGCCTGCGTGCCACCTTCGAGGCCCGTGGCTACACCGCTTGGGATCCCACTAGCCCCGCCTTTATCAAGGACGATGTCCTGTGCATCCCCACGGCTTTCTGCTCCTACACGGGCGAGGCCCTGGACAAGAAGACCCCGCTGCTGCGCTCCATGACCGCGCTCTCGCGTGAGTCCAAGCGCGTTTTGGCGCTGTTTGGCAAGACCCCCAAGAAGGTCGTTCCTTCCGTGGGCGATGAGCAGGAGTACTTCCTGATCAAGAAGGACGCTTACCGCAAGCGCAGGGACCTAGTCATCACCGGTCGCACCCTCTTTGGCGCTGCTCCCTGCAAGGGTCAGGAGCTCGAGGAGCACTACTTTGGCGCTATCCGCCCCACCGTCTCGGCCTATATGAAGGACCTGGACGACGAGCTGTGGGCGCTTGGCATTCCTGCCAAGACCAAGCACAACGAGGTCGCTCCCTGCCAGCATGAGCTCGCCCCTGTCTACGGCGAGGTCAACGAGGCCATCGACCAGAATCTGGTCATGATGGAGAAGATGAAGCTCATCGCCTCCCGCCACGACTTGGTCTGCCTGCTGCACGAGAAGCCCTTCGAGGGCATCAACGGTTCGGGCAAGCACAACAACTGGTCGCTTGGCACCGAGTCCGAGAACCTGCTCGACCCGGGCGACACCCCGCTCGACAACCTGCAGTTCATCGTCTTCCTCACCGCGGTGATCGAGGCCGTCGATAACTATCAGGAGCTCCTGCGTGCCTCCGTTGCCTCGGCCGGCAACGATCATCGTCTGGGCGCCAACGAGGCTCCTCCGGCGATTATGTCCATCTTCCTGGGCGACCAGCTTACCGAGGTTGTCGAGAAGATCATCGACGGCAAGGCTTCCGTCCACGCCACGCGCGGCGTGCTCGACCTGGGCGCTGATACCCTGCCCAAGCTGATGCAGGACAACACCGACCGCAACCGCACCTCCCCGTTCGCCTTCACCGGCAACAAGTTCGAGTTCCGTGCCTGCGGCTCCGAGCAGAACGTCTCCGACTCCAACCTGGTGCTCGATGCTGCCGTGGCCAAGTCGCTCAAGTCTTTCGCCGACGCACTCGAGGGTACGCCCGAGGATAAGTTCCAGGACGCCGCGCTCGAGTACTGCAAGAAGGTGCTGACCGATCACCAGCGCATCCTGTTCTCCGGTGACGGTTACTCCGACGAGTGGCCCATCGAGGCCGAGAAGCGCGGCCTTGCCAACAACAAGACCACGGCCGACGCTCTTCCCGCCTTTGTTTCCGATAAGGCCATTGCGCTCTTTGAGGAGACGGGTGTCCTGACCAAGGCCGAGGCCCAGTGCCGCTACGACTGCAAGCTCGAGAAGTACAACAAGCTCATGAACATCGAGGCCACCACGATGGTTCGCGAGGCGCGTCGTACCTATCGTCCGGTCATTACCGCCTATGCCACCAAGGTTGCTAAGGGCCTTGAGACTATTCGTGCCGCCGGTGCTGAGGCCGCCATGCAGTGCGAGCAGAACACGCTCAACAAGCTCTGCAACGGTATCACCGCCATCAACGATTCCATCAAGGCGCTCGACGCCGTGCATCAGAAGGCCGAGGCTCTTGATGGCCAGGAGCAGGCCAACGTGTATGCACACGAGGTCGTTCCCGCTATGGATACGCTGCGTGCCGCCGTGGACGCAATGGAGGAGATCGTGGCCGCCGACTACTGGCCGGTTCCGACCTACGATGACATCCTGTTCTACGTGTAGGACGTAGCTGACATATCGTCACGGTATTGAGCCGGGGTCCGCATCGCGCGGGCCCCGGTTTTTGTTTGCGAAGGACGCTTTGGATCCCGCTTTGCAACTGATTCGCCCACGCAATAAGGGGTCGTGGGCAAAAAACGTCAAATATGAGTACTGTCACAAGCCCTGTAGCATTATCTTTTTGCAAAATATGCAGTGTTACGCAACATATGTCCAAGTACTTAGCTGATAAATGCCTGCAATTCCTCCGCCGTAGGACGCCTTGTGTCCAAATCGCCTTCTGATGGCATGAAATCGCTGTTACTAAATTGGTAACAGTACTCATATTTGCTATTTTTTGTCCACGGGCCCTTGGATGACAGTGTGATTTTATGCCTTCGGGGTTCGAATCCCGGCGTATGGGTAGCAAAAAGCCCGCTACCGAATTGGTAACGGGCTTCTCAGATTCTGTGGTGCCCCCAGCGGGATTCGAACCCGCGATATCCACCTTGAAAGGGTGGCGTCCTTGGCCGCTAGACGATGGGGACAGCGGGAAAGAGTATAGCAGACTTTTTTGCCGGCGCGTATATCGTTGGCAAACTGGAAAACCACCACAAAGGTACCTGTCCCCTTTGTGGTGGTTGGGGCGTTAGGGGAGGAGCTTCATGGCGGCGTCGTGGGCGGCGTGCTCGTAGGTGTCGTCGAGGGGTTTGAGCGGCAGCAGGGCGGCGGCCTGTGTGTCGCCACGGCGCTCGAGGGCGTGCGCGATGAGCCAGTCGGCGAGTTCGGGGTTCTTGGGCAGCGCCGGGCCATGCAGGTACGTGCCGATGACACCCTTGTAGATGAGACCCTCAAAGCCATCGTCGCCGTTGTTGCCGGTGCCCGTGACGACGGACGTTCCGAGCGGCGTGGCATCGGCGTCCAAAAGCGTGCGGCCACCGTGGTTCTCGAATCCCACAAAGGGCTCGGGTGCCAGGTCGGTCTTGACGGCGACGTTGCCGATCAGGCGGTCGGAGCCGCGTACGGTCTCGGCGGCAATGACGCCCAGGCCCTCGATGCGATTTTCGCCCATATAGTACGAACGGCCGAGCAGCTGATAGCCGCCACAGATAGCAAGCAGTGTGCCGCCGTCCTCAACATAGGCCGCGACCTTGTCTTTTTGAGCGAGCAGTTCGTGTGCCACGGCCAGCTGGTCGCGATCGGAGCCGCCGCCCATCATAACGATGTCGGCGTCGGTCAGGTCGAGCGTCTCGCCCATGTGGACTTCGTCCACACGCACGGGAATGCCGCGCCAGGCGCAGCGGCGTTCGAGCGCGATAACGTTGCCGCCGTCGGCGTAGAGGTTGAGCGCATCGGGATACAGGTAGACGATGCGCAGGGGGCGCGAAAGCTCGACCGGCGCAATATCGGTGGGGACAGCGCTACCATCGGCGCGCGTTACGGCGTGGGAGACAATCGAGCTTGTATCGTCGTCTTTAAGCCCGTCGAGCTCCTTGACTAACGGCGGGAAGGCCGTGTAGTTGGCGACGGCGTAGAAGGTGTCATCGGCGGCCTCGTCTGCCACGGCGCCGATCGCCTGCGCGACGTCCGAGATAATCGCGGCATCGATGCCGGCGTACTTGAGGCGTACCTGCATGTCGTGCGCACGCGTGCCTCCGGCAAAGGCGACAAGACCCGGCGTGTCGGCGATGCGCTCGAAGTCGACATCGTAGATCCACGAGACATCGTGGCCGTCGGCATCGTTATCGTTTAGGAAGAAGGCGCAGAGCCTGCCACCTGCCGTTTTAATGGACTGGATCTGGCGATCGAAGCCCACGGGATTCTTGGCCAGGTTTGCCTCGACGGTGCGACCGGCAATATCCCAGCGGCCCATGCGTCCGCCGGCAGGCACGTAGGCATCGAGCGTGGGCTGCAGGTGCGCCGCGTCCACGCCCAGCTCGTGCGCCGCAAAGAAGGCGGCGGCGACGTTATAGACCATGTACAGGCCGTTGTAGCGCGTGGCGATGTGCGTTGCGGGTGCGTCGGTATTGGGTCCAAAGACCAAGTCAAATTCGTAGCCGTCGTAGGTAAGCTCAACGTCCGTCACGCGACGGACAAGCGCAGGGCGGGCCCAGCCGCACGAGGGGCAATGGTAGGCGCCGAGCTGGCCGTATTGCACGTAGTCATACTCCAGCGGCGCGTTGCACTGCGAGCAAAAACGCGAGTCGCTAATGCGGTCGGACTCGGTGCCCGTGGCGCCGTCGATGCCAAAGGCGATGCTCGTGTTGGGGACGCGCGCGGCGATCGAGGCGCACAGCGGATCGTCGGCGTTGTAGATGAGCGTTGTCGTCGGAGAGAGCTCCAACGCATGGGCGATGACGTCTTGGGTATGGTCGATCTCGCCGTAGCGGTCTAGCTGGTCGCGGAACAGGTTGAGCAGCACAAAGTACGTCGGTTTGAGCTTGGGCAGAACGCGTACGGTGTAGAGCTCGTCGCACTCAAAAACGCCCACGCGCTTGCCGCTGCTGGTGTGCTTAAGGCTGCCGCGGGCCTCGAGCAGAGCACCCACCACACCAGGCTCCATATTGTTGCCGGCACGGTTGCACACCACGGTAGCGCCGCTGGCAGCAACGGCGTCAGCGATGAGGTTGGAGGTGGTGGTCTTGCCATTAGTACCGGTAATCACCACGCTGCGGTCGACCAGGCTCGCGAGGTCGCTTAGCAGCTCGGGGTCGATCTTCATGGCGATGCGGCCGGGAAGCACGCCACCCTGGCGTTTGAGGACAGAGCGCAGTCCCCAGCGGGCGATATCGCTCGAGGTGCAGGCGAGAGATGAGCGGAGGTTCATGAAGCCGTTCCTAACATAGATGACATGGTCGGGGCGATCGCGTCGCTAAAAGCCGTAGCGGCGCGCAAATTCCTGGGCGAGCTGCGATACATCTTCGCAGGCGTTGGCCCAGGGGGCAAAGTCGGGGGTGTCCGAGATAATGCCGTCGGCCTCCCAAACTGCCTGGTGCGAAAGGTCCCAGGGGTCGCGCGGCTCGGGTCGGCAGGGAAGATACGGCGTCTGGTACATGGGATTCAGCAAGAAGAACGCGCCGCCCTCGCAGCGGTTAGCGAACTCACGCAGCGCACGCACCGCCGGGCGCATCTTGTTTGTTTTGAACAGCAAGATCGTGCGGGCGAGCAGGTACCAAGGAGAGTTTTCGAGTGCGTCTGCCCCCATCTGCTCCTCGAGCTGGTGGGCCAGGGCAAAAAAGCCGTCCTGGTCTTCTAGGCGGGCGAGGGCGAGCAGCACGGTGCCGGCGGCCCGGGTAGGATAGCCTTCCGCCTTAAGAACGCGGCGAGCATAGTTGGCGGCGGCGCGGTAACGAGCGCTCGCCATGCACAGCTGCGAGATGGCCTCGAGTGTGTGAAGCCACCCGATAAGGGCCGGCTCGCTCACGGTAAGGTCCGCTGCGGTGACACCGTCGGCCAAAACATTATTGGCCCAGTAGTGCGGGGCCTCCATATCAAACCCGGGCACGCCCTGTTGCAAGTAGTCGGCCGTGCTCGTCTCGAGCTTCATCAGGTCGCCCAGGCAGGCGTCGACGGGCGTGTCCGCCAAAATGATGGCGAGCAGCTGGGCATCGACGGCCAGCGCATCGATGCGGACGATCTTGAGCAGCTCATCACGCATATCGTCGAACAGGCGGTTGCGCGTCTGCTCAAACTCCTCGTCGCTGCCCATGTCCTCGATGCGATGGAGCTCGTCGAGCAGGTGGCGATGAACGCCGGCATAGGACAGCAGTGCCTGGGCATGCTCGGCCTGCGCATACTTTTGAGGATTCGCGCTAATGTCGTTATGGACAAGCTCGCGTGCTGCATCGGTGAGCTCGGGGTGCGACGCCAGATAGGTGCGCTCCAGGTAGGCGGGGATGTAGACGCTCGGATCCATTAGAGGTCCCCTCCCTTAAATGGAAGCCCCTGCTCGGCCGCGCGCAGGATGCGCTCGTCGATCTGGGAACGCACGATGTCGTTGGTGGCGATCCAGGCGGCAAAGCTGGCGTTGTCGGGGGCGCCCAGGCCCTCCTGCAGTACCGGCGTCGCCTCGGACAGCGCAAGGACAAGCTCGTCGGTGGAGCCTGCACCCACGTTGACGCGGGCATAGACGCCATCGGGAAACTCGGTTTGGAAGTAGAGCGCCTCGGCTGCGTGCGGACACGAGCGCGCAAGGATGCGCAGGTAGTGCTCGGCGCCCTCGTAGTCCAGCTCGCGCCAAGCAGCGCTCATCAGCGCGATGAGCGTCCATGGGTCCAAGTCACGCTCCGCATCTTTGGGGCGGCGGCGCAGCGGGGTATTCGCGAGGTACGGCACGGAGTGAGCGGAGCGAAAGCGCTTGAGCTCCTCGGCGGGGTATTCGAGTTTTGCCATGGCGAGCATCGCGGTGTGGCGGACACCAGCGGGGTCGTTGGGCGCAAAGTCCAAGCTGCGATTTGCGGCTTCGAGCGACATGCGATAGCGGCCGCTAATGAGGGCGCGCGATGCCAAGGCGGCAAGCCAGCGCAGATAGGGGCGGCGCGTGAGGTCGCCAGCGGCCTCGCGCTCGTAGGGGTCCTGAGCCGAGGCGATCTTGAGCGCCAGGTCATGCTCGACTTCATCGCACTTGGACACCAGGTACTGTACGTATTCCTCGTTGGATTCGGCGGTGAGCGCCGTCAGCATGCGCTGGGCATCCCAGTTGGCCGGATCGAGCGCGGCTGCCTCGCGGAGCATGTTCTCGGCTGCGGCTTCTTCTTGCTCTGCCTGGGCGTCGTCGGGGATAAAGGGGATGCGGTAGTCGACAGCCTCGACCACCTTGGCAATGAGGTGCCCGGCGCGGTCGCGGTCGTGCACGATGAGCGGTGCAGGGTTGCGGGTGAATTGTTCCATCAGACGCTCTACGGCGGCACCGTCGGTGAGCGGGATATTGTCGCGGCGCAAGGCCTCAAGAACGAGGCGATGGCAATCCTCTTGAATGGGATCGAATGCCATGGGGCCTCCTTTGCTGCGGTTAGGGTTCAAATGTCTCTATATAAGGTTCTAGTTTACCCGCATGTGGCACACCGGGGGTGCCGCACTTGGACTTGCACCTTTGCACCACGAAGACGGATGTCGCACAAATGTCGGCACCTTGGACGACCGAGTGGTATCACGGTGCCTCAAACGGTCGATTTTTGGCGGCGAACGGGGCACATTTTGGAGGAGCACCGTCCTGCCCGGGATATGTGGTCAACCTTGATAAAACGTTTGCCCAGCTTGGGAGTATGAATGCCCCACAAGGGTCTTCAGGGATAGAAAAAACGTTTCATCATTGTCGGCTTTAGGTGAATAACTGACCAACCAGAACGGTAGAATAGTGTTTGTCTGAGCGTTGAGACGTTTAGACATCGCGCATTGTCATCGCCGGCAACGCGCAAAACGGTCCTAACGGAGCCAATCGGGTGCTCCGTTATATACGCAAGTCTAAGAGGGGCTTGTTTAGGAGGCACAGTATGGGACGTTTTACCAATCCTCGCGATCTGTACTTTGGTGAGGGCGCTCGCCACGAGGTGAAGAACCTCAAGGGCAAGAAGGCCATCATCGTTTCTGGCGGCAGCTCTATGCGCCGCGGCGGGTTCCTGCAGGACGTCGAGAACGACCTTAAGGAAGGCGGTTTCGAGGTCAAGCTGTTCGAGGGCGTCGAGTCCGACCCGTCCATCGAGACGGTCATGAAGGGCGCCGAGGCCATGCGCGAGTTCGAGCCCGACTGGATTATCGCCATCGGCGGCGGCTCGCCCATCGATGCCGCTAAGGCCATGTGGGTCTTCTACGAGTATCCCGAGGAGTCCTTCGATAACATCATCCAGCCGTTCAGCTTCCCCGAGCTGCGTCAGAAGGCTCATTTCTGCGCCATCTCCTCTACCTCCGGCACCGCTACCGAGGTCACCGCGTTCTCCGTCATTACCGACTACGCCAAGGGCATCAAGTACCCGCTGGCCGACTTCAACATCACCCCTGATGTCGCCATCGTCGACCCCGAGCTCACCTACACCATGCCCGCCAAGCTGTGCGCCCACACCGGCATGGATGCTCTGACCCACTGCATGGAGGCCTACGTTTCCACCTGCGCCTCTATGTTCACCGACGCCAACGCCCTGCACGGCATCCGCGAGATCGTCGAGTGGCTGCCCAAGTCCTATGCTGGCGACCATGAGGCCCGTCAGCACATGCACGAGGCTCAGTGCATCGCCGGTATCGCCTTCTCCTCGGGCCTGCTCGGCATCGTTCACTCCATGGCTCACAAGACCGGTGCTGCCTTCGAGAACGGCCACATCATCCACGGTGCCGCTAACGCCATGTACCTGGGCAAGGTAATCCAGTGGAACTCCAAGGACCCGCGTGCTGCTGAGCGTTACGCTTACGTGGCCAAGGAGATCCTGCACCTTCCCGGCGAGACCAACGAGGAGCTCATCGCTGCGCTCGTCCAGAAGATTCGCGATCTCAACGACCAGCTCAACATTCCGCAGTCCATCAAGGATTACGCGAATGGTGGCGTGAAGGTCGACGCCGAGAACCCGCAGATGGTTTCCGAGGAGGAGTTCCTCGCCAAGCTGCCCGAGATCGCTGCGAACGCCGAGACCGACGCCTGCACGCCCGAGAACCCGCGTGAGACCAAGGCTGCCGACTTCGAGAAGATCCTCAAGGCCTGCTACTACGACACCGACATCGATTTCTAATCGACTCTTGTTATCGTAACGAGGGGCTCCGCACGTATCTGTACGGAGCCCCTTTCTTTTTTCTTTTAGAGAATGGGATAGTTATGGCTGCAATTTTCAATAGCCCCAGCAAGTACATCCAGGGTCCGGACGAGCTCGCCAAGCTCGGCTCCTATGTCGAGCCGCTCGGCGCTAAGGCCCTCGTCATCGTGACGCCTTCGGGCAAGAAGCGCGTCGGTGCCAAGATCGAGGGTGGTTTTGCCGAGGCTAAGGCCGAGTTGCTGTTTGAGGACTTTAACGGCGAGTGCTCCAAGAGCGAGGTCGATCGCCTGGTTGCGCTCGCGCGCGACAACGGCTGCGACATCATCGTCGGCGTCGGTGGCGGCAAGATCCTCGACACCGCCAAGGCCGTCGCCTACTACCTGGAGTCCCCGGTCATCATTTGCCCCACCATCGCTTCGACCGATGCCCCGTGCTCGGCGCTCTCCGTGCTCTATACCGATGACGGCCAGTTCGATAAGTACCTGTTCCTTAAGGCGAACCCCAATATCGTTCTTATGGATACGACGGTTATCGCGGCGAGCCCGGTACGCCTGACGGTGGCAGGTATGGGCGATGCGCTCGCAACCTACTTTGAGGCCCAGGCGACGCACGATGCCGACGGTGGCACCTGCGCTGGTGGCAAAGGCGGCATGGCCGGTCTGGCGCTTGCCAAGCTCTGCTACGAGACGCTTATGGCCGATGGCGTCAAGGCCAAGGTCGCGCTGGAGAAGGGTGCGCTCACGCCTGCCGTCGAGCATATCATCGAGGCCAATACGCTGCTTTCGGGCATTGGCTTTGAGAGCTCGGGCCTTGCTGCTGCTCATGCCATCCACAATGGCCTGACGATGCTGCCCGAGTGCCACGGCATGTATCACGGCGAGAAGGTCGCCTTTGGCACCATCGTTCAGCTGGTACTCGAGGATGCTCCGACTGAGAAACTCGAGGAAGTCTTGGGCTTCTGCATTGAGCTGGGCCTGCCGGTCACGATGAAGGAACTTGGCGTTGCCGAGCTTACGCGCGAGCAGGCCATGATTGTTGCCGAGGCCGCCTGCGCGCCCGATGACACCATGTGCAACATGCCGTTTGAGGTGACGCCCGAGATGGTCGCAAACGCCATCCTGGGTGCCGACGCGCTGGGTCACTACTACCTTATGGATGAGTAAATCAAGCTAAGGAAGGGGCAAAGCCAGCAGACGGCTTTGCCCCTTTTTGCTATGGTGCAAACCAACCTGACCCCATCGCACCAAGTTGGTGCAAAGGGGTCAGGTTACTTTGCACCAATCGTTGTTTGATGAAGGGCGGATTCTCGTATGGCGCTTCCTATGGTTTACGGCGGTCCCGGTCGGTATGTTCAGGGGCCGGGCGAACTTTCGCGTCAGGGCAGGTATTTGTCATGGTTGGGCTGCGCTGCCTATGTCTTGTTTGACCAGGGCACCGAGGATCGGCTGTGCAGGCAGATTGTCGATGGATTTCTGGACGACGATCTAAGCGAGCCGTTCTTTAAAATTTACAACGGTCCGTGTACGGAAGAGGCTGTTGCCGAAATGGCTAAGGAAGCCCAGGCTGAGTATTGCGACATGGTGGTGGGTATTGGCGGTGGCAAGATGCTCGATATCGCCAAGGCAGTAGCGTTTTATGCCGAGTTGCCGTTGTGCGTATGTCCCACGGCGGCCTCAATGGATGGTCCGTGCAGCGCGATTTCGGTGCTGTATCACGAGGATGGGTCGTTCGACCGCTACCTGATGCTCGAGAAGAATCCAGATCTGGTCGTGGTCGATACCAACGTGGTCGCAGCGGCCCCACTGCGTATGACGGTCGCTGGTATGGGCGATGCGCTGGCAACGTACTTCGAGGCGCGTTCGTGCGCCGCGGCGCACGGCGCCAACGAGCACGGTGGCGCGCCGGGGCACTTGGCTCTGGTTGCGGCTCGTGCCTGCTACGACACGCTTATGGAGTGCGGTGTCGCTGCCAAGCGCGATCTCAAAAAGGGGCGTACGTCGCCAGCGGTTGAACGCCTGATCGAGTGCAATATTTTGCTCTCGGGTGTCGGCTTTGAGAGTGGCGGCTTGGCGTTGGCGCATGCCATCGCCAACGGGCTGACGATTCTGCCCGAGTGCAAGGCCATGCATGGTGAGGCCGTGGCATTTGGTCTGGTGGTGCAGCTGCGCCTGGAGCGTGCACCCGAGCTTGATCAGGTGCTCGAGTTTTGCCAGCGCGTCGGTCTGCCGACGACGCTTGAGGAGCTGGGGCTTGATGAGATTACCGATGCCGATTTGCTGAGCGTTGCTGACGCAACTTTTAAGAACGAGCGCAACATGGCCAACGAACAGACAAAGGTGACCAGGCAAAAGCTCGTGCAGCTCATGTGCGAGGCATAGTTTGGCGCTTGATTGGCCTTGTGCAATCGAGGCGGCGATAGGCCATGGGCTATTTGCCGCAAAGATGCTCCGCGTGTAATTTGCCCGAGGCGTGGGCCGATAGCGTATCATTATCTCTTGCTTGTTTGCACTGCTCAGGGAGGGGCCGCGCATGGCGCAGGAACACGATCTGTTTGATGACATTATCGAGATCAGCAAGGGTTTCGACTTTCTTAAAAACCCGCTTGGCGGTGTGACCGATGCGCTCGATCCGTCGGCGCCGCAGTGGAATCCTGCTGACTACAAGGAGCGTCCGCGCGGCAACACCATTCCGTGCTTGACCTGCAAAAACGAAAAGAGTGGCTGCACCGCGTGCATGGACGTGTGCCCGGTCAACGCCATCGAGGTCGAGGAAGATGCCATCGAGATCCTCGATTCCTGTCGCAAGTGTGGCCTGTGCGCCGCTGCCTGTCCGACTGAGGCGATCATCTCGCCGCGCCTGGCGCCCAAAAACCTGTATGACGACATTGTCTCGGCGGCTACAAGTCACGAGACCGCCTACGTTACCTGCACGCGCGCCCTTAAGCGCATGCCGCGCGAGAACGAGGTCGTCGTTGCCTGCGTGGGCGATATTACAGCCGAGACCTGGTTCTCGGTGCTGGCCGACTATCCCAACGTGAGTGTGTATCTGCCGCTGGGCGTGTGCGATAAATGCCGCAACACCGGTGGCGAGGACATGCTGGGCGAGGCGATTGCGAAGGCCGAGGAATGGGCTGGTACGGGTATGGGCCTGGAGGTCGACCCCAAGAGCCTCAAATGCCATAAGCGCCGCGAGTACGAGCGCAAGGAATACATGGAAAAGATCGCCCGTACCACGGGCCTGACCGTGACCAAACTCAATCCGGCGACGGCGGCACTGGCTTCGGTGACGCAGAAGCTCAAAGCCCATCGCCATCAGATCACCCAGCTGGAGCGCACGCTCAACACCATGTGCGGCACCACGACGACCAAGCGTCGCCGTTCGCTCACCCATGGGCGCCAGCTGGTGCTCTCGACGCTGCAAAACCACCCCGAGCTTGCCCAGAACATGCAGGTGAGCACGCCGGAGTGCGATTTTGACAAGTGCACGTCGTGCGGCGAGTGCGTTAACGCGTGTCCCACGTCCGCCTGCGATTTGGTGGGAAGCGGTCGCTTTGCACTGGAGTCCACGTATTGTTTGGGTTGCGGAGCCTGCGTCAAGGTTTGTCCCGAACATGCGCTCAAGCTGGTCGAACACGATGCGTCCAATCTGGTCGTCGCCGATCCCGAGGCCGAGGAAAAGGCCGCCCAGAAGGCGAAGGCTCACGAGGAGGCCGAGAAGGTCAAGGCCGAGGCAAAGGCCAAGCTCGATAAGATGCTCGATCAGGTGGAAAAGCTCGCAGACTAGTCAGCGACCCCTATCTCTGCTTCATTTGCGCCGCCGTGGCGTCCGGGTTCGCCTGGATGCTGCGGCGGCGCTATACTTATGCAGTTTGAAGTACCTGTATCAAAAGGAGCTGTCGTGTCCCTTTCCATCGGTATCGTGGGCCTGCCCAACGTGGGCAAGTCGACGCTGTTCACCGCGCTTACCAAAAAGACCGGCCTTGCCGCCAACTACCCGTTCGCCACGATCGACCCCAACGTGGGTATCGTCGATGTGCCCGATAGCCGCCTGCAAAAGCTCGCCGACATCGTCAACCCGGGTCGCATTGTGCCGGCTACGGTCGAGTTCGTCGACATCGCAGGTCTGGTGAAGGGCGCTAACGAGGGCGAGGGTCTGGGCAACCAGTTCTTGGCAAACATCCGCGAGACCGACGCCATCTGCGAGGTCGTGCGCTACTTTAAGGACCCCAACGTCATGCGTGAGGTGGGCCGCACCGGCGAGTTCGTCGATCCCGCCGGCGATGCCGACACCATCATGACCGAGCTCATCCTGGCCGACATGGGCACGCTCGAGAAGCAGCTGCCCAAGCTCGAGAAGGAGGCCAAGCGCGACAAGGAGCTCATGCCCAAGTTTGAGGTCGCCAAGCGTCTGCTTGCCTGGCTCAACGAGGGCAAGCGCGCCGCATCCATGGAGATGACTGACGAGGAGCGCGCCGCCGCCAAGGGCCTGTTCCTGCTCACCATGAAGCCCATCCTGTATGTGGCCAACGTGGACGAGGATATGCTCAACGAGGACCTGGCGCCCATCGATGGCGTCAAGCCGCTGCCGATCTGCGCCAAGATTGAGGCCGAGCTTTCCGAGCTCGATCCCGAGGACGCTGCCGACTACCTGGAGAGCCTGGGCCTGGAGCAGCCCGGCCTGGACGTGCTCGCGCAGGCCGCCTACAAGCTGCTTGGCCTGCAGTCGTTCTTTACGGCTGGTGAGATGGAGGTCAAGGCCTGGACGGTTCGTCAGGGCGCAACCGCTCCGCAGGCCGCCGGCGTCATCCACACCGACTTTGAGCGCGGCTTTATTAAGGCCGAGGTCATTGGCTACGACGATTACATCGAGCTCGGTGGCGAGCAGGGCGCCAAGGCCGCCGGCAAGCTGCGTATCGAGGGCAAAGAGTATGTCATGGCCGATGGCGACGTCGTGCACTTCCGCTTTAACGTGTAAGGACGACGCATATGTTTAAATATGGCAAAAAAGCTGGCTACATGGGTATTGCGTTGCTCGTACTTGCGGTGATTCCGCTGGTGGTTGCAGCGTGTGTTATCCCCAACATTGGTCCCGAGGTGGCAACGAAGTTTAACGCGGCCGGTGAGGTGACGCGCTGGGGCAAGAGCTACGAGCTGCTGGCACTGCCGGTGCTCAACCTGCTGCTGAGCGTGGCGACGTACTTTACGGCAGGACGTCAGGCTAAAAACAATGATGACTCCGCCGCCATGGCGCGCATCGTGTGCGAGCGCTACCTGCGAAACGGCTGCATCACGGGTGTGTTCCTCAATGTAATCAACGTCTACTTTATGTACTCGGCTATTACCGGAACAGGCTTTGGCTTTGGTTTCTAGCCTGTCCTTTTAGGCAACGAGCCTGCACGCATATTCAATGGCTGTTGCGAGGCCGCCGCTCGATCGTGGTTTAAAGACCATATCGGCGGCGGCCTCGTTTTCGTATCCGGAGCCGCGGAGGGCGAGTGCGATACCGGCTTCTAAAAGGAGCGGCAGGCCGCGTTGGCTGGTTGCGATTACGGCAGCCTGATTGAGCGAGCAGCTGTGCGCTTGGCATTGGATGGCAAGTTCGCCTTGCGCCGGGCAAGGGACCAGAACGGCGGCGACGCGACTTGATAGTAATGCAAATGCTGTGCGCTCATCGGGCGAAAGGCATTCGGCTTCAACGACGACGAGCTTGGGCGGTGCGCTGTTTGTGCGAAGCGTGGCTCGGTACATGCGGACCGAAGAACCCGACATAGAAAACTCCTGTGTATTCGGCAAAACGTAAACTATAGTTTACGTTTTTGTTCAGCTCCATTTCAAACTCGGCTGCATGGACGAACGTGCGAAACAGATTCTTGGCAGGCGGGTCGAAGAGACACGCAGGGACCTTGGTATCTCCAAGGTTGATTTTTGTGTGGCGACAGGAATCAGCCGACCCTACCTCGACCGAATCGAAGATGGGACGGCAAATTTCACGCTCAAGGTTCTATTTAAGATCGCGCCCGCACTCGGCATGACGGTGTCAGAGCTTCTCGAGGGGATCGAATAGGGGATACCCGTCGACAACTGAATTACGCCATCGGGATGCGGTCGTGGTTGACTTGGCTGTAGAACAGGCGCTGAATCTCGGCCGCATCACGTGACTGGCCGAGTGCCCACATGGTTTTGGCCACGAGCGTCTCGGTGGTCATGTCGTCGCCGCGCAAAATGCCCGGATGATCGGCGTAGGCACGGCCGACCTCATAAACACCCAGGTCAAGGCCCTCTTCGGGGACCTGCGTGGTCATAACGACAGTGCGACCCGAATCGACCCAGCGGAAAATTGCCTCTTGGAACGACTCGCCCGACTCACCAAACTCGGGGATACCGCCAATGCCAAAGGTCTCCAGAATCACAGCGTCGTAGCTATCGGCAAGAGCGTCCAGGATACCCGGGTTCACGCCGGGTGTCAGCTTAAGGGCAAATACGCGCGGGTCGATGCTGTCGTAGAAGCGAACCGGGTTCTCGTCCTGGTGAGTGCCGTGGAGTCCGTTGCGAACGATGCGGTCGTTGCGGATATAGGCAATGGGCGGATAGTTGACGCTGATGAACGCGTTAAAGCTCATGGTGCGCTGCTTGCGGGCGCGCGTGCCGGCAATGGCTACGCCGCCAAAGACAATCGAGACGTCGTGCGAATGCTCGTCGAGCGCATAGAGCAGGCTCTGGTACAGGTTGAGCTTGGCGTCGGTAAAGGGATTGCCCATGGGCTTTTGCGAGCCGGTGAGTACGATGGGCTTGGGGCTGTCCTGAATCAGATAGGAAAGCGCCGCCGCGGTGTAGCTCATGGTGTCGGTGCCGTGCAGAATCACGAAGCCGTCGTGGTCGGCATAACCCTCGACGATGACGTCGCGGATACGCATCCAGTCGCTCGGACGCATATTGGTGCTGTCGATGTTCATGGGCTGCACGACGTCGAGCTCGCAGAGGCCCGAGATCTCGGGGACGCTCTGGGCGAGCTCCTCACCGGTCAGGGCGGGGGAGAGGCCGTTGCCGTCCTCGGTCGATGCGATGGTGCCGCCCGTGGCGATGAGAAGGATGCGCTTCATGCTGGTATTCCTATCGTATTTGCCGCCGCAGAGGCGGAGTCGTTCGGCAGTATTGTGGCACAGGGCGTCCAATGTTCAAACGTATTACATCATCTGTAACGTTTGGTAACACTTCAATTGCCGTCAAATAGGCCCCGGTCGTGCGTTTGCCGTGCGCTGATGGCTGCGAGGGACGAGAAACCCCATATAACGTGTACACTATGTAAGCTGTTTTCGTTTATTCGCGCGGGTGGGCACAGGCTCCCCGCCAACAAGAGGGGGAAACCATGGATCAAAAGGCTTCCGCAAAGGTCCTCGTACTCGACTTTGGTGCGCAGTACGGTCAGCTCATTGCCCGTCGCGTCCGCGACCTCAACGTGTATTCCGAGATCGTTCCCTGCGACATCTCGGCCGATGAGATTCGCGAAATGAACGCCTCTGCGCTCATCCTCTCTGGCGGCCCGGCTTCTGTGTATGCCGAGGACGCTCCGTCCATCGATCCCGCCATCTTTGACCTGGGCCTTCCCGTTCTGGGCTTTTGCTACGGCCATCAGATCACGGCCGTGACGCTCGGCGGCAAGGTCGGTCACTCCGAGGTGGGCGAATACGGCCGCGCCACCATCACGCGTACGGCCGGCGCCAAGCTCTTTAACTCCACGCCTATGGAGCAGACCGTGTGGATGAGCCACCGCGACGCCGTGTCCGAGGTGCCCGAGGGCTTTACCGTTACCGCCAGCACCGACGTGTGCCCGGTTGCCGCCATGGAGTGCGTCGAGCGCAAGATCTTCACCACGCAGTTCCACCCCGAGGTCAAGCACTCCGAGTACGGTCAGCAGCTGCTGAGCAACTTTCTGTTTGAGATCTGCGGCCTGGAGCCCAACTGGAGCATGGATAACCTGGTCGAGACCATGACAGCCGAGTTCCGCGAGAAGGTCGGCGACGACCGCGTGATTCTGGCCCTGTCCGGCGGCGTCGACTCCTCCGTCGTGGCTGCGCTGGGCGCTCGCGCCGTGGGCAAGCAGATGACCTGCGTGTTCATCAACCACGGCCTGCTGCGCAAGGGCGAGCCCGAGCAGGTGGAGGAGGTCTTCACCAAGCAGTTTGACGTCGACTTTATCCACGTCCACGCCGAGGACCGTTATGCCGAGCTTCTGGCCGGCGTGACCGAGCCCGAGGAGAAGCGCCGCATCATCGGTACGCAGTTCTGGAAAGAGTTCTTCGCCGTGGCGCAGCAGCTCGAGACCGATGGCAAGCCGGTCAAGTACTTGGCTCAGGGCACCATCTACCCCGACATCATTGAGTCCGGCGCTCGCAAGACGGGCGGCAAGACGGCTACCATCAAGAGCCATCACAATCTGATCCCGTTCCCCGAGGGCGTGCACTTCGACCTTATTGAGCCGCTCGACCACTTCTTTAAGGACGAGGTCCGCGCGCTTGGTCTGGCGCTCGGTCTGCCGGGTCATATCGTGTTCCGCCAGCCTTTCCCGGGCCCGGGTCTGGCCATCCGCATCATCGGTGCGGTCGACAAGGAGAAGCTCGAGATCCTCAAGAATGCCGACGCCATCGTGCGCGAGGAGCTCGACGCCTATAACCAGCGTCTGTTTGAGCAGACCGGCGAGCGCAACTCCGAGCATAGCTGCTGGCAGTATTTCGCCGTCCTGCCCGACATTAAGTCCGTCGGCGTTATGGGCGACGAGCGCACCTACCAGCGCCCAATTATCCTGCGTGCCGTCGAGTCCAGCGATGCCATGACCGCCGACTGGGCCAAGCTGCCCTACGACGTCCTGGCCCGCATCTCCGGCCGCATCGTGGCCGAGGTTCCCGGCGCCAACCGCGTGTGCTACGACATCACGTCCAAGCCGCCCGCGACGATTGAGTGGGAATAGAACATACGTTCGATAAAATAATATAGTATCAGATAGCGGGCACGGTTTCAATTGAATCCGTGCCCGCTGCTGTATGCGTGTCCTTGCACGCCCAATATGCGCCGTAAAAGCCGTCTTCTTCGACGTCAAAGTGAATGCGCTTCGTTTTCGCCTCTCAAAATCTTATTTTCACGATTTGCATTTTCATCCCGTTGTCACCGACCCTTGCGAGAAACCGGAAAAAGCAGCTGACAGAAGAGTCTCTCAAATCGTTGTAGCCCAGCATATAGCCGCGACTTGTGACCTGCAGACGGCTGTCCCACGTGCCGATTTCCTTGGCGGCATCCGAAACCGCAAAATATGCCCCCACATCCTTGATTTTTGCAGTCTTAAGCCATGTTTTTGCGATCATCTTTACCGCCGTCCGATTGGCAGCATCAAAGACCAGCACACTGCCGGGGAAAGCGTCCGCCATCCCCCGCACCAGTTCCCGGACCTGCTGGGTCAGAAAGTAATAGAACACCCCGGAGGCAAAGAACACCGCCCCGCGGGAGGCATCGATTTTGCTAAACCATGCGGTGTCTTTCAGGTCGCAGGGGATATTTTGTTCTCGATCCCCGGCGGGCAGTAGCTGCTGCCGCAAGGCAATCACATCCGGGAAGTCCAGATTGTAGATCTTGCATCTACCGTTGTCGCAGGTTCTGCCGGTGTTGTCCAGCCCGCAGCCCAGATTGACCACCGCCGCATTGGGGTGGCCTTTCAGGTAATCCCGCACCTCGAAAGCAAGATCACTCTGCCGTGTGGCCACCTCCAGCGCACCAAAGCGCTGCATCAGGTTGCGGGAGTTTTTCTCTGCCTCTGAAAAGTCGTAGTCGATCTGGTCGAGCAGACGAACCGCTGTTTCATCCCTGTAAAGGTTCGGGTACAACTCCGTACACAGCTTCCGGGAATACAGCGGGAGGATCAGCGTCTCCTGCACGGTGTTTTTCTCAATTTTACATTTCATAGGTTTCTTCCTCAGTGAATAAAAACTGTCATAATTGCCGCCAGCATAGCCGCTATGACCGTCATGCCTATCGCCATGTGCAGGATGGATGCAAAAATGCCCGTGCTTGATACCCCTACTTCCGCGCCGTGACGCAGAGCCACTTTTTCTTTTTGTGTATCTGCACCTCGTGAAAACCCGCCTGCTCCAGACATGCCTTTAATTCAATGTCCTTGTAGATGGTCATGCCGCCGATGATCTGCGTCCACCTCTCGTCCTTGTCCGTATCGCCATTGCTCTCGTTGCAGATAAGAATTGTCCCGCCTGGCTTCAGCGTCCGCCAGACCTCACGGAAGCATCGGGGCAAATCAGGCCAAAAATAGACGGTCTCAAAGGCCGTGGCGGCATCGAAGTAGCTATCCTCAAACACCATATCCGCCACACTGCCTTGCAGAACGGCGCAACGCCCCTCCTGAATTGCAATTCGGTTGAGCTTTCTAGTCTTCTCCACGCTGACGGGCGAATAGTCGACGCCCTTGACGACGCCATGCGGGCATTTTTTCAGCAGCCGTTTTATGTTCGCCCCGCCGCCGCAGCCGCAATCCAGCACCTTGGCATTTGGCGCAAGTCGTAGAAATCGAAGTCCCCACCGCGCCACAGGGCTGTGGCCCAGATTCATCATGGCAACCATAAGTTTTCCGCCGAGGCCCACGGGCTTGCGGGTGTTTTCAAAGAACGACATCTGGCCCCTCCGATTTCGTGCATTCCGCATAGGTCAATGGGAACGAGGCCTTCAGCACCGCGCTTTTCTGCACCGCCCAGCCGTTTTGACGCAGGAAACGCAGGTATTCCTCGCTTGTCCACCTGCTGTGGAGGGGGAATCCCGCCATACTCATGAAAAAGGCTTTTGCCTTGCCGGAAACCGAGTTCCCCGCGTGGGTGAAGGTTGGCGCGATGAGCACGCCGTCGTCCTTCAGTACCCGCCTGATTTCTTGCAGTGCCTTTTCCGGATGCGGCACTATGTGAAGCGCGTTGGACGCGATCACCACTTCGAAGGACTTCTGTGCATAGGGCAGGCGGAACATATCTTGTACGGAAAAGTGCAGCTTTGCGGATTGATTGTCCCGCTTTGCTTCAAGGATCATCTGTGCAGAAGCGTCCGTAGCCTCGATGTGCACCGCCGCATCCACGATGCTCTTTGCGATAAGCCCCGTGCCGGTGGCAACCTCCAGTACGGTTTTTGCTTTCACCACCGGCCTGATCAGCTCATACATCTTCTCATACGCCGCCCGGTCCTTTCGCATGAAACGGTCGTACCGACCGGCATTCTTGTCCCAGAAGCCCTTGCGTTCGTGCATGGCTATCGCCCCCCAAACAGTTAGAGCAATCTAACTATAACACACGAATCATGCAGTAAGATAAGGCTAACCTTATTTCTTGGCCAAGACGCATCTCTTCGGTTTTGCTTATAACGGTGTGAGTCAGATACTAAGCTGGAGCTGAAGAAGGAGCTTGGCGGACAGGTAGGTCGATACCGGTTCCCGGAACGGTGATCCAGCCAATTACACCAGGGCCCTAGTCATCGAGTGGGAGTAAGCCGATAGGGCTTTGACCTGCACTTTTAGTTGCTTCCTAGTACCGCTTGGTGCTGTTTCGGCAGCACAGCAGGGCGAGGCCATCAGCGAAATGGTGAAGGTTCCCAGGAGCAACACCACGAGGAAAACCCAGTCGGTGCGGGGTGCTGGCCCTCCTATTCGCCGTTGCTTGGCGCGATGCCCTCATCGACTTTCGGAAGGACGCACTCCGAGATCAGGCGCGCCACGCACCCCACATCATCCTCGCAGCCGTTTCTCACCCATTCCTGCACTATGGCGTTGATCCCCGTGAGGTAGAAGACCGCCCGATAGCGTCTTTCTCTTTCTGGCACCCCGAACCTTGCCAGGACAGGGCTTATTACGTCTTCGTAGAGGCGCTGGAATACCAAGTCGGTCCTCATCGTATGAGGACGTTCGACATACGCCCGGAAGACGGGGAGGTTTTCTTTGACGAAGGAGAGGTAGGGGACCACGAACTCAGGCGCCATGGTGATGAGGCTGCCGCGGGGGCTCGTGCCGATCTCGGCTGCGAAATCAGGCCTGACTCCGTCGAAGGACGAGAGGAAGTCTCGCACGGCGCCCTCCTTGCACTCGTCGAGCAGGTCGCCCGTCGTGCGGTAGTGCAGGTAGAACGTCGAGCGGCTCACCTCCGCGCGTTCGCAGATCTCCTTGATGGTCACGAACTCGAAGTCCTTCTCGACGAGGAGACCGACGAGCGCCTCGTCCATCCGCTGCGCCGTTCTGAAGTACTTGCTTTGAGACCTGTCCAATCCTGGCCCTCCCCGTGCGTCCTAGTTGCCTTCCGCGATGTCGCGTGCGAGCTCGAGGATCTCGAACGCGTACTTCTCCTTGCCCTTCGCCAAGTTGCGCTTGTACAGCGGGTAGTTGACGGAGACCATCGCGATCCCCAGCAGCCCGATGACGATGCCTCCCGCCATCGCCGCGGTGCCCGAGGCGAGCACGCCCATGGCGAGGCACATACCCGTTCCCAAGACGAGCGAGCCCACAATGCCCAGACTGAATGCGGTCACAATGGCGGGGCGCTTCGCCATAGCATCGAGCTTCTTGAGGGAGGCAGCCTTCGACGTGTTCTTCAGAGTGTACTCGTTAATGAGGGACTCTGCGTAGATCTTGTCTGCGTTCATTTGGAAATTCTCCTTTCGGTGTTTTGTCCGTCCACTTTATTGAACGATGCGGGAAAGGGAATTTGAATGACACTCGAAGGCCCTTGTGTCCATTTCTGAACGCATGGAAGATGCCCTGAATTTGAAAATGTTATTGAAGTTGCCCCAGCTTTTGTCCCCGAAGCTGACGAAGCACGACAACGCCGCGGCTTTTAGAGTACGCTTACGTATACGTTTAACCTCCGTGGGCGACGGGGTGCCGCAAGGCGTAGAGTATCGCCCACCTGTAGGGGCCTTCCGCGATGCGGGCCCCACTCCGCCGTCGACATCGACCGCATCGTGGGTCTTTTGGAGGGCGAGAAGTAGGGTTTCTCGGCGTCATCCGCGTTCCCGACGTTCACGAGCCCCGTTGCCCCCACGTCGCCCGCGCCAGGGACAACGCCGCCTGCGTTCGCAATCGCGAGTAAACTTCTTAAACTGGCGATTCACAGGCAGCCAGCTATCCTCCGACGATTTTTACGCGCCCCTCTCTACGGGGCTTCGCCTGCGGGTATGGCCCCTCGCGGTATCCCAATGCAAGGAAAGCGCGGCAAATGTAATTGTCGGGGACGCTGAAGGCGAAATCCTTTTGGCAGAACGCGCCGACGGCAGTCGGCGCGCCATAGAAGCCGTTCTTGATGGAGGGGTCATCGATGACACATTTCACTTAATGGTGCATGCAAAAGCGAGTGCGTACTTATTTTAACTGCGTACCTTTTTGCGAAACCGGTGCGATCAAGGAGGAGGGTTTCCCGTGATGGCGATAGGACGGAGGGGTTTCTGTAGGCGTGTAACCAGTAGGAGCTACTTATCGAAGCCCGCCGCCGCGGAGCTGCTCCTTGTAGTTCTCGCCCCAAGCTCTCATTGCGTCAAGAACGGGTCTGAGTGTCTGTCCCAGGTCGGTGAGCGAGTACTCCACCCGTGGGGGCACCTCTGCGAACGCTTCACGATGAACGAGCCCCGTTTCCTCCATGGTTCGTAGGTTGCTGGTCAGAACTTTCTGCGAAATCTTGCCGATCGAGCGTTGCAGCTCCTTAAAGCGCATTGTGCCTTTGAGCGAGAGTTCGCGCAGGATGAGCACCTGCCACTTGTTGCCGATGAGCAAAAGCGTTGTCTCCACTGGGCAGGCAGGCAGGTTCTCCAAAGTCGGTGTTGTCATATTCGTGAAACCTCCGTCTGCAATCATGCACGTCATTTACATTAGTTTCCTTTTGGTGCTTACAGCACTTTTATGTGCCTACTTTCCATTATATACCTTTGACGCGTATCGTATGAGCTGCAAGGAAAGCGGCGGCGAGTGCCGCAGGTCGAAAGGAAAGTATGATGACCAAGAAAATCGCAGTTGTAGCAGCGAACGGCAGGGCCGGCAGCCTCATCGTTGAGGAGGCCGTGCGTCGCGGATTCGACGTGACCGCCATCGTACGCGGCGAGAATAGGACCGCCGCTCAGAACTCCGTCATCAAGGACGCACTCGAGCTCACGACGGAAGACCTCGAAGGATTCGATGCCGTGGTGGACGCCGTGGGTGGCTGGACGCCCGAAACCATCCCCGGTATCACCGACGCGGGCATCCACTTGGCTGATGTGCTGGTTGGCACCGATGTGCGCCTGCTCATCGTGGGTGGCGCGGGCTCGCTGTTCGTCAACCCTGAGCATACGGTCACCGTCGATATGGGCCCGAACTTCCCCGATGACTGGAAGCCGCTGTCCGCCGCGGCCGGCAAAGTCCTTGCTCACCTTCGCGAAACGGACGGCCTCAAGTGGACCTTCATTTCCCCTGCTGCTGACTTCCGGGCCGACGGCGAGCGCACCGGTGAGTATATCTTGGCGGGCGAGGAGTTCACGCTCAACAGCCGCGGCGAGTCAACGCTCTCGTACGCTGACTATGCGATTGCCATGGTCGATGAGATCGAGTCCGGTAACCACGTCGCCCAGCGCATCTCGGTTGTGAGCAAGTAGCTTTATGCCGTTTGGGAAATGGGAGGGTCGATGCCAGCCGCGTCGACCCTCCCGTTGCGTACCGGGGCAACCAGTCTTGTTGCCTAAGTTGTGACATCTTAAACAATGGTTGAGTTTCAGAAGGGACGTTTTTGGCACTATCGAGCGTGAGCGTTTTCGTAGGCCTCTTTGATGTCTTCTGGCAAGCCGTCGGGAATCAGTGCCTTCAGCTCAGCCTCGTTGTTGCTCTGATTCAGCTGCTCGTAGTACCAGCATTTGTACTTCAGCATGTCCAGCGCGCGGTTCATGTTCGCGATCTCTAGCTCCATGTGGGCCTTCCGCTCCTCGAACATGGCCTTGCGTTTGGGGTATGTCGATGGACCCTCCGCGCACCATTCCATGAACAGCCGAATGTCCTTGATCTCCATTCCCGCTTTCTTGAGGCATTCGATGACCCGAAGCGCCTCGAGTTCCGTATCGCCGAATTGCCGAATGCCGGACGTCCGCTCCAATGCCGGGAACAATCCCTGCTTGTCGTAATAGCGCAGCGTTGAGGCGGGCAAGCCGAACATCTCCGACACCTGTCCGATTGTGTACATGGCTCCTCCGAATCAATCTCGAATTCATTCCTTGACCTAAAGTCAGGTTTAGGTATTACCTTCATTCTCGTCATTAGAACAGGGATTGCAAAGGGTGTTCCGTAATGCGGAAACAGATTTGCACCTAAACCATCGACAGGGGGAGATCGATCATGGCAATTAGACAGACGGCAGGCAGAGATGCCCTAGGGGACTTTGCCCCCAAATTCGCACAGCTCAATGATGATGTGCTGTTTGGCGAGGTGTGGAGCCGAGAGGGCGAGCTTTCCCTTCGAGACCGCAGCGTGGTGACGGTGGTGGCGCTGATGGCGCAGGGACTGACGGATTCCTCGTTCCAATACCATCTGATGTCCGCAAAGAATAACGGTGTAACCAGGGCGGAGATAGCGGAAATCCTTACCCACGCCGCGTTTTACGCGGGGTGGCCCAAGGCATGGGCGGCCTTCCGCATGGCAAAGGAGGTCTGGGCGGATGACGATGCCGCTGATGCAAAAGCCGAGCACCAAAACGAGATGGCCTTTCCCATCGGTGCCCCCAACGACGCATTCGCGAAGTACTTTATCGGGCAAAGCTACCTCGCGCCTCTATCAACCGAGCAGGTTGGCGTCTACAACGTGACGTTCGAGCCCGGCTGCCGCAACAACTGGCACGTGCACCACGCCAAAAACGGCGGCGGACAGATTCTCATCTGCGTGGCTGGTCGAGGGTTTTACCAGGAATGGGGTAAGCCGGCGCAGAAACTGCACCCTGGCGACGTGGTCAACATTGCCCCAGGGGTGAAGCACTGGCACGGAGCCGCGCCCGACAGCTGGTTCTCCCATCTGGCGCTGGAGGTTCCAGGCGAGGAGATCTCCAACGAGTGGTTGGAGCCTGTGAACGACGAGGAATATCTCAAAGCAACTAACAAGGAAGCATAAACCTCGTCGCACTACTCGTCGCCTTGCTGTGCCACCGAGAGCAGGGCGCCCAAATCGGCCTGGATCGCTCCTGCCTTGCTTCCAAGCTGCAGCGGAGCCGAGCCGCCCGAGATGTTTACGCTCAGCAGGTGCGCATCCGGCAGCTTTGCGGTCATGCTCCAGAACGGGAGCGTGATGATGCCCGGGGTCATCTCGCCCACGCCGAGCTCCAGCAACAGCACGCGGCAATCGCTGCGCTCGCGCACGAAGCGCTCGTATCGTCCGAGGCTCTCGCGCCAGGCCGCACCCTGCAGAAACGTGTCGTCGCGCACCCACGGCACAAGCTGCCAGCCGCAATGCGGGCATCGGGGGATATCCTCGCTGAGGACCTCGAACCCCGCCATGCCCGCGAGCATGCGTTCGACGTAGGGGCTCGCGTCGAAGAGCTCGTCGCAGCATGGCTGCTTGCATTGAAGGTGCGCGAAGCTTCCCTGATAGTTGCAGATCCTCTCGGTGGGAAGCGTCTTCTCGACTTGGGTGTCTACATTGGTGCTCAGGATGAAGTAGTCCTTATGGCCGATGAGGGACCGTAGGTCGAGATAGGGCTGCGAGGTCGGCTCGCGCAGCATGAAATCGATATATCGCGCATAGTATGCCCATTGCTGCTCGAGGCTGGGGTAGAGGTGGTAGAAGCCGTCGAAAAGGCTCTTGACTACTTTCGATTGATGCTCAGTGCCCATTGTATTCGCTACGATTAAACTCGGCACAGGGGATACTGGTTTTCCGTGCGAAAACGCTCATGCCGCTAAATTGAGCGACCGCCTGTACTGCAGCGGGATCATCCGCCCGAGCGATCCCTTAATCCGTCGCCCGTTGCGCCAATCGGCAGAAGCCACGCGTGGACGCTAATCGCTCGAGCGAATCGTCGTCGGTTTCCGTTTAACGATTTCTTTTTCCGCTATTATCTGACCTTCGGACTTCCTCGTGATAGAAGTAGTCCACGATCACCGGATGCCCCTGGGGGACTCTGCCATAAGGCATTTCGTTGTCCACAAAGGGGCAATCGTACTTCTTGGCCATTTCCTCGGCTTTTACTTCAAGCGCTTCAAAATAGCTACGGTTGCGCTTGTTATAGATCTCATCGTAAAGCGGTACGAGATTGGGATGTTTCTCGGCGATATAATCCAGGATCGCTTTTTTGAAACCACCCCGAAGATTGAGATTTTCGAGCCAAAACAAATCGCACCGATCCTTTACTCGCTCAAAAATCATCTCAAAATCCGTGATGCCGGGAAATACCGGGGACACGAAGCAGACCGTACGGATACCTTCGTCATACACCTGCTTCATAGCAGCGATACGACGCTCGATGCTCGACGCGGAGTCCATATCGTTCTTGAAGTTCTCATCCAGCGTGTTGATCGACCATGAAACGGTCACTCGTCCAAGCCTCTTCAGCAGATCGATATCCCGTACCACAAGATCGGACTTTGTGCAGATCAGAATATCTGCATCGCTGCTAATCAGCTGCTCCAGGAGTTTCCTGGTATTCCCGAATCGCTCCTCCTGTGGATTGTAGCCATCCGTCACAGAACCGATAACCACCCGCTGTCCAGCGTATTTCTTCGGATTCTTGATTTCCGGCCAATGCTTCACATCAAGAAAGGTGCCCCATCCCTCCTTGTGTCCGGTAAAGCGCTTCATAAAGGAGGCATAGCAATACTTGCAGGCATGCGTGCAGCCTACATAGGGATTGACCGAGTAGCCGCCTACCGGCAGGCTGGACTTGGTCATGATGTTCTTTGCTTCCACCTCATTGATGAGGATTCCATCGATCACTTCCGCCATGTTCTCTGCACCTCCAGCACTCTTTCGAATTCTTCCGGCAATTCCTGAATCATGTTTTCGTCCCCTATGACAGAGACGAGGTCTTCCTTCATAAACATTGGAATGCCAAGCGCGTGCGCCTGGTCCGTCAAAGACCATGCCCACTCCGGTTCCGTATGAACCTTCCTGCTCTGCGTCCCGGTCATGGTACCGACGACGATCCAGTTGATTCCGGAAAGGTCGACCGTACCGGGATCGTCGAATAGCGGCTCAAAAGTAACGAAGAAGTGATTTGCTTTGACGTTTTTCCGAAGGGCGTCGATACGCCACAGCTCCGCTTTCCTCGTCACCGTAACGCCGAACCATGCGTTTTCCAGGTCGGTATCTAAATCCAGCAAATCGGGTCTCTTGGTCAGGAACAGGAACTGATGCTGTGGATTCTCATGGATCTTTGCAAATACCTCGTCTCGCCATTCCAGCTTCCACCCGGAGAGATCGCTCATGCCGGTAAGGAGAAAGTTCTGCGGGCGTTTCTTTTCCATCATCTTGAGCTTGCTCGGGAAGAACGCAGGATCAGCGAAGTCGTCAATCATATGCCAACGTTTCACATTGTTACGGGCATAGCAATATGGACACCCCACCGTGCAGCCGATGACGATATTCATATTCTGAATCTGATTTTTGATGCAGATGCTCATAACGCCTGCCTACCCGCCTCTCCCGTAAACACGCAATCAGCCTCCCCCACCTTGCGGGCAAAAGCCTCGATATCTTGCTTGCAAGCAGCAGGCTCGCAATCGCTCAAATCGTATGACGTGCCGCCGTTTCGATAGACGGCCCGATGGGAAAACGATCGGCTGACAAGCCCGATGCCGAGCTTCTCGCACAGGGTCATCCGTGCTCCCTTTCAGCTATAAAAAACAGATGTCTATAAACAGTATCCTTGTTGATTTTCGCAGGGGCAATGAACAAACGCGTGCACCTGTCGATAAACGAACAGCTACTGGACATTGTCAAACGACTCAGATTGGAGAGGCGATGGGAGAAACCAAGATCGACCGCCGGCGGCGCTACACCCTCTCGGTCATACGGGAGGCGTTCTTCGCGCTGCTGGCCGAGGTCGGCTTCGCGAAGATGACGGTGGCGGACATCTGCCGCCGCGCCGAGATCAACCGGGGAACGTTCTATCTGCATTACGAGGATAAGTACGCGCTGCTCGATGCGCTTATCGACGAGGCATTGGCAGCGGCTCCCCCGCTTGAGGGGGTTGAATCGGCAACGCTTTGCCAGCGTCCGCCGGCAGACGACGATTATCGCCTGCTTTATTCGGACAGCGACGCATACGCTCGCGTAGCCCAGCGCGTCATAGAACGCGGAGCGGAGCAGATGGTTCCCTGGGTCATGGTGAAAACAGGGCTTTCACGCGAAGACGCCTTCCTGCTCTTCGTCCACAACGTCCAGGGCAATCTGGCCGTCAACCGCCTGCTCGGCTGGAGACGAGGCCCCGAGTTCGCCCATGCCCAGGAGCTGCTCAACGCCTATTCCGAAGGGGGCTTACTGGCGGTATCCGCTCTTCGCGATTCCGATAACCCATCGTGACCTGCGATTCAGGAATACCAGCCTCCGAGCCCTCTCGTTCGGAGGCTGCGGCTAAAACCTCATTGCGCGTCTACCGCTCCGCGTTACTCGCCACCTGCCCGCGCCGCCGAGAGCAGGGCGCCCAAATCGGCTTGGATCGCCCCTGCCTTGCTTCCAAGCTGCAGCGGCGCCGAGTCGCCCGAGATGTTTACGCTTAACAGATGCGCATCCGGTAGCTTCGCGGTCATGCTCCAGAACGGGAGCGTGATGATGCCGGGGGTCATCTCGCCCACGCCGAGCTCCAACAACAGCACGCGGTGATCGCTGTGCTCGCACACAAAGCGCTCGTATCGTCCGAGGCTCTCGCGCCAGGCCGCACCCTGCAGAAACGTGTCGTCGCGCACCCACGGCACAAGCTGCCAGCCGCAATGCGGGCATCGGGGGATATCCTCGCTGAGGACCTCGAACCCCGCCATGCCCGCGAGCATGCGTTCGACGTAGGGGCTCGCGTCGAAGAGCTCGTCGCAGCATGGCTGCTTGCACTGAAGGTGCGCGAAGCTTCCCTGATAGTTACAGGTTCTCTCGTCGGGAAACGTCTTCTCGGCCTGGGTGTCCACATTGGTGCTCAGGATGAAGTAGTCCTTATGGCCGATGAGGGACCGTAGGTCGAGATAGGGCTGCGAGGCCAGCTCGCGCAGCATGAAGTCGATGTATCGCGCATAGTATGCCCACTGCTGCTCGAGGCTGGGGTAGAGGTGGTAGAAGCCGTCGAAAAGGCTCTTGAAGCCAAAGGCTTGCTGCCAGTCCGTCATTCCGGCGCGCGCCATGCCTGCGCGGTTGTAATGGTTGAACCCGGCGGCGCTTGACATGCCCGAGCCGATGCCGACGATGATGGCGTCGGCATCGTCGATAAGGCTTCGAAGCCTATACGCTTCCCTCTCTAGAGACGGCATTGGGCAATCTCCTCGAAAGCCGGGGTCATATCGCCGTCAACGAGAATCGTCTCGCACGAGGCGTCGGGCGCCATGGCCTGGCTGTAGTTGAACACGATGTAGGTGGCGTGCTCGCAGACGTTCGCGATCTGGGCGAGCATGTGCTTTATGATGCCGTTGCGCAGTCCCACGCCAAGTTCGAGGATGGCGACCCTGCCGTTGCGATGGGCTTGCACAAGGCGCTCGAGCTCCTCGAGCTGGGCCGTGGCGAGGGCGTCTGGATGGGCGAGACGCCGCTCGTCGATCGACGTGCGTATGCCCCCCTCCGTCTCGAGCACGCGGTTCTCGTCGAACCCGGCGCGCGCGAAGTGCCCGTCGATGTTGCATGTGACCACGAAGGTGTCGGCGTGCTCCGTAAGACGCCGCAGCCCGTTCATGAGCGAGCCGGGCTCATATTCGAGATACTCCTTTTGATGGAACCGCTCGGCCCATCGGCGTCGCACGCTGGCATCCGGGGAAGCGAGCCCCTGCAGTATGCAGCCGATGCCGTCTGCCTGGGCGAGGTCCCCGTACGCCTCTTGGAAATGAGCATCGGCGCAGAAAAGGTTGAGCCCCTCCGCCATGTCGAGTCCGTTGCTAGCGCCGATGATGACAAGATCCGCTTCGGCTAGCGCCCTGCCTATGCGAACTGCTTTCGCCGTCTCCATGCGCTACCTCCCCAGCGTCTTGCGCACGTCGGCAAGCACGTCGGCAAGCACGTCGGCGATGTCGGCGCGAACGGCGAGCCCCCGATCCTCGATCGCGCGGGGGAGAAACTGCGTCTTGTTGTTTACGGCGATGTAGCTGGCCTGCGGTAACTGCGCCGTGAGGGCCCAGAACGGCTCCTGGATAAACGCGGGCGTCATGCGGCCCACACCCAGCTCGAGGAAGAGGATCCTCTGCCGTGCGTGCGCGTCGAGCCATTCGGACACCTTGCGGTACTGCTCCTCGTAGAGTTCGCCCTGCAGGAAGTTGCCGTAGCCGCGAACCCAGGGGAACGCCTCTGCCCCGCAGTGCGGGCAGCGCGGCACGAGCTCTGTCGGAACCTCAAGGCCGTCTCCCATGGCCTCTACCATGTTGGAGACCGGCTCGACCGCATCCCACACCGCGTCGGTGCAACAGCGGGAGCACTGAAAGAAGCGGTGGTCGCCTTGGATCTCTGCCACTTTCTCCCAGGGATAGAGCTTCACAAACTGCGTGTCCTGGTTGGTGGTGAGCACGAAGAAATCCTTCTCGGCGAGAATGGCGTCGAGGTCCCTGTAGGGCTTGCGCAGCGGGGCGTTGAGCGTGGTGTCGAGGAAGGTGGCGAGGTATCCCCAGCGCGCCTCGGCGGTGGGCCAGCGGTAGAACGACCCCTCGAAAGCGCCCTTGAAACCGTAGCGCTCGGCGAATTTGCCGAAATGCTTGCGATAGGTCGCGTTGTCCTCGTAGTAGAAGTCGCCGCCGCCCGCCGCGGAGAGCCCGGAGGCCCCGCCCACCAGCACGCAATCGGCTTCTTCGATCATACGGGCGAAGTCCTCGATTTGCTGGTCGTAGGGCTCGGGCTCGCGGTCACTCAGCTCATAGGGCGTGCTGCCGCTGCGGTAGGCGGCATGAAGGGAAAACGATCGGTTGGTGAGCTCGATAACGAGCTGCTCGTACAGGGTCACTGGATACCTTCTTTCAGCTATTATAAACAGGTGTCTATAAAAAGTATCCATGTCGATTTGCTTAAGAGCAATGAACAGCTTCGGCCTGCTGTCGATAAACGAGCGTTTGCCGGGCATTGTCGAGCGTTGCAATTGGAGGGGTAATGGAAGCGGGGAAGATCGATCGTCGCCGACGCTATACACTCTCGGTCATACGGGAGGCGTTCTTCGCGCTGCTGGCCGAGGTCGGCTTCGCGAAGATGACGGTAGCGGATATCTGCCGCCGCGCCGATATCAACCGTGGCACGTTCTATCTGCACTACGAGGACAAGTTCGCCCTGCTCGACGCGCTTATCGACGAGGCCTTGGCGGCGGTGCCGCCGCTCGAGGGAACGGAGGCGGGTGCCCTCTGCCAGCGTCCGCCGGCAAACGATGACTATTATCTGCTCTACTCGGATGACGACGCGTACGCCCGGGTGGCACAGCGCGTCGTCGAGCGCGGCGCCGAGCAGATGGTTCCCTCGATCATGGAGGAGACTGGGCTTTCGCGCGAGGAGGCCTATCTGCTCTTCGTCCACAACGTCCAGGGAAATCTCGCGGTCAACCGCCTGCTCGGTTGGAGGCGAGGGCCCGAGTTTGCCCACGCTCAGGAGCTGCTCAGCGCCTATTCCGAAGGAGGCTTGCAAGCGGTTACGACTCGCCATGATTCCTGCAGTTCATCTTGACTGCGGGTCATTTCAGGCAGGCGGCGCAGCTATGAACAAGAAGATCGCATGGCAATCGGTGTTGGTGGAAATGCTTGCTGCCCTTACCAAGAGGAGTGCTGATTGCCATGCGTTGATGCTCCCGCGGACAATTCCGTCAGCCACCGCTTGCATCCATTTTGGCTAGCTCTGCATACCGAACATGGCGTTGAAGAGCGTGTTCTGCTCCGGGGTGAGCTGTGCAATGACGTTTTTATCGTTCTGCATTGGGCCCCTTCGCTGGCGTCTCGTGCAATCGAATGTAGCGCGAGTATATGAATAGGGGCGCATTCCCTCAAGTGCTGTATAGAACAATTTTTAAACGCAGAAAAATAACTGAAAACAAATTAATCCGCGTTAAAATATTGTCAAACAGAAGTTCATGAGGGAAGGTTGCGCATGCGTCGCAAGGCAGACGAGCTCCTTAGGGAATGGCGAGACAGAGCCGATAGAAAACCTTTGCTGGTCAAAGGCGTGCGCCAGTGTGGCAAGACCTATTTGCTCAGAACGTACGCCCAGGATCTTTTCGAATCGGTTGTCTACGTTAATCTTGAGAACGACCGGTCGGCGCGAGCGGATTTTTCGGGCGGTCTTGACCCTCATTCGATTGTACGCGCGATCGAGGCTCGTACGGGACAGCGTATCGTGCCTGGCAAAACCTTACTGTTCATTGATGAGATCCAGGTATGCGAGGAAGCGCTCACTTCCCTTAAATACTTTTGCGAAGATGCTCCCGAGTATTACGTTGCGGCTGCTGGGTCGCTTCTTGGGGTTGCCATTAACCATCAGTCGTATTCGTTCCCCGTCGGAAAGACCGACTTGATTGAGATGGCTCCACTCGATTTCGAGGAGTTTCTCTGGGCGATGGGGCACGATCAGCTGGTCGACGAGATACGCTCATCATTCGAGTTTATGGGTCCTCTTGCGCCAAGCCTTCATGAAAAGGCGCTTGGGCTCTATCGGCAGTATCTTGTTGTTGGCGGAATGCCCGAGGCGGTCCAAACGTACATCGATGATCAGTCAATCATTGATGTGGCCGAAAAGCATCGGATTATTCTCGACGGATACTCCGCCGACACTAATAAATATGCTGATGAGCGCTTGAGCGCAAAGACGCGTGCGTGCTTCGATTCCATTCCACAGCAGCTTGCCAAAGAGAATCGTAAATTTCAATACAAGGTAGTGCGAGCGGGGGGCAATGCGTCTCTCTTTGGAGATGCTCTCGACTGGCTTGTATTGTCGGGTACGGTGGCGCGCTGCAGCCTAGTCGGGCAGATCGAAAGCCCTTTAGAGGCCTTCGTTAACCCTTCTGCTTTTAAAATCTATCAGGCGGATACAGGGCTGCTCGTCTCCAAGGCCGGTGCTCAACGCGCCGATATTCTTGCCGGCATCGGCGGCACATTCATGGGTGCACTTACCGAAAACTACGTCGCCCAACAGCTTTCAGCCATGGGCTATCCGCTGTATTATTGGGCGCGAGATAATCGTGCGGAAATCGACTTTGTAGTAGAGAAGCAGGGATGCTTGTCTGCGATTGAAGTCAAGGCGGGAGAGAACACAAGATCTCGAAGCCTGTCCTCACTTAAAAAGACCCATCCGGGCGTGCGCCGAATCAGGCTATCGACTAAGCCCTTCGGAATGAATGATGGGCTGATGTCTGTTCCACTTTATGCGGCATTTTGTCTATAGGGATGATGCTGCTGTAATGCATGGGGCCCGGAGTGCGATGTTGCTGCGCTCCGGGCCCCGCTGCTTAGTTAAACCATGACGGTTTGGTCGCCGTTGTTTTAGTCAAACAAGCTCGGCATGTCGTTTTCCTTCATGAGCGCACCGGCAGAGGGGAGGCTCTGTGCGGTGAACTTCTCGGCCGAGACACCGGCGCCAAGAATCTCCTCGGTCGTGCCGACGGTGGTGACCGAGCGGCCTTTCTTGGCCGTGAAAGCCTGGACGCCCTGCGTGTTGGTGGTCGTCTTGGTCTTGAGCAGCGACGTGTTGAAGTTCATCAGGCGGTAGTCGCTCGAGACCAGCGCGAGGTCGCGGTCTTCCTTGAGCACCTGCGCATACAGCAGCTTGCTGCCGCCGTAGATGGCGTTCTTGAGGCGCTTGCGGTTGGTCTTGGTGACGTATCCGGAAAGTGCGACGCGCACCACGCGGCCGTTCTCAAAGACGAACAGCACATCGGCCTTGTAATCCTCGGGGTCGATGACCCAGATGACGCTCTCGTCGGGTTCCATCTCAAGATCGGTCGGCAGGTACGAGCCCAGCTGGGCCGACTTGGTGTCCTCAAACGCCGCAACCTTGCACTTGTACACCTGGCTCTTATTGGTAAAGACCAGCAGCTCGTGGGTGTTGGAGGACGGGAACTCGATAAAGGGTTTGTCGCCGTCCTTGTACTTGAGCGTGGTCGCCTTCTTGAGCACGCGGTCCGTCATCTTCTTAAGATAGCCATCGCGCGAGAGCATGATGGTGACCGGGTACTCCTCGACCTCGGGCTCCAGGCTCACCTCGATAACCTCATGGGGCTCGATCCTGCCCGTGCGGCGCGGCATCACGTACTTCTTGTTGACCGCTGCCAGCTCGTCGCTGATGACTTTCTTGATGTTCTCCTCGCTGGAGAGGATCTCCTCAAGCTCGGCAATCTCGCCCTCAAGCTTGGCAATGTCCTTGGTGCGGTTGAGGATGTACTCCTCGTTGATGTTGCGGAGCTTGAGCTCGGCAACAAACTCGGCCTGGGTCTCGTCGATGTCGAAACCCTTCATAAGGTTGGGCACGACCTCGGCCTCGAGCTTGGTGCCGCGGATGATGGCGATCGCCTTGTCGATGTCGAGCAGAATTGCCTCGAGGCCGTGCAGCAGGTGCAGACGCTCGGACTTTTTGCCCAGGTCAAAGTTAATGCGGCGACGCGTGGACTCAATACGCCACTTGACCCACTCGTGCAGGATCTGGCGCACACCCATAACGCGAGGGTAACCATCGGCCAGCACATTGAAGTTGCACGAGAACGAATCCTGCAGCGTGGTCGAGCGATAGAGCTTGGCCATGAGCTTGTCGGGGTCGACGCCGCGCTTAAGATCGATGGCGATACGCAGGCCCGAAAGGTCGGTCTCGTCACGGATGTCGGCGATCTCTTTGACCTTGCCCTCCTTGGAGAGCTTGACGATGCGCTCGATGATGACATCGGTTTTGGTGGTGTAGGGGATCTCGTAGACCTCGATGATGCGCTCTTCGGGAATCCAGCGCCAGCGGGAGCGGATCTGGAAGCTGCCAAGGCCGGTCTCGATTATCTTTTCCATCTCCTCGCGGCGGTAGATAATTTCGCCGCCGGTCGAGAAGTCGGGCATGGGCATGTACTCGAGCAGGTCGCAGTCGGGATCCTGCAGGTAGTGCATCGTGGCGGTGCAGACCTCGTTGAGGTTGAAACCGCAGATGTCGGACGCCATGGCGACGCCGATGCCCTTATTGGCCGAGACAAGGATGTTGGGGAACGTGGTGGGCAGCAGGCGCGGCTCCTTCATGGCGCCGTCGTAGCTGTCGACGAAGTCGACCGGGTCCTTGTCGATGTCCTTGAAGATCTCGGCGCTAATGGGGGAGAGCTTTGCCTCGGTATAGCGCGAGGCGGCGTAGCTCAGGTCGCCCGAATAGTACTTGCCAAAGTTGCCCTTCGACTCCACGAAGGGGGCGAGCAACGCCTCGTTGCCGGTGGCCAGGCGCACCATCGTCTCGTAGATCGCGGCGTCGCCGTGCGGGTTGAGCTTCATGGTCTGGCCCACGATGTTGGCGCTCTTCTGGCGCTCGCCCTTGAGCAGACCCATCTTGTACATGGTGTAGAGCAGCTTGCGGTGCGAGGGCTTAAAGCCGTCAATCTCGGGGAACGCACGCGAGACGTTGACGCTCATAGCGTAGGGCATGTAGTTGACCTCGAGCGTCTGCGTGATCGGCTGATCGGTGACCTCGGAGTGCAGGCCGATGACGTTCTCGGCGTTGACCTGCTTTTTCTTGGGCTGGTTCTTCGTCTTCTTCTTTGCCACGATTTCCTCTTGAACTTCTTATGGGCCGTCGTTATCGATTTGCTGCTACTGCAGGTCCAGCTGGTCCAGGTATTCCTTGCCGTGCTCGGAGATGTGACGCTTGCGGCCCGTCTCGTCGTTGCCCAGCAACAGGTTGAACATGGTCTCCATCTTGGTGACGTCCTCGGGTTCTACCTTGATCAGGCGGCGCGTCTCGGGGTTCATGGTGGTGAGCCACATCATGTCCGGATCGTTCTCACCAAGACCCTTGGAGCGGTTGATGGAGCACTTCTGGTCGCCAATCTCCTTGAGGATCCCGTTCTTCTCGAGCTCGGTGTAGGCAAAGTAGGTCTTCTCTTTGCAGTTAATCTCGTAGAGCGGCGACTCGGCGATATAGACGTAGCCCTCGTCGATAAGCGTGGGCACCAGGCGATAGAGCATGGTGAGCACAAGCGTGCGGATGTGATAACCGTCGACGTCGGCGTCCGTACAGATGATGACCTTGTTCCAGTTGAGGTTGTCCAGGTCGAAGGCACCGAGGTTCTTGATGCGCTTGTCCTTGATCTCTACGCCGCAGCCCAGCACGCGCATGAGGTCCATGATGATGTCGGACTTAAAGATGCGCGGATAATCTTCCTTTAGGCAGTTGAGGATCTTGCCGCGGACGGGCATGACACCCTGGAACTCGGCATCGCGCGACGTGCGAATGGCGCCTGCTGCCGAGTCGCCCTCTACGATGTAGATCTCGCGGCGGCTCTTGTCCTTGGAGCGGCAATCGATGAACTTTTGCACGCGGTTGGCCATGTCGGTCTTCTGTTGCAGATTGGTCTTGATGCTCTGGCGCGTCTTCTCGGCGTTCTCGCGCGAGCGCTTGTTGATGAGCACCTGCTCCATGATCTTGTTGGCGGCGTCTTTGTTCTCGATCAGATAGGTCGAGAGGCGCTCCTTAAAGAATGCCGTCATCGCCTGCTGGATAAAGCGGTTATTGATGGCCTTCTTAGTCTGGTTTTCGTAGGACGTCTGGGTGGAGAAGCAGTTGGTCACCAGCACCAGACAGTCCTGGACGTCCTGCCACTTAATGCCGCTCTCGTTTTTGTTGTACTTGCCCTGTTGCTTGATGTAGGCATCGATGGCGCTGGTCAGAGCACTACGGGCGGCCTTTTCGGGCGAACCGCCGTTCTCGAGCCATGATGAGTTGTGGTAGTACTCCTGCATCATGAAGGTGCGCGAGAAGCACATGCACGCGGTGATCTTGACGTTGTAATCGGGCAGGTCCTCGCGGTCGCGACCGCGACGGTCAGCCTCGATAAAGAAGGGCTCGGTAAGGTAGTCGGTACCGACCTTCTCGAGCACGTAGTCCTCGATGCCCTTGGGATAGCAAAAATCCTCTTCGGAAAACTCGCCATCGTCGCCCTCAATGCGCAGGCGGAAGGTCACGTTGGCGTTGACCACGGCCTGGCGGCGCATGGTCTCGCGATACCAGTCGTGGGGAATGCTGATCGAGGTAAAGACCTCAAGATCGGGGCGCCACTTGATGGTGGTGCCGGTGCGGTCCTCGTCGCTGGGCTCGATCTCAAGCGCTTTCTTTTTGGCGCCAACGACCTTGCCTTTCTTAAAGTGCAGGGAGTACTTGTTGCCGTCGCGCCAAACCGTGACGTCCATGTACTCGGATGCGTACTGGGTCGCGCACGAGCCCAGGCCGTTGGTACCGAGCGAGAAGTCGTAGTCGCCGCCCTGGTTGTTGTTGTATTTGCCACCTGCGTAGAGCTCGCAAAAGACGAGCTCCCAGTTAAAGCGCTTCTCGGAGGGGTTCCAGTCGAGCGGGCAGCCGCGGCCGTTGTCCTCTACCTGAATGGAACCATCGCGAAAGGCGGTAAGGGTGATGAGCTTGCCGTAGCCCTGGCGCGCCTCGTCAACGGCGTTGGACAGGATCTCGAAGGCGGCATGCGCGCAGCCGTCGAGTCCGTCCGAGCCAAAGATAACGGCGGGGCGCAGGCGTACGCGCTCCTCGTCCTTGAGCTGACGAATACTGTCGTTACCATAGTTTGCGGTGTTTTTTGCCATGCTCGCTCTCTCGATGCTCCTTTGCTGCGTTGTAGTCATATAGATAGTCAAGGTAGCATAGCCCAGGCCTCGGACGATTCCAACTAACACGAATTCCATCGAACGCGCGTTCGGAGTCGGTGACCTTTAGCTTCTGCGGTCATTCCCTGCGCGGCGTGGTGCTCGTGTTAAAACCGTGGCTTATCGGCTGGTAGAATTGCCGCATCAAGACTGCATGTTGTTTGAGGGGGCGCAATGACTGAGAAAGAGAAGATGGAGCGCGGGGAGTGGCATGATGCCAACTTTGACGAGGAGCTCCTGGCGCAACGCGCAAAGGCGGAGGCGCTCTGCTATGACTTTAATATGGCAAAACCCGGAAGCGACGCGCAGCTTGACGCTTTGAAATCCTTGCTCGATACCGATCTTCCGCAAGGGCTGACGGTCCTTTCGCCTGCCTACTTTGACTACGGGAGCAAGACGAGCTTTGGTGAGGGCTGCTTTGTAAACCATGGCTGCTACTTTATGGACGGCGGCTCTATCACCTTTGGTGGCAACGTGTTTATCGGGCCGTTTTGCGGCTTCTACACCGCTTCGCACCCCCTAAAGGCAAAGGACCGCAACTTGGGTCTCGAGAAGGCTCTGCCTATTGTTGTAGGCGATAACTGCTGGTTTGGCGCGAACGTATCCGTGTTGCAGGGGGTTACCATCGGCAGCGGTTGCGTAATTGCCGCGGGCAGCGTCGTGACGGAAGACCTTCCGGACAACGTGGTGGCGGCAGGCGTTCCCGCGGTCGTCAAGAAGATCATCGAACAATAACGGAGCTATTAAACGATGGGGCACGCATGGTTCCGGCAAATCCGGTTATTGGCGTGCGCGTTGGCCATGCTGATAAGTTCCACTTACTCGGGTCCTTCCGACTCGGTTTTGTCCGAGTAAGATTGAATAGCGAATCGAAATTGTTATGTCCACATGGCGATGGCGGACATGGTTTCCATAATGACAGATATAGTTGACATCTTGTGAAGGATGCAATATATTTCTGTCATGTTGCAACGGATATCTGTCCATTACTACGAAAGGAACTCCATGCCGGGCAAAAAGAACCTACGCATGAAGGCGGCACGCGCGGCGGCTGGCCTTTCGCAAGCTGACTTAGCCCAAGCCGTGGGCGTTACGCGCCAAACCATCGGCCTTATCGAGGCGGGCGGCTACAACCCCACGCTCAATTTGTGCGTGGCAATCTGTAAGGCGCTGCGCGTTACGTTGAACGACTTGTTTTGGGAAGACGAAACCGACGCCGACCCTAATGCTCTTTAGGAGTTCACTATGAAATATGAAGATCTGAAAATCGTGCAAAAGTGGCGTGAATATGCCGGCCCAAAGGATGAACGCCTGGAGGCTGAGAACGCGAAGATCTACAAGATTGGTTTCGTGCTGCTTTCGTTTGGCATGTTGATGATCTTTTTCTACCAGTTTATAGCTCGACAGGTTGCGTGGGTTCACAGCGACGCCAGTGAAATGCCGCATGGCTTTGCAACGCCGTTCGAGGCAGCCATGTATTTGTGGCTCATTCTCGTGATGTTGATTTGCGCAGGACTGCAAACGCGGAAGGGCTATGTCGATACCAATCGTTTTGGGCAAACCGAGCATCTACCTGTTGGATATTTCCTGCTTGTCAGCGGTCTTAGCGGCACCGCGTTCGCGCTTGTTATTGCCGCAATGCGCTGTGTCGCTGAGGCGCAGATCGTACCGCTCGAAAGCGTCTTTTGGTTGGCGAACCTGGCCACGGGCGTGTTCTGCGGTGCGACGATTTTCGCGGCCACGTTTGCTGTCCTGTGCGCAACGTTTTTCACGGCGAAAAGACGCCGTGCCAAGCTCGAGGCAGAACTCGACTCCTCAGACGACATTTAATGTGCAATGGGCTGGCTCTGGGTATCCAGAACCAGCCCATTTTGATGTTCGATGAGCCGATTCAGCGTCTCTCACAAAAGTAAGTAGGAGCTAGCGAGGCCTATCCAAATTGACCTCATTGGCGGTGTCGGTTTCGACCGCCGTGCGGCGGGCGCTGTAGGCGACGAGGCCGGCGCCTGCCGCGGCGAGTGCTGCGGCGGCTGCTGTAAGGGGGACGTTGACATCGCCCGTGCCCGCAAGCGCGCCCGCTTTTCCGGAGCGCTTGTTATTGCCGTGATCCTTGCCGCCGCCAGAGCCACTGCCGCCACCGGAGCTGCTTCCGCCGGAGCCACCTCCACTCGAGCCGCCATCGCCATCAATCGTCATCGGGGCGTCGTGAAGTCCTGTCGTATCCGCGCTGTCGCATACGCCGACCTGAACTTCTGAGCGCTCGCATGCCGCGTCGGGCACATGAAGCTCGTGCAGTACGGCACCCAGCACCGAGTTTGCGCCCGGTCGAATTTCCTCGAGCGTTACGGGATCGAGCGCCACCAGATTACGCGCCTTCGCATATAGCGTTACGCGTTTGCCCACCTCGTCGCTCCAGCTCTCGGGGATGGCGAAGCTCATGCGGAACTGTGCCGTGCAACCCGGTGCCAGCACGGCGTTGCCGTTGTCGGCTACCAGCGGGTGCGTTGCAAAACATGCGCCCAGCGTCTCGAGCGCGTACTTCACGTGTGCCATGTCGTTGGCCGAAGCGTCTTCGGCAAGCTCTGGATCGTGGATCGAAGCCATGCGTGCGTTCGCTCCGAATCCGATGGATGCGCTGGAGAACGGCTGGCTGGAGCCCTCTCGGTACAGATCGATCGTGCCGGCGGTCAGCAAAGTGTTGCCGTCGTTTCGCACCGTGACCATGAAGGACTCGCCTGCTGCTCCGGGCACCACCGCGCCCGAGGTAGCGACCGCGCCCGTCGGAGTGGCACACGCCACCAAGGGCACTTCGATGCCGTGCAGCTCCGCCTTGCTCTGCTCCGCGCTCACAATGTGCGTGGCGAGCGCGGAGAGCATGCCTCCCGACGTCAAAAATGTCGTTATCTGATCGACGGGATGGTCCAGTTCGCGCATCACGAACGGCTCCGTGAACAGATCGCCTGCCAAGGTGCTGGCGAAGATGCGGAAGTGCTTGCCCATCACTGCTACCGGGTTGCCTTCTTCGTCGTAGGTTTGTCCCACCTTGCCGTCGGTGTTCTCTACATAGAGTACACACCTGCCGTTGTTGCTTACGCTAAACGATGCCGGGCCACAGCCTGCGGCACCCACGGGCTGCGTTGCAAATGCCGATGCGCCTCGCGTCCAAGTAATATGCTGCAGTTGCTCGTTGACGGTGGCCAAAAAGCCCGAATGTTGTGGCCACGGCACCGCACGGGGTACCGTGGCGTCTGGTGACATAACGCCCCAGCCCGCAATGGACTGGCCGATCACGGCGTACGATGCGCAGCCGCAACCGTCTGCGGTCTCGTACGCAACGGGCACCACCATTTTGCCGTTGATGTTTTCGGGCTCGCCCAGCTCGATACTCGAAGGTGCCTGCGGAAAGCGGAGAACTTGGCGGAACGTCAGGCTGTCGCCCGAAACGTCCGACCACAGGGTAAAGCACTCCAGCGCAACCTCAGCCCCGTTGCCGAGCGCCTTTTCTGCGGTGGTTCCGCGGCGGTGGAGGTAGGCACCCGACAGGCGCCCGTCGACCAGCGTCTTGCCCACCGTGATACGCGGGCACTGCAGGCAATGGTAGCCATCCTCTTGCAGGCGGCCGTGCGAGATGCTGCGCCATGACGTATGCGACACCACGCGGATTTCGTCATTACTTATGCGCAGGCGTACAACGGACAGTATGCCGGCTGTGCTTGCCGTATCGAAAAGGGTGTTGTCGCCGGCGGGGCGCTCGCCCGAGACCAGCAGCACGTAGGCGTCCCGGTTTCCTCTACCGTCCGTATATTCCACCACGTCGAAGTCGTAATCGTATATGCTGTCGCGCTCCACGTCGTTCTCGCCAAACCCAAGGGGAAAGTCCACGGGCATGGGAGCGGACCACGTGCCGTTTGCCTTTGTGTGCACCACCAGGCGCGAGCGGCCATTGTCGCCGTAGCGCACCGAGGCGATACGGAACAGGCATTCTGCGCCGGCAATCATTGCCAGCTTCATGTGAGCTTCGCTGAGCACGCCGGAAAACAGCACACTGTCGCTCGATGGTTTGATACCGCCACGCTCGTCCTCCGATACACCAGCAGAATTGGCGTTGGGGTCCGCAACGGCGTTCGTCGCCTGCCCGATATAGGTGTACTTATACATTGGCGCGGCGTTTTCGTCGTTCTCTATCAGTGCATGGACGAAATGCTCGATCTGTCCCGTGTCGTCGCTTTCTGCATTCGCCTCGAGCTCAATGCGCGTGACCGCTTGATCCCAATCGCGCACGACAGGCGCGGCGTTTACGGCAGTGGCCTTAACCTCGGCGCGTGCGAGCAGCTCGGCGTTAGTGACGATGGTGGCCGATGCGATAAATTGCGGCACACCACCTGCCTCGGCGTTGCCGCCCGAGCCGAAGCAGGCGTTCAGCGTATAAGGCGTATCTCCACCCAAGGCCAGCTCAGAGCGCTGGAGTACATACTGGTCGCCGTTGTTCACCGACATATTCCACGAATCGGCGAGTGTGGGCCACGATCCCGACCAAGCCTTGGTGGTCCACTTGAACATAACGAACTGGAGTATCACATCGACATCGACGTCTGCACCTACGCGCAGTCGCGGAAGCGGGTGTCCATCTGCCTTCTCGTACCCAATGAACAGCGTGAGGGATGCGGCGCCGCGCACGGCAGACGAGGCGACGCCCGCAACGCCGGCTCCAAAGGTAACGGCAAGCCCGATCTGGATGGTGAACGAGCCCGACGTGTTTGACCAATCGAGCGAAATGTTTTTAAAAAACGCCGCGCCGCTACCGTGCGTGTGGGCGCCCACGGCGAGCGCCAGTTTTGCCAGCACCCAGGGGTTGACGTTTAGGAAAAACGGTACCGGTCCTAGGGTAAACTGCTCAGTCCAATTGAGGTCGGTTCTTACCTGGAAGAGGGCCTTAATATTGCCGTATGCGGGGTCGTTGTTGTTGCCCCAGGTTTTGCCCGCCCAATCGTAGGCGAGCGAGCCGTACAGCTGTGTGGCGATATCCATCGTGAACAGCAGCGTGCAATGGTGGCAAAGGAGCTTGGTGTTTCTTGGATCGGTGCCCGAACCGGCACTCATGCTCTTGTACTGATTCCACTTCCCTTCCATTTCGTCGAGGTAGCGGCTTGCCTGCTTGGCGCCCGACTCACGCGGCGATTTCTTCCAGTATTCCGGATCAGGATTGCCCGAATCGTTCATATAGCTGGCTGGTTTGTATCCTCCGCCAAACAGCACGTATCCAGCAAACGAGAAATCGAAGAGGATCGGAAATGTGGGCATCCAACACGTGAACTTATTACCACCGATGCCGGGAAACGATGCGGGGAAATCAAACGGAGTGACCTCTTGGTCCATGGTGGTGGGAATGATGGTGGTCGAGCCCGATTCCGCCTTTGCGGTCGGCGCGGTGACAACGGCCATGGGGGAGGAGAGCGTGTAGGTTTTGCCCTGATAGTCGAGGACAAAGCGCAGCTTGCACCCTTCTTCCAGAAGGCCCGATGCCGCGTCGAGAAACATGTCTTCGAGTGTGAACGTCGCCAGATTATCCGCGCCCGATGCGCTGGCCTTGATCTGACCGATCTGCGTGACGGTTTCGGGTGAGCTGCCCGCGGCAGACGTCACTTTGTTGATGCGCAGCGTTGCCTGTCCGCCCTGTGGCAGATGTGCCTGAACGGTAAAGGCGTGCGTATCGGGCTGCTCGTTTGCCGTGTCGTCTTTCGGCAATGCCATAAACGTGGCTTCAGCGTACTGGATGTCCCATTCGTCGAATGTGAGCTGGCGGAAGTACGGCTCGCCGTCGGAAAGCGGACGCGTGGGCGCGGTTATGGCGGTGCCGCCCTGAATGCGCGCAAGGGGAATCTCGACATCACGGTAGCCCGCCATACTAATGGAGATGCCGCCGTTAAAGTCGTACGCGTCAAGGAGCGTTGCCTCGTCCACGTAGCCTTCCGAAAGCGGCGCGACCTCAAAGATGGCCGTGCCTTCGTCGTCGGTCGTGGCGGTGAGCTGCTTGCCTGCGGCATAGCGTGATGTGAGCGTGACCTGGGCACCTGCGATGGGCGCATTCTTGTTGGCGACGTCGACCACGACCACACCAAACATGGTGCGCGAGAGAACGAGCACCTTAAAGGGACCTTCTTCGTCGGCATAGGCCGCGGTGGGCGCGAACGGCAGCAGGAAGGCATTTTCGCTTCCCGGCATGCGAGGCAACATAATGCTCGCTAGCGAGGACGCTCCGGCAACAAGTAACGAACGGCGATCAAGCATCTTGGACTCCCATCCCGCAAATATCGGTGGAAATAATCCAATTTTGCGAGAAGGCGCTTCGTGGCGGTAGTGCCGTTCGATGGCCAAAATGTCCAAATTGATCGAGCGAAGCGCCGGGTTCCGGAACGCGTTCGATGCGCTTGGCGGCCCGGTCGCTAACGCAACATATGCGCGACCAGCTCGGCGCGTGTGCCGATGCCAAGCTTTGCGTATACGCCGGATAGGCGGTTTTTGACGGTGCCCGGCGATACTCCCATATGGCGTGCGATTTCGGCGTTGGTCCATCCGCGGCAGGCGAGCATGGCCATGGTGAACTCTGTGGTCGTTAAATCGTCGGCAACGTCCTCGCCCGAATCGGGGTTGTGGATGCGCCGCCAGCCGTAGCTGAAGCGGTACGTGATCTCGATGATGCGCGCGAAATCGTCAGGGTATTGCGTTTTTAGGCACGCCTCGATGAGCCCCTGTAAAAGGCCGTGGTGCTCGCCGATGAGCTCGATGAGGCCGTCGGGGCGCGCAATGTCCCAAGCGGCGCCAAAATGCGCTTTTGCGGCGTCGACGTCTTTGATACTCATGTATGCCATGGAAGCTGCCAGGTGCAGGAACAGTTCCGAGATGGGATAGCTTCCCTGTTTCATAATTAGGGCGTTTTCCGCCATGCCCAGACTGCGGCCATATTCGCCGCGCAGGTACAGGGCATGCGCCATCACGTAGCTGGCGAACAAGCGCAGGCCTTCGGGCAGATGCGCCGCAAGCGGATAAAACTCTTCGGCAGAATACGGGGAAGGCAAGTGCAGCAGGACGCTCGCGGCCGAGGCGAACAGGATATGCGTGGCGTGGACGGCGGGCGATTCCTCGTCAGTTGGCGTATCGAGGATGCCCGCAAGGCACCGGCGGGCGTCGGCGATACGGTTGAGCGACAGACTGGCGTATCCGCAGATAAAGCATGCGGAATAGCGCAGTGCGGGATCGGTGGCGTCAAGATAGGGGCGCGCCGTCTTGGCAGCAAGGGTGGCCTGTCCGCGAAAGTACAGCGCTTCTGCCGTGGCAATGGCGCGCGAATCGGGGTCGGAAATGCCTGCAACCGCAGCGTCCATCTGCCCCGGCACAAAGGCAGTGCACATCAACGGCATGGGAACGCATGGGTAGCCATCGCAGTCCATCTTCCATCTCCCGACAGCTGGCAACAATAGCAGCAATTGTACTCCTGTTGCTCGGGACTTGAATTTGTGGGTATCGCCTACGATTGTGCCGAACGTATAAAGGAAGAGTCTATTGGCGATGCTCCCAAGGTGGCTACCGAAGCCTAGCTGACCTCGACATTAGGAAAAAATACCACCCCTGTAAAAAGCTCTGTCGCAGCGATGGGAAACGCATCTCGTTCTGCATATAATGAGGTCATGTGACGGTGCGTTTGCATACGTGTAACGCATTCCCATCGAACCGAAAAGGAGCTCTGCATGGATCCCAACAAGCGTCCCGACGACATGGTGCGTATCACCACTCCCGAACTTGCCCAGGCGTTCATCGAAGAGCAGGTCGCTGCAATCCGCGAGCAGATCGGCGACAAGAAGGTCCTGCTGGCCCTTTCGGGCGGCGTTGACAGCTCCGTTGTCGCGGCCCTGCTCATCAAGGCCATCGGCAAGCAACTCATCTGCGTGCACGTGAACCACGGCCTGATGCGCAAGGGCGAGAGCGAGCAGGTCGTCGACGTCTTCAAGAACCAGATGGACGCCAACCTGGTCTATGTTGACGCGACTGATCGCTTCCTGGATAAGCTCGTGGACGTCGAGGAGCCCGAGGCCAAGCGTAAGATTATCGGCGCCGAGTTCATTCGCGTGTTCGAGGAGGAGGCCCGCAAGGTTGGCGACGAGGTTAGCTTCCTCGCCCAGGGCACCATCTATCCCGACATCCTGGAGTCCCAGGATGGCGTGAAGGCTCACCACAACGTGGGCGGCCTGCCCGATGACCTGCAGTTTGAGCTCTGCGAGCCCGTCAAGCTGCTGTACAAGGACGAGGTGCGCGTCGTGGGCCGCGAGCTCGGCCTGCCCGAGAACATGGTTGAGCGTCAGCCGTTCCCCGGTCCTGGCTTGGGCGTCCGCTGCCTTGGCGCCATCACCCGCGACCGTCTTGAGGCGCTGCGCGAGGCCGATGCCATCGTGCGCGAAGAGATCGACAAGGCCGGCCTGACCATCTGGCAGTATTTTGCCGTCGTGCCCGACTTCCGCGCCACCGGCGTGCGCGAGGGTAAACGCGCCTACGACTGGCCCTGCATTATTCGCTGCATCAACACCGTCGACGTCATGACCGCCGAGGTGCCCGAGCTCGACTGGGCGCTGCTCAAGCGCATTACCGCTCGCGTGACCGCCGAGGTCCCCGGTATTTGCCGCGTTTGCTACGACCTCACGCCGAAGCCCGTCGGCACGGTCGAGTGGGAGTAAGCTAACTCAGCTGGTAGGCGACGAGAACTAGCAGATGTGACAAAGGGACAGTCCCTTTGTCACATCCTCGATATTATGTGCGGGATGGTACGCCACGCGGCGTGCCATCCCGTTCGTTATTTTAATGAGCCGAGTGCGCGAGTGGGAAGAGTCACGAGCATGGTCGTTCCGCGCTCCGAGCTCTCTTCGACCTCGATGGAGCCGCCGTGGAGCGCGGCAATCTCCCAGACCAGCGCAAGTCCCAGCCCCACGCCGCCGTATGCCCTGCTGCGCGATTTGTCGACGCGAAAGAAGGGCTGAAAGATGCTCGTCTGGTATTGCTCGGGAATGCCCGGCCCCTGGTCGCGCACGCGTAGCAGCACACGGTCGCCTTCGGCGCAGGCGTTGATTTGCACGGTCGAGTTGGGCGCGCTGTAACGTATGGCGTTTTCGGCCAAGTTGAACAGCAGCCGATAGATTAGCGTATCGCTGCCGATCGTTTGCGCGTCGCCCTCACTTGCGAGCGCGATGCCCTTTTGCTCGGCAAGGGGCGCCAGGTCCGTGAGTACTTCTTCGATCATCGGCGCCAGGTCAATCGCATCGTTGCAAGGGACACTGCGCAGCTCGCTCATCTCGAGCAGGGTCTTTGTCATGTGCGTCATCCGCTCGGTCTGCTCCTGCAGCAGCCCGAGCAGGCTCGCTGTATCGGCGTCGGCGTCGGGGTGCTCGGCGCAAAAAAGCTCAACCTGGGCCTGCATGAGCGCAAGTGGCGTGCGCAGCTCGTGCGCCGCATTGCCCGTAAACTGTCTTTGTGCGGAAAATCCCTCGTCAAGGCGGGCAATCATGTCGTTAAACGACGCGCTGCAGCGCCTGAGTTCAGAGGGCACGTCCTCGCTGATTTTTGTGTCAGCGAGGTTGTCGGGCCGCACGCTCTCGACTTGCGTCGCAAAGAAGCGCAGCGGTCGCAGTGCGCGCCCGCTTACAAAGTAGGCCAGCACGCCGCCGAGCAGCGTCACCGCCGCAGTTATATACCAGCTCGTCGCGCCAAACGATTCTTGGGCGTCGTTCACGACGATGGTCAGCGCGTCGTCGAGCTCTTTGTTTGTCGGGTCAAATGAGCTGGGCGAGGCCGCCTCCACCTTGCTGTGCGCCGATAGTTCATTGCCGATCGAGTCCATGTAGCGCATGCCGGAGTAGCCAACCAGGCAATTCATAAGTACGCAGGTTGAACATATCAGCAGTGCCGTCATCAACGTGATGCGCCACTGCAGCGACAGCCGCTTCATTTGCCGTCCTCCATAACGTAGCCTTCGCCGATTCGGTTGCGGATGGGGTCGTGCCCCAACGCACCGCGCAGCTTTTTTCGCAGCGACGAGATATGCACGCGGGTCGCGTTGCTAAAGCTGTTGACGCTGCTGTCCCATACATGCTCGATAAGCTCTTCCTGGCTCACCGGCCGCCCCTGGTTAAGCATCAGGTATTCCAAGATGCCGGTCTCCTTGCGCGTGAGGGATAGGGTCTCGCCGCCCACGGAGGCGAGGCGCGCCTTGGTGTCAAAGCTCAACAATCCACAGGTTAGAACAACGTCGTTTTGCGTAAAGCGCCTGAGCGTGAGACTGCGTATGCGTGCCGCCAGCTCGTCAAGATGGAACGGCTTGGTGAGGTAGTCGTTGGCGCCCGCATCGAGCCCCGCTACCTTGTCGGAGACCTCGCCACGTGCCGAGAGCACAAGCACCTTGGTCTCACAATCAGTTGTCCTGAGTTGCCTGAGCACGGTCATGCCGTCGACATGGGGGAGATTGAGGTCGAGCACGACAAGATCAAAGGTCTCGACATCGAGTAGATCGAGGGCCTGCTGCCCGTCGTAGCAGCAGTCGACGCTATAGGCCAAGTTGCGCAGGCTGCGTGCGATCGCATCGCACAGCGCCCGCTCGTCCTCGACGACCAAGATGCGCATAACGTTCTCCTTGCATAGTCATTCACGCTTAACACGGATTTTATAGTCGGTATGGTCCAATGGGTCGCGAAACGAAAGGAGTGGTCAGATTGTTCAAAGCGATTAAGCCTGTGGCGCAGGTGGCTTTGCTGATCGTTGGGGTAGCCATGGTTGGCTTTGGAATTATGCGCGGCGAGGCAGATGCCGTGCTGGCCAAGGCAATCAGGCTGTGCTTGGAGTGTATCGGAATTGGATAAAAGAAAAAACACTGCATCGCATCTTTTAGCGCGATTTCGTGGATTGATTCAGGCGGCGGCGACGCTTGCGACCAATATTCACCTGCCTAACTTTGCCAAGGGCGGTATCTACCAGGGAGCCGGCAAAGCCGTCTGCGTGCCGGGGCTTAACTGCTACTCGTGTCCAGCGGCCTCGGGTGCGTGCCCCATCGGGTCGTTTCAGTCGGTGGTGGGATCGTCTAAGTTCAGCTTTTCGTATTACGTCACCGGAACGCTCATTCTGATCGGCGTGCTACTGGGACGTTTTGTATGCGGCTTTTTGTGTCCGTTTGGATGGCTGCAAGAGCTTCTGCATAAGATTCCCAGCAAAAAGCTCTCCACGAAAAAGCTCAAGCCGCTCACGTACATCAAGTATGCCGTGCTACTGTTTGCCGTGGTGCTGCTGCCCGTCTTGGTGGTTAACGATGTGGGTATGGGCGACCCGTTCTTTTGCAAGTACATCTGCCCGCAGGGTGTGCTCGAGGGCGCGATTCCGCTGTCCATCATGAACGTGGGAATCCGCTCCGCGCTGGGAAAGCTCTTTACCTGGAAGCTCGCGATCCTCATTGCGGTTGCGGTGCTGAGCGTGCTGTTCTACCGCCCCTTCTGCAAATGGATTTGCCCCCTCGGTGCGTTTTATGCGCTCATGAACAAGGTGTCTTTGCTGGGGATCCAGGTTGACCAGTGCAAATGCGTCTCGTGCGGCAAGTGCGCCAAGGTGTGTCAAATGGACGTGGACGTTACGCGTACGCCCAACCATGCCGAATGCATTCGTTGCGGCAAATGCGTGGGCGCGTGCCCCGTCGATGCTATTAGCTTCCGCTATGGGCTGGGTGTGACGGGCGACAAACCCGCGCAGTCCACGCAAGCCTGCGAAAACAAATAGGTACCTATATAAGTTTCGATATAAACGGAGGAACCATGAAACTGTCAAAAATTGCGGCTCTGTTGATGCTGCCCGTGCTGGCGCTGACTCTCGCGGCGTGCTCTGCCCCCAAGGGCGACGCGAAGGATGCTACGAGCGGCGATGCGCAGATTGCCGAGCTCATAGCGCAAAAGCCGTCGAGCGCCGAGGAGGCGGCCAAGCTGTATCAGCAGCTGCTGCAAAAGGAAAACGAGATCTTTGCGAGCGATAACGCCCTATGGGAAAAGGTGTTCCTTGCGGCCAACAAAGACACTCCCATGATTGAGGACGGCAAGAACTACGGTGACTTCTTGCTCGATACCATCGAGGGCGCCAAGGATCAGTTTGCGGCTGACGAGCTTAAGACGCTTAAGGCCGGCGCGCAGCAGGTCAAGGAGATCGAGGACAAGCTCATGGCGCTGGAGAAGGAGTTCCCCGGATGTGGCAGCACGCCCGGCGAGGGGGAGAGTGTTGATGCCTCGACCGCGGGCGTGACCAACGGCGAGAGCGGGGAGACGAAGTTCCCCAGCTTTAAGGGCAAGGACTTGGACGGCAACGATGTAAACAGCGACGAGCTGTTCTCCAAGAACAAGGTCACCGTCATGAACTTCTGGTTTACCACCTGCAAGCCGTGCGTGGGAGAGCTGGGCGATCTGGAGAAGCTCAACAAGGAGCTTGCCGAGAAGGGCGGCCAGGTCGTGGGCGTTAATTCCTTTACGCTCGGTGGCAACAAAGACGAGGTGGCCGATGCCAAGGACGTGCTTTCCAAGAAGGGCGTGACGTATAAGAACATCTGGTTTAAGTCGGACAGCGAGGCCGGAAAGTTCACCTCCAACCTGTACTCGTTCCCGACCACCTACGTGATCGACCAGAACGGTAACATTGTGGGAGAGCCGATCATGGGCGGCATCAACTCCGCTGAGCAGCGCGAGGCGCTCAACAAACTGATCGATCAGGCACTCGCGAAGAGCGAACAGTAAGTCCGTGGGACAGACAACTGAAGGGGAGTCGCTGGAAACAGCGACTCTTTTTTCTGCTTCGGGGTAGCATCATGGGTATACGTCGAAAGGGCACGCAGCTTTTCGTGCATTGCCTGAGCGGTGCGCGAAGCAACCAAGCTGTGAGTTTTCTTAAGCGTTCTGGGTATGGCAGTGTCAAGAATATCGGCGGCATAAGCGGCTACACGGGAAAGGTGGTGCGTTAGCTATGAAGGTGGTTATCGTTGGAGGCGTCGCGGGCGGCGCATCGGCGGCGGCACGTTTGCGCAGACTCGACGAACAGGCCCAAATTGTCATCTTTGAGCGCACGGGTTTTGTATCGTATGCCAACTGTGGGCTTCCGTACTACATTGGCGGCGTGATAGAAGAAGAGAGCGCATTGACGCTGCAGTCTCCCAAGGGCTTTTGGGATCGCTTTCGCATTGCGGTCAAGACGAGTCACGAGGTGTTTGCCATCCATCCCGATTCGCATACGGTCGAGGTTCGCAATATGCTGACGGGCGAGGAATTTGTCGAGACGTATGACAAGCTCATCCTGTCGCCGGGTGCAAAGCCGATTCGCCCTGCGTTGCCGGGCATCGACTCGGATAAAATCTTTAGCCTACGCACCGTTGAGGACACGCTGCGTATTCACAGCTATGTTCGAGAGCGGCGACCGAGCAGTGCCGTCGTGATCGGCGGCGGCTTCATTGGCGTCGAGACGGCGGAGAATCTGTGCGAGCTGGGGCTCCAGGTGACCCTTCTGCAGCGTCCCGTCCAGCTTATGAACAACCTGGATTACGACATGGCGACCCTTTTGCATACCGAGGTGCGTGAGCACGGTATCGATCTGCGCCTCAAGGCCGATGTGACAGGTTTTGAGGAAGTTGATGGCCGCGTTGTCACCCATGTTGCGGGCGATGACCCTATCGGAGCCGATATGGTGCTGCTTGCCATTGGCGTGGCACCTGAGAGCCATCTGGCGCAAGAGGCGGGGCTCGAACTGGGCATCAAGGGGGCTATTGTGGTCAACGACCGCATGGAGACCTCTGCTGCCGACGTGTATGCCGTGGGCGATGCCGTGCAGGTCACGCATCAGGTGACCGGCGAGGACGCGGTCATTTCGCTCGCCGGCCCCGCCAACAAGCAGGGACGTGTCGTCGCCGATGTCATAGCCGGCATGGACAGCTGCTACCGCGGATCGTTGGGCTCATCGGTTATCAAGGTATTCGACTTGACGGCGGCAAGCACGGGACTATCCGAAAAGGCAGCACGCGCGGCGGGAATTGACTGCGACAGCGTGGTCCTGTCGCCCGGTTCGCATGCGGGTTATTATCCGGGTGCAACGCCCATGACCATGAAGGTTGTCTTCGAGAAGCAGGGATTGCGCCTGCTGGGTGCGCAAATCGTGGGCATCGATGGTGTGGACAAGCGTATCGACGTTCTGGCGACTGCCATCCAGGCAGGCATGCGCGGCGATAGGCTTAAGGATTTGGACCTAGCATACGCGCCGCCGTATTCATCGGCGAAGGATCCCGTCAATATGGCGGGCTTTATGATCGAGAACCTCAATCGCGGCATACTGGCGCAGTGGCATTGGGAGGATGAGCCCAACTTGCCACGCGATGGCAGCGTGCAGCTGCTCGATGTTCGTACGGAAGGGGAGTATGAGCGCGGGCATATCGATGGTTTCGTAAACATTCCCGTCGATGATCTGCGCAATCGCCTGGGCGAGCTCGACCGGGCCAAGCCGGTCTACGTGATTTGCCAGAGCGGCATTCGCAGCTACATTGCTTGCCGCATTTTGGCGCAGCATGGCTTTGAGTGCTTTAACTTCTCGGGCGGCTATCGCTTCTTTGCAGCCGTGACTGAGGCTCGTCGCGGCAGCGCTAACGTTATGCCGTGCGGGTTCGAAAAGTAGCGCGCATTGGAATGTGACAAAGTGACAGCCTCTTTGTCGCATCGGGGATGTTATATGCGGGATGGTGCGCCATGCGGCGTGCTGTCCCGTTCGTTTTTTGGCGCGGTTCGTTACATTCCTCACTGGTATCGGCCAAAAATGAGGATAGAGTAGGACAAACGCGCCGAACGTGAACGGCGGGGGAGCGGGCGAGCGCGCCCGCGCGAGAGAGGTTGCCGTCCATGCTGGATCTCAGAGTTATTTGCAAAAGGTACGTTACGCAGTCGTTTACGCAGGTAGCGCTCGACAGCGTAAGCCTGTCTTTTCGCGATAACGAGTTCGTAGCCGTTCTGGGTCCCTCGGGTTCGGGTAAAACTACGATGCTCAACGTCATCGGTGGACTCGATCATTTCGATTCGGGCGATCTGCTGATCGACGGCATCTCGACCAAGGACTTCAACGACCGCGATTGGGATGCCTATCGCAATAATCGCATCGGCTTTGTGTTCCAGAGCTATAACCTCATTCCGCATCAGAGCATTTTTGAAAACGTGGAGTTGGCGCTTACGCTCACGGGCGTGGGGCATGCCGAGCGCCGCCAACGTGCGCGCAAGGCGCTCGAGGCAGTCGGTCTGGGCGAGCACGTTGACAAGCGCCCGAGCCAGCTTTCGGGCGGGCAGATGCAGCGCGTGGCCATTGCCCGCGCCCTGATCAATGACCCCGAGATTGTGCTGGCTGACGAGCCGACCGGCGCCTTGGACTCAACGACATCCGTACAGGTCATGGATTTGCTCAAGGATGTTGCGCGCGATCGTTTGGTCATCATGGTCACGCACAATCCCGAGTTGGCATACAGGTACGCCACGCGCATCGTCACCCTGGCGGACGGCAAGATCACCGACGATTCCGACCCCTTTGATGCTGCCGAGGCCGCGCGTCGCGAGGCCAAGCCCACGCGCAAAACCTCGATGAGCTTTGTGACAGCGCTGGGGCTTTCGGCGCGAAACCTTTTGACCAAGAAGGGCCGTACGGCTATGACGGCCTTTGCTGGTTCGATCGGCATTATCGGCATTGCGGCGATTCTGGCGCTCTCCAACGGCGTAAACGGCTACATCAAAAAGGTCGAGGAGGATACGCTCTCGAGCTACCCGCTCACCATTTCCAAACAAGATTATGACCTGTCGTCCATGATGGGCGGGCATGGAGCTACGGATGAGGAGGCGTCCGAGGACAAGGACGCGTCCGACGGCGCCACCGGCGGCAAGGCTCAGGGGACCGATAAGATCCCTGTGGTCACGGCCGTAAAGGATATGTTCGCAAGCGTTAAGTCCAACGACATGACGAGCTTTAAGGCATGGCTCGATGCCGGTGGCGACGGCATCGATAAAGAGGTCAACGCCATTCAGTACGGCTACGGTGTATCGCCGGTTGTCTATCGTGCCGGCAAGGGCGATGAGAAGCCTGTCCGGCTGGTGCCCAACGCTATGACTGAGGCCATGAGCGGAGGTGCGAGCTCGGCGGCAACGGTGAGCATGGAATCCATGGGAACGTCGGTCTTCAACGAGATGATTGACGACCAGAGCCTGCTCGACAGCCAGTACGATGTTGTTGCCGGCCATTGGCCTACGTCAGCCAACGAGGCCGTGATGGTGCTTTCGAGCCGCGGAACAGTGGGCGACTACACGCTCTACAGCATCGGTGCGCTGGATATCGATGAACTCAACGACCTGGTTAACAGCGCCATGACGGCCGACGGCAAGGTCGAGGCGCCCAAGACCGGCGCCGACTTTACCTACGACGATGCACTGTCCACGACGTTTAAGGTGTTGTCGCCGGCAGATGCCTATCGCAAAAACGAAGAGACCGGCATGTGGACTGACATGGCTGGCGATGCCGACTATATGGCGGCCAAGGTTGCCGACGGTATTGACGTGCGCATTGTGGGCGTGGTGCGACCCAACGAGACGGCCAACGCGAGCGCATTATCCCCGGGCATTGCCTATACGCATGCGCTGACTCGCCAGCTTATGCAGCGTGCTGCCGATTCGCAGATTGTGCAGGAACAGCTTACCCACCCCGAGACGGATGTCTTTACGGGCAAAACCTTCGACGAGCTGCAGGGAGAAGCCAAGCAAGGCGTGGATCTGGGCAGTATGTTCAGTGTGGACGAGGCGGCGCTGAAGAGCGCGTTCTCGTTTGATACGTCTGCGCTCTCGGGCGCGGCCGGCGGTATGGACCTTTCTGGTATCGACTTGTCCGGGCTGGACATTGACCTTTCGGGTGTTGGGAAGGACATCGACTTTAGTGACATCATGGCCAAAGCGCCGGCCCCAGATTTCTCGGGCATCTTTGATGGTCTTGAGCTCACGCCTGAGCAAATGCAGCAGGTGGGAGCACTTGCCAACCAGCTGTTTGAGGGCTTTATGCGCTCTGATCAGTTTAAGGCACTGTCACCCGAAGATCTTAAGGATGCGTCAAAGCTTGCTGCCGCATTCTCGGCGTACCTTGAGAATGATGTCGCAGCCCAGCAATACCTGGCTCAGCTCAGGGCGCTCGGCGGCGATGCCCTGGCCGAGCGTCTGCAGCAGGTGATGGGCGACTATGTGCAAAAGCAGCTGGCTCCGTATTTGCAGCAGTCTATGGATCAGGTGATGAAGGCGGTCAGCGAGCAGATTGCGACGACGGTATCAACCCAGCTCAAGGCGGGTGCGGCAGGGCTCATGGGCCAAATGGCGACGCAGATGTCTTCGAGTTTTGCCAACCTGGCGAGCGCCATGCGCGTGGATGCGGGCGCCTTTGCTCGTGCCATCCACTTCAACATGGACGCCGAGGACCTGAGCTCGCTCATGATGAGCTATGCCAAGGCGTCGAAGCTCACCTACGACAACAATCTGACCACGTTGGGCTATGCGGACGAGGCGGACCCCATTTCGGTCAAGATTTTCCCGCGCGACTTTGAGGCCAAGGAGCGCGTGCTCGATTACATCGATGCGTACAACAAGCAGGTCAAAGCTGCTGGCCACGATGAGCAGGCAATCTCGTATACCGACTACATGGGCATCATCATGGGCTCGGTGACCGACATCGTGAATACTATCAGCTTGGTGCTCATCGCATTCGTGAGTATCAGTTTGGTGGTGAGCTCCATCATGATCGGCATCATCACCTACATCAGCGTGCTGGAGCGCAAAAAGGAGATTGGCATCCTGCGCGCGATCGGCGCGTCAAAGCGCAACGTGGCCAACGTATTTAATGCCGAGACCTTTATCGAAGGCCTCATTGCCGGCGTCTTTGCCATTGTCGTCGTGGTGGCCGTGAGCTTTCCGGTTAATGCCTGGGCGCTTGCGGCCAAGCAGGTGCCCAACCTGATGAGCCTGCCCGTTCAAGACGCGCTGATGCTCATTGTAATTTCGGTGCTGCTGACGGTCGTTGCCGGCCTGCTGCCGGCTCGCAGCGCATCCAAGAAAGACCCTGTGGAAGCCCTACGCTCCGAATAATGTGACAAAGGGACAGTCCCTTTGTCACATTGGGTGGCTAGCTCGTTTTGCCCATCAATGTGATACGGATGCTTGGATGGGTGTACTCGTCAAATTCATCCTCGGGATCCGTGTCAAACGAATAGTACGTTTTGATGGGGTTGCCACTCGTCCTGATGGAGATTCTCTCGTAGAGCGAACCGTTCAAAAAAGCCTGCCTAAACTCTTCGGGGAGCTTTTGCGGTGCTAGGAGCTCGGGACTCACGGTCTTGACGTCTACGGTTTGGACGACAGAGGAAAGTTCGTCCAAGTCGAGCTCGATGCGGGCGAGGTTGTCCTCAAGGCTCGCGTCGGGGTCGATCTCTGCTATGTAACTCACTTCCTTGAGCGTTCCCTTGTTGTCGAAATCCAGGTACGTATAGGTCTTCTGGGTATCGGAGTCGCCGTCGTGAAGGTAGCCGCGGACGTGATAGCCGTAATCTTGATATCGCTCGTAAGGGTCATCGGCGGATACGTACTCGCATGCGGGCTCTAGCGTCTTGCGGGCGATGGCGATCTGCTCGGCCGCGGCCGCGGCGTTCTGTTGCATCTCGATGTTTCCCTGCGCCAGCTGCGGGATATAGGCACCGCACACGATTGCGAGGGGCAGTGCCACAAGCGCGACGATCCACTTTTTTGCACGGGGGATAGGCACGCCACAGGCCTCTGCCATGGCCTTTGCGTTGGCAAAGCTTTCGGCAAGCACGTCTGCCGCGGTGGCGACGGCGCCTACGGCAGCGGCGACTTCTGCCGCACCGCCCAGGTTGCGTGCGGTCTCATTGTCGCTGTTCTTGAGCAGACGCGCGGCGGCCTGCGTGCCAACAACGCCTGCAATTTGTGCCGAGCGGTCTTTTTCGCTCTGCTCGACGGCGAGCCGGTGCTGCATTTCCCTCCACTGCTTGCCGCGCATGCCAAAGCGCGGCGCGAGCGCGCAATAGCAGAAGATGATGAGCTCGACGGCGGTGAGCGCCAAGGCGGTCATCATGCCCGTCTCCTGGAAGCTTTCATGATGGAAGACGATATCGTCAATCATTTCGAAGGGAATGATCAAAAAAGGCAGCACAAACGCCATGGCAAGCGCCGCGCCGGCAACCTTGGGACAGATGCAGTATCGCTGGATGCGCTTGCGTTCTTGTTCGGAAAGTGTAGCCATAGCTGCTCCTTGGTGTCGTGGCGGTCGTTGCGGCGCATGGGGTGCGGGGCGCATCAGTTTGAGCTAGCGCTGGATAAGAACATAGAGCAAGATGCTCATCGCGATGAGCAAGAAGCCCGCGATGTTAAACATCAGTGTGGCAAAGTTGCCCACGATGGGGCGTTCGACATAGCTTTTGTCTGGGTTGCTGGGGTTGTAGTACACGGTCATTTGGCTACCGAGGGGCCAAAGCTGCTCCGCGAGGGTGCCTAGGCGGGCGATGGGGCCTGTCTGCACGTGCAGCCAGCCCTTGGCGTCTTCGTAGGCGGTGGCTTGCGTGCGGATGGGGAGTCCCGACAAGCTTTTGGTCTTTATGCCACGGAATTGTTTTTTCGCGCGGTATTGCGTGCCGTCGACGGCGTATTCCAAAACGGGATACATCCTGCCTTCGCCCATAAAGCGATGGTCGATGACCGTTCCCATGGTCACGGCGGTACAGGCCTTGGCTTTCTTGCGGGCGGCGGCCTTCATGAGCATGCTCGCTCCGATAAACAGGATGCCGATGCCTCCAACCGAGATGAGCGCGAGCAGAGATATCTGCGAGGTGGTCACGGCGTTCTCCTTTGGCGCGATACCGTCATATGTGACCCAGTATAGAGAATCCCGCCATCGATGAGCTATTGCGGGGGGGGGTCAATTCTGAATGTGACAAATGGACTGTTCCTTTGTCACATCGGGGACTGCGGAATTGAGGTCTAATACTTTTCCCGAGAAGTGAACGAGTGAAAACGGACTCCCGAAGCATCGACACTTTTGGCGTGCAATTTCCTGCGGTTTTGCCAGTCAAATCCTGCGGTTTTGACGCCTAAAAATGTCAATGCTTCGGGGGTCCAAATACAGCCGTTCACTTCTCGGGAAAAGTATTAGACCTCGAAATATGGGCGGCGTTCGCGAACGGCAACTAGCTTGCGTCCGGTAGCCGGCACTTGGGGCAAAGGGACTGCCCTTTTGCCCCTTCACCATTGCATCGTATCTGGTGTGGAAAAAATATCGCCTGCGTTCTCGCGCCTGCGAAGAGTTCCTGAACCGCTTGAATGGGATGTGACAAAGGGACAGTCCCTTTGTCACATTGATTTGAGAATGGATGTTGATGTATTTATCGCTGGCCCCTATGGAGGGGATTACCGGGCATGTGTTCCGTCGCGTGCATGCGGAGTGCTTCGGCGCGCTCGATTGTTATTACACGCCGTTTTTGCCGCCGCCGCGGGTGGGCAATCGCTTTGGCGGCAAGGCGTTTAAAGAGGTCGATCCTGCCAACAACCAGGGACTTAACGTGGTGCCCCAGCTGATGTCCAAGAATGCGGACGAGTTTGTGTGGGCGGCGCAGGTGCTTGCCGATATGGGTTACCGCGAGGTCAACCTCAACCTTGGCTGCCCTTCGGGTACGGTGGTCGCGAAGGGCAAGGGTTCGGGCTTTCTGCGCAATTTGGATGAGCTCGAGGTGTTCTTGAGCGACGTGTGCGAACGCTCGCCCTTGCCGGTGTCGGTCAAGACCAGACTGGGGCTCGAATGCGATGACGAGTACGAGCGCGTGCTCGACCTCTATTGCCGAATGCCGCTGGCGGAGTTGATCGTGCATCCGCGCGTGCAAAAGGACCGTTATACGGGCTCACCGCGCAAAGAGTTTTACGGCGAGACGCTGGAACGGGCGCCGTTCCCCGTGGCCTATAACGGCGACATCTTTGATCTTGAGGACATGGATGCGCTGGTGAAGGCCTATCCCGGAACACGCCACGTAATGTTGGGGCGCGGCTTGCTTGCGAATCCCGCGCTGGCTCGCATGGTTAAGGGCGGCCCTGCCGCCACGGCTGCCGACTTGCAGCGCTTCCATGACACGCTGTTTGCGGCCTATGCGGACGAGATTGGAGGCAACGCGGTCTTTCGCATGAAGGAGTGGTGGTTCTACGCCAAATGCGCCTTCGCCGATCCCGCTACCGTGCACAAGCTCGTGCGCAAGACCAAAAAGGTCGATGAATATCGTGCCGCCGTCGAGCGTGTCTTTCGTGAACAGCCGCTTGCGCCTACCGCGCGCTTTTGCGGCTAGTTAGTCATCGGGGACGTTCTTTAACGACTACTCATTTAAGTGCGTCCCCAACGACTATGTTGCAAAAGCTGTACGTCAGCACCCAAAGATGTCGAAAAAAGTCGACTTTGGATGCTGACATACACGTTTGGGTTCGGCGGGGGACTAGGCAATCCTTGCGTCAAGGGTAATGAGCTCCCTGAGCCGCTCTGCGCGTGTCTGCCCATGACGCTTTGCCTTTGCGTCAAATGCTTCAAGAACCGATTCACCCACACGTGCCGATAAAACAACGCTTGGTTCATCGGAAATCGGCGGCCTTCCCAACTTGACGGTGTGGCCCTTTGGCCACTCATCTTTTTCGTATGCCGCTGCGGCTTTTTCTAGCTCACCGGGAGCAAACCCCATCATCTTTTCGAGCTGCTTGGCGTCCATAGTGCCTCCTATCGATCGATTCCGATTTCCCTGAGCACCTTGCGCGTAGGAGGGACAAGGGCGTGGTAAATGATGTAGCCATCCCGATCGGGGCAACATCGAGCGATGAGCTCCATGAGGCGGCTTCTCTTTTTGTATACAATTTTGTAGACAAAAATACAAGTAACTAGTCATTTAAGAACGTCCCCAATGACTACCTGTGGTGGGCCCATGCAAAAAGCTGTACGTCAGCATCCAAAGATGTCGAAAAATGTCGACTTTGGATGCTGACGTACATGTTTGTGCCGTATGGGTTTGTGCGTTGGGGCCGGCCGACCGCAATAGAACGCTAGAGCAGGTTCTTCTGTATCCACGCGATGATGTCGTTCGATTCGTAGAGTGGCGCGCCGTCAATGAACAGGCAGGGAACCTGGCGTTTTCCGCCGACGGCGATGAGTGTCCGCTCGGCATCGGAATCGGTCGAGATATTACGCTCGGGGATGGTCACGCCGTTATCGGCCAGGAAGCGCTTGACCTTTATGCAATACGGGCAGCCGGTCATAACGTAGAGCGCGAGCTCGTGATCAGTAGCCATAGGTCTCCAATCGGTTGAGGTTTCGATTGAAATACCCAAAGCCGCCGCGGTCTATGCACGCGTCAACGACGACTCGATTGCCTGTACCAGAAACGCCGTGGCTCCGGTGCCGCAGGGCTTGTCGTAGTAGTCAACAAAGCGCTGGTCGGCAAGATAACCATTGGCGAGGCCCAGGTATGCTTCGTCCTGGGGCTCGTGTCCCCAGTTAAGGCCAATCCATCGGCGGTGCATTGCGACAAGCTTGCGGGCTTCGCTACTCTTTGGATCGCCGTCGCCCATGGCAATCGAGAGCTGGCCCAGAATAGCGCGTTCAAGTTCCTTCATGTCGTTCCATGTCTCGGGATCCATGTCCAGCAACGCCTCGCTTGCCGCATCGATTGCCTCATCGCCATAGCGCGCCCGGGCCTCGGTACCGTAGCGCTCCTCGTTTTCGTGCACGGAGCGCCAGCGCTCCAGTTGCGGCAGCACGGCGCCCATGAGCGAAACGGCCTCGTCGAGTGACATACCGGTGTTTTGCGCCAGACGCGGGGCGCAATCCTCGATCATCGCCTCCATCGTAGTCTCGTAGGTGTACTTGCCGCGGTCGTAGCACCACTTGCAGTAATGGTCGGTCGTGGCGCCCGCGGCATCGGTGCCGCAGTCGTCGGGCGTGAGTATCATGCCGCAGCTCTGGCAATAGTGCTCGGGCATTTCGAGCAGACGAGACAGAGGCTCGCCGGTCACGGCGGCAATGAGCTTCATCATGTCGATGCCCGGTGTGACCTCGCCGCGTTCCCAACGGCTGACGGCTTGGCGTGTGACGAAGAGCTTGGCGGCGAGTTGCTCTTGGGTGAGATTGTTGTCGCGGCGGATGGCGATGAGCTTTTCTGCAAAGGCCATGACGGCTCCTTTCTGCTGTTTGTTGCTTTAAGCATACGCGGCGGCCGGCACCCTTCCAAGCAACCGTTGGTTGCACGACGGGGACCGCGGCGAAGAATTGCGCGCAACACCCCACGCCTCCATGCCGTACAATGACCGGCATGGAACCTATTGCACACATACATACCGACCTGCCGCAGAAGTTCGGCATCCCACGCAACAGCTTTTTGGCGCCCCATCTGCAGGGACGCATCGTCTTTGAGCCGGAATTTGCCTCCAACGCTGCAGTTGAGGGTCTGGACTCCTTCTCTCACCTATGGCTGCTATGGTGCTTCGAAAACGGAACGCCCGGCGGCACGGCTAAGGACATAGCCGCCGATGCCAAAACGCAGGACAGGTCCGGCACCAACGCAAAATGGTCGAAAACCGTGCGCCCACCGCGTCTGGGTGGAGCCGAACGCGTGGGCGTGTTTGCCACGCGCAGTCCGTTTCGCCCTAATCCCATCGGGCTCACCTGCGTCAAGCTCGATCGTGTCGAGCTCACCGACGATGGTCCCATCATTCATGTGCTGGGGGCCGACCTGCGCGACGGCACGCCCATCTACGACATTAAGCCCTACATTCCGTTTGCGGACTGCCACCCGGATGCGACGGGCGGCTGGATTGAGGACGCGCCGTGGCAAGAGCTCGATGTTGAGTTCCCGCAAGCGCTGAAAGATACGGTCCCGCCTGCAAAGCTCCCCGGCTTGGTCGAGGTCCTTCGCCAGGATCCGCGCCGCGCGGGTAGCAAGCACGAGCCAAACCGCGTTTACCATTTGGCTTACGCTGGGCTTGACATATCGTTTACGGTCGACGGAACCAGGTTGACGATAACCGCCATCAACGACGCGCGAGACTAACCAGCCATTCGTCCGCACCCGTCAAATTAAGCGCCAAACTCCGCTCCAAAACCGCCCACGCTGGTGGACAATAACGCCTACCGAAACAATCCGCTTTGCACGGGAGCTCAGCATGAAATACGACTTTACCTCGCTTATCGACCGCCACGGTATGGACGCCATCGCCGTTGACTCCTGGGGAGAAATTCCCGACATGGCTCCGAACGCACCCGACGAGGGCTTCGACCGCATCCCCATGTGGGTGGCGGATATGAATTTTGCCACGGTGCCCACGGTTCAGGAACACATCATTCAGCGCGCCCAGCATCCCATGTTTGGCTATTTCAATCCGCGTGACGAGTACTTCGACCGCATCATCGAATGGCAAAGCCGTCGCAACGGCGTTGAGGGCTTGGCGCCGGAGCATATCGGCTACGAAAACGGCGTGCTGGGCGGTGTCGTGTCGACGCTGCGCGCATATGTCCAGCCGGGCGATGCGGTACTGGTCCACAGTCCCACCTACATCGGCTTTACCAAGTCTATCGAAGCCGCGGGCTATCGCATTGTCCACAGCCCGCTTAAGCTCGACGATCGGGGCGTGTGGCGCATGGACTTTGAGGACATGGAGCGAAAGCTCGCCCAAAACCACATCCATGCCGCGGTGTTCTGCTCGCCGCACAATCCCTGCGGCCGCGTATGGGGGCGCGACGAGATCGAGCGCGCCATGGACATCTATCGTCAGCACGATTGCGTGGTGATCTCGGATGAGATTTGGTCCGATATCATCCTGTCGGGTCACAAGCATATCCCGACGCAGTCGGTGAGCGAGGACGCCCACATGCGCACGGTTGCCCTCTACGCGCCCAGCAAGACGTTTAACCTGGCGGGCCTGGTCGGCAGCTACCACATCATCTATAACGAGACGCTGCGCGACCGCGTGTGCGCCGTGTCCAACAAGACCCACTACAACGAGATGAACGTCCTTTCGATGCACGCGCTTATCGGTGCCTACCAGCCGCAAGGCTACGAGTGGGTTGATGAGCTCAATGAGGTCATCGAGGGCAACGTCGACTACTTCTGCAATTACGTGGACAAGCATTTTGCGGGCGTGTCCTATTCGCGTCCGCAGGGCACCTACATGGTGTTTCTGGACTGCACCGAGTGGTGCCGCGAGCATGGCCGCGATATTCAGTGGCTGCTCGACGAGGGCGCTCGTGTGGGCGTGGGGTATCAGGACGGCCGCCCGTTCCACGGGCCCTGCCACATTCGCGTGAATCTGGCACTGCCCCTTTCGCGGGTAAAGGAGGCGTGTGAGCGCCTGGACCGCTACGTTTTTGGGGTATAGGGGGGCGCTCGATTCGAGTGTTGCCCCATGCGCCCACGCCGTCAAAATGCGTGGGCGCATGGGGCGCAGAGGGTAGCGAGCGCGTTTTTCGCATTCGCTACTTTTCCTGAATCTGCTTGCCGCAAAGATGCTCAATTGAAATCTCGTAGAGTTGGACGCCCTTGATGTCTTTGGCGATTTCTTCCTCGACTTCTTCGGCAGAAGGGTAGTACTTAAGCGCGAGCTGGCGGACTTTGTCCTCGATAAACGCAGGCGCTTCATCTACCAGGCGGCAACGGCCAAAGACCACAGTGCTCATGACGTAAGGAGCCCAGTCGCCGTCCTTGTACCACTCGTTGCCGTAAACGGTAAAGCAGACTTTATCGTCACGCCTGAGCGAATCGACCTTGTGGCCGGCCTTGGCGCCATGGAAATAAATCTTGTCGTGCTCGGCGTCAAAGAAGTAGTTGACGGGAATGGCATAGGGGTAGCCATCATCGCCGTTGACGGCAAAGACGCCGCGCTTACAGGTGGCGAGCAACTCGCGCGCTTCCTCGTCAGTGATGGCGCGTTTCTTTCGACGTAAGGGCCTAAACATCGTTGGCTTCCTTTCTGGCTGTGCATGGTGGTTGAGCACAAACTATAGCGAAACGGATCCGTATTTCTTGATGCGGGCGAGTATGTTTTTGAGCTTGTTAAAGTCGAGCGGTTTGGGCAGATGGGCGTTCATACCGGCATCGTGTGCCGCCTTGGCGTCTTCGGCAAAGGCGTTGGCGGTGAGCGCGATGATGGGGATGTCGGCCGCATCGGCCTTTTCGCTCAGGCGGATCGCGCGGGTTGCCTCGTAGCCGTCCATGCCCGGCATCATGATGTCCATTAGAATCGCATCGAAGCTACCCGCGGGACGGCCAACGTATAGGTCGACCGCTTCGTTGCCGTCGGCGGCGCGAGTTACGACGATGCCCTCGCTTTCGAGCAGAGCCTGGGCAATCTCGGCATTGAGCTCGTTATCTTCTGCCAAAAGAACGTTCATGTCTGCAAGCGAGCAACTGTATGCCTGCTCGTCCGTACGTTCTTTTGCCTGAGGGTTCTTGTCGATCTCGAGCGGAATCTGGACGTTAAACGTACTTCCCACGCCAACTTCACTCGAAATCTCAATCGTGCCGCCCATCATATCGATGAGCGATTTGACGATCGGCATGCCCATGCCAGTTCCCTGAAATTTACTGCGGGCATCGTTGCCCTCTTGGGCAAACGGTTCGTAGATGTGCTTAAGAAATTCGGGCGACATGCCGATGCCGGTATCCGAGACGCTAAAGCAAAACACGGCGTGCTCGTCGTCGACCGGTTTGATGGTCGATGAGAACGTGACGGTGCCTCCGTGCTTGTTGTACTTGATGCTGTTGTCGAGCAGGTTGACAAGGATCTGCCGAATATGAGTGGGGCTGCCGATCATATATTGGTCGACAGCGTAGGGCTCGCTGGTGTCGAGCATGGTTATGCCGCGGTCCGATGCGCGGAGCTTGCACAGTACGAGCGCATTGTCGCACAGCTCTTTAAGGTTGAATGATTCGTGCTCGAGCGTCACTTTGCGCTCCTCGATCCTGCCCATCTCGAGGATGTCGTTAATCAGTGACAGCAGGTGATTGGCGGCAACGCGCGCCTTGGCGCGGCTTTCGCGGGCGACCTGCATGTCGCCTTCTCTCAATTCCTCAATTTCGATAAGGCCCAGGATGCCGTTGAGCGGCGTGCGGATGTCGTGGCTCATGCGCGTGAGGAAAGCGGTTTTGGCGGCGTTGGCGGCATCGGCTTTCTGCCGTTCCTCCTGTGCGCGGTAAAGCGACCAGACAAGGATGGCGATGCTGGTGAGCAAGATGCAGATGATAACAGTCGCAATGGCGGTGCGGTTACGATAGAAAAACTGGAACGTGTCCGATTCTTGCGCCGAGTACGATGTGGGGAAATAGCTGTTTGCAGAGAGCGATTCACCTGCATTGACGATGCCCTTATTGATGATTCCCAGCAGCTCGGGCTTGCCGCGCGAAATTAAACACGATAGCTGCGCCGTGTTGGTGAGTTCCTGTGTTTCGAAATCCTCGATGTCGTAGGTGTCGCGGAGAGTTTCCAGGCGCGTGCTGGGGACAATGATGCAACGTGCCTTCCCCTCATTGAGGGCTTTGAGCACCTCGCCGTCATTCGAGTACTCGGTTACTGTTGCGTTCGGGAAGAGACTTTCGAGCTCAAAACGGTTAACGATTGTGCTCTTTGTACAAGCGATGTTCTTAAGGTCGCTGTTCAGGTTTTTGCCACTGTGAATGGCGGTCAGCGAAACCGTTCCCATCGAGTTTGACTGGATGACTCCTGTCTGCTCGGCGAGCCAGTAGTCGCGAAACAATGGCAGGGCGACATCGATGGTTCCGTTGGAAAGGGCTTTGATCATTTGCCTGTTGTTCGAGAGTGCGATTGTTTTGACCGTAATACCAAACTTGTCGTGCAACGTCGTTGCAAGCGAGGCGAGCGATCCTTCCATCTCGCCGTCGTCATTTTGCGTGCAGTAGGGAAGTTGGTTTTTAAGATAGCCGAGCGTGATGGTATTGCCGTTTGCTTTGAGCCAGGTGGTCTCGGGGCCGGTGAGCGATGACGAGCCACTGTTTTGGGTCGAGTAACTCGATTTGACTTCCTCGTTATAGCGCGGGTTATCGCGGGCGATGGTCGTCATGGCGGCGTTGATGTCGTTCATCAGATCGGGGCGGCTTTTGGGAACGGCAAAATAGTAGTCGCTCGAGCCTACGTAGAACATGGGTGACGCATCGGGCGACGAAATGGTATCGTTCATGATGACGGCGTCGACCTCGCCGTCTGCAAGCGCCTCAAAGAGGGCGCTGCCGGTGTCGATTTCTTTATAGGTGCAGGTGACGCCTTCGTCGGCGAGCCACTGCTGGCCGACGATAGTTTGCATAACGCCAGAGTTGCAGCCGATGGTGAGGCCTTGGAGCGCCTGGGGGTCACCCTTGGCCAGATCGTCGCGGTCGGGCCTGGCGTAGATGTAGTAGCGCTCGGTGCCCTCGGGGTTCGAGGAAAAGAGCAGCTTCTGCTCGCGTTCTGCCGAATACGAGATGTTGGGCATGAGGTCGATTTCGCCTGCTTCGAGCATGTCCATAAGCTCGGAGAAGGTGCCGCTAACGTATTCGTATTGCCAGCCCTTTGTGTAATACGAGAGGGTCTGGAGGTACTCGTAGCCCCACCCCGAGAGTCGCTCGCCCGGCATGCCTTCCTGGAAGCCTTTGTTGTTGACGAGCCAGCCAACGCGGACCGTCTTGACCTGCTGGTCGGAGTCGGCGGCAAAGGCGGGGGCGGGCATGACGGCGCTCAGTATGGCGAGCGCGGCAAGCGCGACGGCCAGGGTGCGATATAGAGCCAAGCGAAGGACGGCGGAAGGTTTCACATGAAATCCTATCGAGTTGAGACAGTTTCACATAAGGATACCAGCTCAGCCTGCCCATTCAGCCGCCGCACCGCTAAACGGTTAGGTAGTCATTGGGGACGTTCTTAACTGACTAGTCGTTTAAGAACGTCCCCAATGACTAGTTCCGTTTGCGGGGGAGGCGTGGGACAATACCGAGCGAATGTGATTGGGCGTCTGGGAAAAGGGGTCGCGATGAACAAGTTGAGGACGCTTGCCGACGTGTTGCGCCAGGCTGGCTTTGCGCGCATCACGGGCCTGTTTCTCGTCTTCTATCTGCTGTGCTCGACGGCCGTCTGGCTGTCCGAGCCCACGACCCTTACGTTTGGCGACGGCCTCTGGTTTAGCTTTGAGACCGTATCGACGATCGGCTTCGGTGATATCCCGGCCGAGACGCCGGTTGCCCGCGCTATCACCGTCGTTTTGAGCGTCATCAGCATCTTCTACATCGCCATGCTCACGGGCGTGGCGGTGAACTACTGCAACACGCTCATCAAGATGCGCCAAAAGGACACCATGGCGCGCTTTATGGATGATCTGGAGCATTTGGAAGAGCTCGATCGTGACGAGCTTGCCGACCTATCGCGCCGTGTGCGCGAATATCGCCGACGCCAACGCTAGAACGGGCGCCGCGCGTCACGACGAGGGGGACTGAATATGAATATCACGGTATACCTGGGTGCCAGCGTCGGCAATGACCCGGCGTTTCTGCCCGCGGTGCAGGAGCTGGGCGACTGGATTGGCGCTAACGGACACGCGTTGGTATACGGCGGGTCCAAGTCGGGTCTGATGGGTGCGCTCGCCGATAGCGTACTCGAGGCAGGTGGACACGTGACGGGTGTTGAACCGAGCTTTTTTATCGAGGCCGAGTTTCAACATGACGGTATCGACGACCTTATCGTGACGAGTGACATGGCCGAACGCAAGGCCAAGATGATTGAACTCGGTGACGCGTTCATCGCCTTTCCCGGTGGGACGGGTACGCTCGAGGAGATTGCCGAGGTCATGTCCGCCGTGTCGTTGGGGCATCTCGATGCGCCGTGCATTCTGTACAACCTTGGGGGCTACTACAACGATCTTAAGGCGTTGCTCGAGCACATGATTGATAAAGGGCTTTCGAGCCCGAGGCGCCAGCACGGCATCTACTTTGCCGACGATTTGCGCGAGATTGCCTCGATTATCAACGGATAAGTCTTGAGCCTGCCCCACTATGACTCCCAATGGTGCCGTTTGCGGCGCAGACGGTTGGCTCGTTCGGGCAACGCTCGCTCTACAATAAAACGTATCTTTGCCGAATTCGACCACGGGAGGTCCCGATGGATAGTCTTGCAAAACCCAAAAACCGTGCGCTGTTTTTAGTTAGCGTTGCCGTGACCGGTGCGTTCGCAGGCGCCGCGGTCTGGCTGTTCTTTTTTGCGATGGAGCACGGTGTCGACTATCTGTGGACCGAGATTCCGCACGCGCTGGGCGTCGCTTCGCCTGAGCTCGCGAGCGGCCCGTTCGGTTTTCTGCCGTACCCGTTTTTTGTCTGCTTGCTGGGCGGCCTGCTGATCGGTCTGTACGAAAAGATTACGGGCACCAAGACCGATGACCTCAACCAGGTGATGGCCAAGGTTAAACAAGACGGTCGCTACCCGTACGACAACCTCGGCAAGCTTTCGCTTGCGGCATTGCTGCCGCTGCTGTTTGGCGGAAGTATTGGACCGGAGGCCGGCCTGACCGGAGTTATCGCGGGTCTGTGCAGCTGGGTCGGCGACCGCATGCGTCGCTTTGGCGCCGAGTTTAGGGAGCTCACGCTGCTGGGCACCCAGGCTGCCCTGACGGCGCTCTTTACCGCGCCCGTGTTTGGCTTTGTGGCGCCGCTCGCCGGTAGCGCCGACGGCCAGGGCGCTGGCGAGGACTCCGCGTCCGATGAGATCACCATCAAGCTGCCCAAGGCGCAAAAGACCGTGGTCTACGGCATCGCGATTGCCGGCGGTCTGGGCACCTATCTGCTGCTCGGCCAGCTTATGGGTGGCGGCATGGGCATGCCGAGGTTCGAGGCTGCCGAGGTGGGCAACCTGGAACTTGTCTGGCTCATTCCGCTGGCGTTGGTCGGCACCGTATGCGGTTGGCTGTACTTTGTCTCCGAGCATGCAAGTGAGGCGCTGTCCCATGCAATAGGGGAGCGCCCCGTCGTCAAGGCCATGCTGGCTGGCCTGGCGCTCGCCATCTGCGGCACAGTTCTGCCTTATACCATGTTTGCCGGTGAGACCCAGGCCGACGTACTTATGGAGACCTACCTCACCATCCCCGCCGGTGTGCTCATCGCGACCGGTCTTGTTAAGGCCATGCTGACCCCCGCCCTCATCAACCTTGGTTGGCGCGGCGGCCACTTCTTCCCGGTTATCTTCTCGGGCGTGAGCCTGGGCTACGGCCTTGCCATCCTCACCGGCGCAGATCCGGTCTTTTGCGTCGCCGTCTGCACGGCATCGACGATGGGCGCCGTTATGCGCCAGCCTGTTATGGTTGTGGGCCTGCTGCTCATGTGCTTCCCACTCAAGGGTATCGTTTGCATGATTATCGCTGCAGCCATCGCCGCCGGCATTCCGCTGCCCAAGCCGCTGCGCAAGTAGCGTATTGCGCTTTACGGTTGTTCAGAACTTGTTTTAAAGAAGCCGCGTGAGGCCGTTTGTTTACGGCTCGCGCGGCTATTGTTTAGAACTTTCTCAGCACGATGGCGATGGTGTTGAGGTATTCGAGCGCGCCGGCTTCAACGGCAGCGCGGTCGCCTGCTGCGTACTCGTTGTCGCAGGCGAGCCAGTCTTCCCACGCTTCGTCCGTGCAGAGCATAGGCTGCATCGAGACAATCTCGACGCCGGGGGTCGGCTCGATCATGGCGCGCCACCAGGCTATGTCGTGCATATAGTCGAGCTGCTCGGGTGCCCAGGATTTGAGCAGGCAGGCGGGCAGGTTGTCGTGGCAGTCGCGAACCATGCCGGGGATGCTTAAGTAGAGCATCCCGCCTTGCTTTACGTAGGGGAGCAGGCGCTCGCCCAGATAGTGCGGGTCGCGACCGTAGTAGTTGTACGAGTCGATGCTCACGACTGCATCAAAAAAGTCGTGCTCAAACGGCAGCCCTTGTGAGGCGTCCGCCTTAACAGGGTGAATAGTGTCGCGGGGGATGCCGAGCGAATCGAAGAACGCGCGGTTTTCCTGTGGGTCGCTCCACAGATCGACAGCGTACGTGTCCAACCCGTATTCGTGGGCAAGCAGGGCGCTGGTGATACCGGTGCCCGATCCAAGGTCGCAGACGCGGACGCCGCGGGGGATGCTTGCGCCGCGAAGCAGCTCTTCGCAGAGCTTGAGGGGGTTCGGCCCCATAATCTTAGAACGTACAAGTGCCGCGTCGAAGCTGGTGGCTTTTGGGAAGGATTGAGATTTCGCAGAGTTCATTGTTCTTTCCTATCAGGTGCATATGTGGCAGATGACGGAGGCGGAACGGCGCAACAAACCACGGCCGCAAGACGGCCGTTTTCAATTTGTATGCGATTGACCGTTCCCTAAAGAACAATGACCAAAAAGACATCCCCTTGGATGATCGAAATTGGGCTGAGGCCCGTGACGTTTTTATTATAGAACGTCACACACGGGCCGGGGACATGCCATTTGTCACGGATTGGCGGATGGGCGATTACGACCGATTGTGGCCAGCATGGGTCAAGTTTCGCGTGGCTACAGATCGCGTACTCGATAAACCTTGGTGCTGACGATGCAGCTAAGTGCACATAGCACGAGGGTCAATACCGCGATTCCTGCGCACAGACAGCCAAGAACAGCAGGGTCGGGATTCGCCCCGGCAATCGACATGAGCCAGTTGCTGATGGGGTTGGAGGAGCTCAGCGCTGCCATGGCAAGGCACCCGAGCGGGGCAAACAGGCCGACGGAAAGGCGCAGCGCCTCCATGTGTCCAAATCGAAAGAACAGCGGCTGTGCCAAAAACACCATCATGAGGGAGATGAGCATCGATGCGGCGGAGGCTATTGTGGTCTCAAAGACGGTCTGTCCCGTCGAGGGAATACCCGCGCTGTTGAAGAGCGGGATGGAGACGATGCTCAAAAGCGCGGCGGCGCACGCCATGACGGCCGAGAAGACAATGATGCTCAGGTAGCGTGCACAGATGATGTCTTTGCGCGAGATGGGCAGCGTTGCCCGATAGCGCTCCCATCCGTTTTGATTGTCGTAGCCGGCCAGCGAGTTCATGACCACGATGGGCGACATGGCGCTGACCGCGCAGGCGCCGGCACTCATGCCAGAGTCACCGTCCGATGCGTTGGCGAGGGTCAGTACGACGAAGATGAACAGGCCGACGCCCGCGATGCTCGGGACAAGCGTGCGGACGATGGCGAGCTCAGACATAAAGGCGCGTTTCATTTCGAAGCCCCTTTCAGCGTGAGGCGAAGATAGTCATCAATGGTTGCCCGGTCGCAGGGAATCTCGGGGAAGGCCTCGAGCACATCGCGACGGTTGGGCACGAGCACGTCCACGCTATAGGCGTGGTGGGCGGCACGGGCGCCTTCGACGCAAGCCATAAGCTCTGCGGCCTGTGCTTGGGTGCAGTGGGCGATGCCGGCTCGGTCGGTAATGTCCTCGCGCGGCAGGTCAAACACAATCGAACCGTTATCGATGCAGATGACGCGGTCGGCGGCGCGATCGAGGTCGGACGTAATGTGGCTCGAGAGCAGCACGCTGTGCTGGCCGTCGGCGACAAAGGCAAGCAACTCGTCGAGCAGTTCCTCGCGCGCCATGGGATCGAGGCCCGCGGTGGCTTCGTCCAAAACGAGCAGCTTGGCATTGTGGCTGAGCGCACAGGCGAGCTGCAGCTTCATGCCCATGCCGCGGGAGAGGTCCTTGACCTTCGTCTTGGGGTCGAGGCCAAATCGGTCGATGAATCCGGCGAACGTTTCGCAGCTCCACGTGGGGTATGCCGGGCCTACGAGCTTCTCGACCTGGCCCACCTTGAGCATGGAGGGGAAGGGACACGTGTCCAGGGCAAGCCCGATGCGGGAGCGCAGGTGGCGCTGCGTCTCGTCGGGCGCGTTGGCGTCGCAGCGCTGTCCAAGCAGATGCACCTCGCCGGCATCGGGCTTTATAAGCCCAAGCGCGGCGCGAATGGTCGTCGTCTTGCCGGCGCCATTTGCGCCCACAAAGCCAACGATCTGGCCGGGCTCCACGGCAAGCGTGACGTCGCGCAGTGAAAAGCGGTCGCTCACGCGGCGCGATACACCTTTGAGTTCTAGCAACTTTTGCATGGTATAGCCTTTCTTGCAGATGGCTACTGCATGGTTTCGGGGGCCACAAGGTCGAGCATCTCGTGCAATTTGTCGCGCGTGACGCCCAGGGTTTCGGCCTGCGTAGCGGCCTGCGCAAGCAACTCTTCGATATGGCAGAGCTGGTTTTCGCGCAAGAGTTCCTGGTTTCCCTCGGCGACAAAGCAGCCCTTGCCCTGCACGGTGCAGATAAAGCCGAGCTGTTCCAGGTCGGCATAGGCGCGCTTGGTGGTGATGACGCTCACACCCAGGTCGCTCGCGAGTGCACGGATGCTGGGGAGTTTGGCTCCCGCAGCGAGTGTGCCCGAAAGGATCTGAGCTTTGACCTGCGAGGATATCTGCTCGTAGATGGGCTTGTCGCTCGAATTGGATAGGATAATGTCCACAGCGGCTCCTTAGCTGTTGGGCTACACGTGTATATAACCGGTAAGCACAGTATATATACACTATGTACAGTTACGCAAGAGCTAAATGTGGAATAGTCCGCCAGTGCCGCGCTTGCCCCAAAACAATCTCAATCTGTAACACCTAGGTCCGTTTTGGGTCGCCTGCTGTTACAGATCGAGATCTTATTTGCCCGCCTGCTTATTTGTCTCAATCTGTAACAGTAAGAGTCGATTTGCGCGGCTAGATGTTACAGATTGAGACATTGGCTCCCTGCCTTCCTGTTTATCTCGATTTGTAACAGTTAGACCTGATTTGGGCGGCTAGATGTTACAGATTGAGATTGTGCCGGCGGGCCTGCCAGTTTGTCTCGATCTGTAACAGGTAGGGGCTCAAAACCCGTCTTGCTGTTACAGATCGAGACAGTTCTTGAGGCGGCTGCCCGGTGCGCAGCGAGCTCAGCTGATGAATTTGTCCTGATAGGTGCCCTGTGGCGGGATTTCGCGGCTACAATAGTACGGTTTCAACGACGTAATGCACTCAATGCAAGAAAGGATCCGCATGGCAAGCCTGTCGGATGAAATCTCGTCGCGCCGCACGTTCGCGATTATCAGCCACCCGGACGCCGGTAAGACCACGCTTACCGAGAAGCTGCTGCTCTATACCGGCAGCATCCAGACTGCCGGCTCGGTCAAGGGCAAGAGCTCGGCCAAGCATGCCGTCTCGGACTGGATGGACATCGAGAAGGAGCGCGGTATTTCCGTTACCTCCTCGGTGCTGCAGTTCACCTACAACGGCGCCTGCGTCAACATCCTCGATACCCCCGGCCACCAGGATTTCTCGGAGGATACCTACCGTACCCTTATGGCCGCCGACGCCGCAGTCATGGTCATCGACGGCGCTAAGGGCGTCGAGGCCCAGACCAAAAAGCTCTTTAAGGTCTGTACGCTGCGCCATATTCCCATCTTTACCTTTGTGAACAAGCTCGACCACGAGGCTCGCGATCCGTTTGAGCTCATGGAAGAGATCGAGAACGTCCTGGGTATCAATACGTATCCCATGAACTGGCCGATCGGCAGCGGGCGCAACTTCCGCGGCGTGTTCGATCGTCAGACCCGTCGCGTCATTGCCTTTGAGGGCGACGGCCACGCCAACGCCACCAAGAAGGTCGCCGAGGTCGAGGCCGAGCTGGGCGATCCGGCCATGGACGAGCTTATTGGCGAGGAGAACCACAAGAACCTGATGGACGACATCGAGCTGCTCGATGGCGCCGGTGACGAGCTCGACCTGGATGCCGTGGCCTGCGGCAAGCTGAGCCCGGCGTTCTTTGGCTCGGCACTCACCAACTTTGGTGTGGAGCCCTTCCTTAAAGAGTTCCTGCGTCTGGCCCCGACGCCGCGCGCCTATACCGATACACTCACCAGCGAGCCGGTCGATCCCTGCCGCGATGACTTTAGCGGCTTTGTGTTTAAGATCCAGGCCAATATGGACAAGAACCATCGCGATCGCATTGCCTTTGTGCGCATTTGCTCGGGCAAGTTCGAGCGCGGCATGGATGCCTTCCATGTGCAGGGTAACCGCAAGCTCAAGCTGGCTACGGGCACCTCGATGATGGCCGACGATCGCGCCATCGTGGACGAGGCGTACGCCGGCGACATCGTGGGCCTGTTCGATCCCGGTATCTTTAGCATCGGCGACACCGTGTGCTCCGGCAAGCGCCACGTGCAGTATCCGCAGATCCCGACGTTTGCCCCCGAGATGTTTGCCCGCATCACGCAGGTCGACACGCTCAAGCGCAAGCAGTTCGTAAAGGGCATGGAGGAGCTTGCCCAGGAGGGCGCCATCCAGATCTTCCGTGAGCTGGGTGCCGGCATGGAGAGCGTCATCGTAGGCGTGGTCGGCGTGCTGCAGTTTGAGGTGCTCGAGCGCCGCCTTAAGGCCGAGTACCGTGTTGAGGTTCGTCGCCAGCCGTTGCCCTATACGGACATCCGCTGGATCCAGAACGACCCCGACACTATCGATATCCCGGGCCTTTCGCTCACGCGCGACACGCTGCGTGTCGAGGACATGCGCGGCGGTAAGCTGCTGCTGTTCACGAGTCCGTGGAACGTGGACTGGGCAACCGACCACAACCCCGACCTTATCCTGTCGGAGTTTGGCAACGTAACGTTTTAGTGCACCGGCGCGGTGGCCTTGCGGGGCTGCCGCGCCGTTTGCTTGCCTGCCGCCGCGTGAGCGGCTATCATACCCACCGTCGCCTCAAGACCGTGGCGGCCGAGCAGTTCGGGTCCGATATCCTGCTCGTTAAACCTAAAACCAAAGGAGTACATAATGATCAAGAAGGTCATGGAGGACTACAAGGTCCTGTTGCGGAGCATTCCCGCGGCAACGGTTTCGCTGTTTTTCGTGAGCGTCATCATGATGAACCTGCTGGCCAACAAAGAGCTTATCAGCCTGCCGTATCTGGCGCTCGATTGCGGCTTTGTGGTGAGCTGGGTTTCGTTTTTGTGCCAGGACATGATCTGCAAGCGCTTTGGCGCCAAGGCATCCATCAAAATCTCTATCCTCGCGCTGCTGGTCAACCTGGCCGTGAGCCTGTGCTTTTGGGCATGCTCGCTCACGCCCGGCATGTGGGGTGCCTACTACGACACGGGTATGATCGAGGTCAACGCCGCCCTTAACGCCACTATCGGCGGCACCTGGTACGTGGTGCTGGGCTCTTCGCTGGCAATGCTCGTTTCTGCCGTGGTTAACTCCACGCTCAACCAGTCGCTCGGCCGCATGCTCAAAAAGAATAACTTTGCGAGCTTTGCCTTCCGCTCCTATGTGTCTACGGGCATCGGTCAGTTTGTCGACAACCTGGTCTTTGCCATTGTGGTGAGCCACACGTTCTTTGGTTGGACTTGGGTGCAGGTCATTATGTGCTCGCTGACGGGCGCCGTCGCCGAGCTGCTGTGCGAGGTCTTCCTGAGCCCCGTGGGCTACAAGGTTGTGCGTGGCTGGGAGCGCGAGAACGTGGGCGCCGAGTACCTCGAGCGCCACGCAACCGCCTAAGGAGCAAGTATGCGGGTTTTGATCACGGGCGCTTCGGGCGGTATCGGAGCCGCGTGCGTGCAGCGCTTTTTGGACGAGGGTCACGAGGTCGTGGGCTTTGATCTGCTGCTGGCGGCGATCGAACACGAGCGCTACCGCCATCTGATCGTTGATGTCCGCGAGCCGGACTCGTTTCCGGGCAACCTTGAGCCTCAGGTAATCGTGAACGTTGCCGGTACGCAGGATTCGGCCGATGACATCGCCGCCAACCTGCGTGGCACCATCAACGTGACCGAGCGCTACGCCTTTGTGGGGGAGGGGCTTGCCGCCAAGCCGACGCCGGCTATCAAATCCGTGGTCAATGTGGGGTCGGCGAGCGGACATACGGGATCGGAGTTTCCTGCCTATGCTGCCAGCAAGGGCGGCGTTATCGCCTACACCAAAAACCTTGCAAACCGCCTGGCGCCGCAGGCCATCGCCAACAGTGTGGACCCGGGCGGCGTTATCACGCCGCTCAACCGTTGCGTGATGGAAGACGAATACCTGTGGAACCAGATTATGGAGCTCACGCCGCTTAAACGCTGGGCCACCGCCCAAGAGATCGCCGAGTGGATCTACTTTGCGGGCGTGACCAACCGGTTTATGACCGGGCAGAGCCTGCTGATCGATGGCGGCGAGGCCGGCCGCACACAATTTATTTGGCCCGAATAGGAAACGCGCCCGATGGAAATCCGTCGGGCGCGTTTTTGATGTATTGATTTTTAGCCGAGGCAAGTCCAGTTGACGGGGGTCGAGCCGTGCTGTTCGAGTAGCCGATTGGCTGCCGAGAAGGGGCGCGACCCTATAAAGGCGGGGAGTTCTGCCGTGGCGCGGTTGGCCGAAAGCGGCGAGGGGTGCGTAGAAGCTAGGCAGAACTTGCCGGTTGCCTTGCCCGCGCCGATCGCGTCGAGCTTGCCCTCAACCATTTGCTGGGCAAAGCGGCCCCATGCCAAAAAGACGACCGGCTGGGGCAGCTGACAGCAGCGTTCGATAACGTAGTCGGTGAGCGTGCTCCAGCCCAGCTTGGCGTGCGAATTGGCGGCATGCTCGCGCACGGTGAGCGTAGTGTTGAGGAGCAGGACGCCCTGTTGTGCCCATGGGGTTAGGTCTCCCGTGGCAGGAAAGGGGCAGTCCAGATCGGCATTGAGCTCCTTATAGATGTTGCGCAGGCTCGGTGGCAACTTGGTTTGCGTCGCGGGGACCGAGAACGATAACCCCATGGCCTGGTTGGGTCCGTGATAGGGATCTTGACCCAAGATGACAACCTTGACCTGGTCGGCCGGCGTGTAGGCGAGGGCATTGAGGATGTCGTCTTGTGCCGGGTAGATGGTCTGCTCGGCACGCAAAAGGGCGATGCGCTCGAGCAGCTGGTTCGTAGTGTCACGTACCGGCTGCGGCGCATCGCCCAACCAGGTTGCTATGTTGCGGTCGCGAGTTGCGGTGTCCATGGGGCTCCTTTATGGCAGATACTCTGTTGGTATCTATTGTAAAGGCGCACCGGTTGCCTTTATGCCGCGGCTGTATGAAGAGTGGGGTCTACGAGACGCGCTCGGGCGTTCCTGCCATACGAGCCTGTTCATGCGCGCGTAGGCGCGGAAGCTCGACGGTTGCCACCATGACGCCGGTGAGGATGAGGGCGGCGCCAAAGAAGGCGATGGGGCTCAGGACCTCGCCGACCAGGAAGAACGAGAAGACGGCGGAGCAGACCGGCTCGAGCGAGAAGGCAAAGCCGGTGGTCTCGGCGGGCACGTGGGGCTGCACGAGCGTCTGGGTGATAAAGCCGTAGGCAGAGCAGATGAGTGCGAGCGCGACGACGACCGCGACCTCGCTCGGCGTGCTGGGAAGCGTAAAGCCGCCAAAGGCAAATGCGGCGATGCCCGAGAACAGGCCGCCAAAGCCCAGCTGCCAAACACCCAAGGCCAGTGGGTCGACTTCTTCGACAAAGCGCTTGGCTACGATAATGTGGCTGGCATAGATAAAGGCTGAGAGCAACATGATGATCGCGCCGGGATTCAGGCTGGTAAAGTCGGCGCCCGAGAGCAGCAGCATACCGCAGGTGACGATGGCGGTGCCGACGAGCACCTTGCGCTCGGGGGCGCGACGCAGCAGGGCGGCGTTGGCAAACGGCACGATCACGACCGTCAGGCTCTGCAAAAAGCCGGCGGTGGAGGCGGAAGTAAGGCTGGAGCCCAAGCACATGCAGGTGAGCTCGGTTGCCATGATGGCGCCGATGATGGCGGCGCGAACCATAAGGTCGCGATTGATGCGGAAAGCGCGCTTATGGAAGAGCAGCAGGCAGGCCACAAAGGCGATGATGCAGCGCAGCGCAACGATGCTCGTGGCGTTCATGCTGTCCATGCCGATCTTCATGAGGGGGTACGAAAAGCCCCATGCGACGGGAACGGAAAATGAGAGCGCGATTGCTTTTTTGCGATCCATGGGACTCCTTTTGTTACAGAACGGTTTCGCAAAAAGGATTCTGCTCCCAGATGTGGATGTAGTAAAGCGAATGTATCTTCAGTATGATTAAGAAATACTAATGTTGCTAGAAAAAGCGCTGGCAAAACGTTTTACGGCTACATCGATGTGGAGGCACGATGGCATCGCGATATCAGATTGTATGTATGGTGGTCGATTGCGGCAGTCTGAAGGGCGCGGCCGACGAGCTGGGCTATACGCAAAGCGCGGTGAGCCAGGCCGTCAAGGCGCTCGAGCGCGAGCTGGGCACCACGATTATCGAGCGCGGTAAGCAGGGCGTATCGCTTACGCGCGACGGCAAACAGTATCTGCCGTATCTGCGCCAGATTGTAACTGCCGAGGCCGAGCTTGAGGGCAAGCGTCAGGAGTTGCTGGGGCTTTCGTCGACTGACATTCGCATTGCGACGTTTACCAACGTGAGTCGTACCGTGCTGCCGCGCGTGATCCGCGACTTTGGGGCCCTGCACCCGGGCGTTCACTTTACGCTCAAGCAGGGCGATTACACGCGCAACGCCCAGTGGGTGCACGATGGCGTGGTTGACTTTTGCTTTACGGCACGCGGATTTACCGCGGGGCTCGAGAAGCGCGTGGTCTATCATGACGAGTTGGTAGCATTGTTGCCGGCCGCGCATCCGCTGGCGGCAAAGGAAAAGGTGACACTCGCCGACCTAGCGTCCGAGCCGTTTGTGCTGCTGGATGAGGGCGAACAGAGCCTGGTGCTCGATGCATTTGCGGCGCATGGGCTGTCACCGCACGTGACGAGCGAGGTGACCGACGACTACACCATCATGGCGATGGTGGAGGAGGGCCTAGGCGTGAGTATGCTGTATCGCCGTACCGTCGAGGGCATGCGGGCCGATATTCGCGTACGACCCATCGTGCATGCTCCTTCGCGTGACGTGGTTGCAGCTTGGCGCAGCTGGGACACCATGCCTATCGCCACGAGGCGCTTTATCGACTACATGAGCTCACATATCGTGAGCTAGTTGCCGATGCGCCACCTTGTTGGATGTGTCTAGCGCGCCCCAGTCTTGGCTTGCGCCAGACGATAGGTGCGTGCCGGATGGCAGAGCAATACCGCCACGACCATAAAGAACGCTGTGGTGCCCAGGCTGATGGGGTAGACCATCATGATGTTCGCAAAGGTGCGGAAGTGCGGGAACACGCAGAACACCCAATAGAAGCGGATGCCGCAGACGCAAATCATGGTGATGAGGGCGGGCATGAGCGAGATGCCAAAGCCGCGCAGATAACCGGACATGTTTTCGTAGAACATGCTAAAGGCGTACGCCGGGAAGATCGAACACACGCGGATATAGCCGATCGAGACGATGTTGGGATCGCTGTTAAAGAGCGCCAGGATCTCGCGCCCCAGACCGACGATGACGATAATCGTGGTGAGTGCAACGATGCCACCTTCGACCAGGCAGACCTTGAGCGTTTTGGTGCAGCGGTCGATCTGGCGAGCGCCGTGGTTTTGTCCCACAAAGGTGGTGCAAGCCTGGCTAAAGCTGTTGAGCAGGTTGTAGCACACATACTCCAGGCTCATGGCGGCGCTGGATGCCGCCATGACCTCGGTGCCTAGGCTGTTGATGGCGGACTGGATGATGATGTTGGCGACGGCAAAAACGGCGCTTTGAATGCCGGCGGGCAGGCCTATTCTGACAATGCGTTTGAGGGCGACGGGGTCGATGGTCAGGTCGCCCAGGGTGACACGAACGACGGAGTCGGTCTTGAGCAGGCGGACAAAGAGCGTGACGGCGCTGACGGTGTAGGCGATGGCAGTGGCGATGGCGACGCCCGCGACGCCCCAGTGGAGCACGGGGACAAAGATGAGGTCCAGGCCAATGTTGAGGACGGTGGACACGGCAAGCGCCTGCAGCGGCATACGGGTGATGCCGACGGAGCGGAAGATTGCGGCCTCAAAGTTGTAGAGCAAGATCGAGGGCATGCTGAGTAAAAAGACGCGCAGGTAAAGCGATGCAAGCGGCATAGTTTCGGCAGGGACATTGAGCGCGGTGAGCATGGGCTCGGCAAAGATCTCACCCAGCGCGATGACGACAAAGCCCACGAGTGCCATCAGAATCGAGGTATGGACGGCGCGCTTGACCATGTTCTGATCGTTGCGGCCGATGGCGTTGGCGATGACCACGTTGGAGCCAAGCGACAGCCCAATAAACAGGTTGATCATAAGACTGGTAAGCGGAACATTGGAGCCGACCGCCGCCATGGCGAGGGTCCCCTGGTCGCCCGAGAAGTTACCGATGATGACCGTGGCGATGAGGTTCGACAGCTGCTCAAGGATGCTCGTGGCGGCGACGGGAAAGGCGAACAGGGGAATATTGCGCCACAGCGAGCCGGTGGTCATGTCAATGTGCCTAGATGCGGTATCAGCCATACGCTCTCAATCTCTAATATGCTCTTTCGTATGCTCTTTCGTATGCTCTTTCGTGCTTATTTGCGCAGACGATGATACTCCTAATCGACTAGTCATTTAAGAACGTCCCCAATGACTAGGTGGGGAAGGCGTGCGACAATGGTGGGCGTTGTGTTGTCCGCGCTAAGGAGTTGCCATGTTGTTGTGTCCCGTTTGCCATGAACCGTTGGTGGACGACGAACGCGGTGCTGCATGCGCGGGCGGACATCGGTTTGACCGTGCGCGCGAGGGCTATCTGTATCTGCTGCGCTCGTCCAAGAGCGGCGACTCCATGGGCGATCCCAAGTCGCAGGCGCGCAGTCGTCGCGACTTTTTGAACCGCGGCTACTACGCGCCGTTGCGCGATGCGATGGTCGAGCTGGTGCTCGAGCAGGCGTCTGAGCGTGCGGCGTCTACGGGCGGCCCCATGACCTTGCTCGATATTTGCTGTGGCGAGGGCTACTACACGAGTGCCATGGGTGCGGTGCCGGGCGTGGATGCTTATGGGTTCGACCTGGGCAAAGAGATGGTGCGTCTGGCCGCCAAGCGCGGCGATGCGACCTACTTCGTGGCCAACATGAAGGACATCCCCGTGGCCGATGGCACCTTCGATATGGTGACCGAGCTCTTTGCCCCCTTTAACGAGCGCGAGTTTGCCCGCGTGCTGGCGCCCGAGGGCTCGCTCTACACCGTGGTGCCGGGCGCCCGTCATCTCTTTGGGCTCAAGGAGGTGCTCTACGACACGCCGTACCTTAACGACGAGAAGCTGCCGAAGACAACCGAGCTCGAGTTGGTGGGAACGCAGCGGGTGTCTGCGAACATTACGCTCCAGACGCAGGCCGACATCGAGGCGGTGTTCCAGATGACGCCGTACTACTACCGCACACGCCCTGCCGACAAAGAGCGCCTGGCAAACCTGGACACCCTTCAGACCGATATCGACTTCATCATTGCCGAGTACCGTCACAGCTAACAACCTGCCAAAAAGGGACAGGTTTATTTTGGCAGGTTTTATCTGGGCAAACGTAAAGGGCCGACCGCGGAGATGCGCGATCGGCCCTTTTTAGTTGCTTGGCTACAAAGGTTATGAGAAGCGAGCGCTTACAGGCGGTCCTTGTTCTCGGCCTTAATGTCGTGTGCCTGCTGAATAAAGAACAGGTCGTACACCACGATGACAAAGGCGCCAAAGTTGATGGCGTCGCCGCCAAACGCGGGAAGCGTGAGCACGGCCTGCGCAATCGTGGCGATTGCGGCGACGATGCCGAGCTTAAACGCACCATCCACCTGCGAAGGCTTGTTGGCGCCCTTGATGCCCGCAACACCTGCGGCAAGATCGACAAGACCCTTGATGACAAGTACGGCCGCGGCGAGCATGGCGTTCGACCCGTACGTGGAATCGAGGCTGCCCTTGGCGATGCCGACGCCGGCGATGACGAGGCTGGCGATGCCCAAAACAAAGTAAATGAGGGCAAGGACTTTGAGTGTCTTGCGAGTGTAGCTCATGGCTGGTCCTTTCGAAGTGGACATGACGTATTTGATGCGCATGCATGGCGCATGTCGCGAAGCATATTGTAATTCAACAAGGCGCTGCGTACGTTCATCCAATAGTTGAACGCTCCGTTCGCGACATGCCGGCACTTGCGTTGTGCTAGGTTTTTACTTAACTGGATCATACTGTGCATTTATTTGAGGTGAATGGTGAATATCAAGCAGGTTGGCTATTTTATCGCCGTATTTGAGACGAAGAGTTTTACCGCTGCGGCACACCAGTGCAACGTGACCGTCCAGGCCATTTCCAAGTCAATTAGCGAGCTCGAGCAGTTGTTTAACGTTCAGTTTTTTGAGCGTGGAAATAGTGGCGTAAAGCCGACTCGGGCCGGCCGCAGCTTTTATGCCAAGGCTCGCCACGCCGTCGAGGCGTATCGAGAGGTTGAAAGCTTTGACCCGTCTGGATGTGACCTGACCGTCCTGTCGGCCTCTGGGGCACAGGTGATGCCGGAGCTCTCGATTGGCCTGTGCGTTCCCGCACTCGATAACGACGATAAGCTATATAAGGGGTTGTCTGCGCTTATCATGCGTGGCGCCCGCGTGCGCGTGAAGTTCTGTACCGTGCATCCCGGAATTGCCCAGCAGGAGCTCGAGCAGGGCGACCTCGACGCCTTGCTTACGGTGGGCACATATGACAATACCACTGATGATTGCGAGCAGCTGGGAACCTTGCCCACGGGTATTGTCGTCGCCGCCGACCATCCGTTCGCTAAGAGGCCTTTTGTGACTGTGGCTGATCTGGGTTCATATCCGGCAGGGCAGTCGGCTGCGTTTGATAACTTTAATAATTCGATTTTTTGGCAGTACGAAAGCCGCGGTGTCCTTGGTGAGACGCGCGTTATCGATGGTCCCGCTCAATTTGGGTCGTTTTTGGCGGCAGAGCACGGCTTTTTCTTAAATGCGATTCTTCCCGTTCCCGGCCAGATTGCTAGCGGGTTCGAGGTTGTCCCCATTGTGGGTGAAGGGGCCCTGACAGTTCCGGTATGCTTGGTTTCCCTTAAAGATGAAAAGCCCCAAGCTTATCACGTCGTAGAAAATTACTTGATTCGCATGGTAGGTTGCGCCAACGGGTCCGCTGCTCGCTAGCATATCCTTCGATACGCTCGTCGCTGTCAGCTCGGCTGCCTGACAACATGCTGTCGATTGTGCCGGTGCCGCACTCGACAGCATGTAAGCGCCATTCATAGCAGGCCGCCCTCCGTTTCTCGTCTGTCTGAGAAACGGAGGGCGGTTTTTTATGCGTGGCGCTTTGTACAGTTGGACCCGATGCCTAGCTCAGGCGCTCCTGATTTTCCTTTTTAACGCGGTTAGCAAAAACGAAGTACACGGCACTTATGACCACGGCGGTTACATCGGTGGCGCTGGTGCCGACTCCGCCCAAGAAGGGCTCGGAAAGCAGCAGGCTCACAACGGCGCATACCAGGCAAATGATAGCCCAGACCCAAACGATACCAATCTTGCTGGGGTTATTTGAGGCACGGATGCCCAACGCGGCAGCGATGATTTCGATGACGCCCATCACGATGACGACAACGCTGTAAACCGAGAGGTCGCCGCTGGCGTCGCCCGAAGCCGACGTGAGCGCTAACGCGCCTGCGGCGATGCTGAAAACACCTCCCAATAAATAGATGATGGACATGACCTTTAGGACTTTACGGTTGTTGCTCATGTTCAGTTCCTTTCCCTTGAGCCGTTATGGCACCGTGCACGTATTGCCTGGCACCATGAATTACTGATTGAGGGGTTCGTTACCCAGATCTTGCGAGGCGAGTTCCTGTTCTTCATTAAACTCGTCCGCTTCGGCGAGTTCCTCGGCGGTGGCCGCCCTTGGAGCGGACTCAACGGCGTCGCAATGGTCGAAAACGAGTTGATAGGGGGCGATGTCGCGGCGGGAAAGCATAAGCTTTACCTCACGGCGCAAAGAACGCATGACGCTGCCGCGGTCTGTCTCCTTGCAGGTGGCGACAACGCGAATGGTCATAGCGGTGCTGCTAAGGTCGACCACGCCCTTGTAGAAGGGGCCTTCGATAATGGCGGGAACGCGGTCATGCACACTTTTGAGCTCGTCTTTAAGCACCTTTTCGACATAGGGTAGAGATTCTCCCACCGGTATGGTGATGTCTATGCTGGCGTAAGAATTAAGTTTGGTCATGTTGGTGACATTCGAAATCGAGCTATTGCGCAGCAGTAGAACATTGCCGTTGCCGTCATTGATCTTTGTTGTTCGCACGCCAATTTCCATAACGGTGCCGGTATTGCCGCCAACCGAGATGACGTCTCCAACTCGGAACTCGCCTTCAAAGATAATAAAGAGCCCGCACAAGATATCCGTGATGAGGTCTTTGGCTCCAAAGGAGACGGCGAGCGTGATGATGCCTGCCGAGGCCAAAAGCGTTGCGGTATCGACACCCAAAACACCGAGGCACCAATAGAGCATAGCGATGAGAGTCCCGTATTTTGTCAGGCTCGAGAGAAGTCGACATATCGTCTCGCCGCGCGCTCCAAGCACATTGGACAGCATACGAAGAAGCGCCTGCACGATTGCGCACACTGTGAGAGCCACACAGGCGTACATGATTGAAGCGGTGAGCGCGAATATGTTGAGGCCGTGCTGCCAGTCATTACCCAGGATGTAGGTGAATACCGAACGCGGGCCAAACAGCGTGTCTTTAAACAAGACGGCCAAAAAGACGATAAATACTCCGATGCCGGTAAACCATCTGAGGACTGTGCCGAGTTTTTGCTCGGGGGTTTTGTCTTCCCATTTAAAGGAGATGTTGAGCCATCGGCCAATGGCACTTTCGCTGTGCTTAATACGGCCATCGGACGTCGTGACGGTGATGTTGTACCGTCTTGCCGTGAAATCGTCTTCGCGCTTCGAACGTTTTTCTTCGCCTCTTATAGTGTCGAGCGTCAGCAGAGGGTAGATGAGGACAAAGCATATAGCGGCGATGATTCCGGTTGCGATGGTGAGCGGAACGCGCTGGTGCATAAAAGAGTCTTCGGGTGCCGCGACGTAAACGTAATAGTCGCCAGTCTCCAGGCAGGAGGCGTAGAGTTTTTGGTTGTCGATGTAAATGAAGTCGCTAAAGCCGTCTGCAAGGTGCTCGTCGGCTAATCCTATTTCGGACGCCTTTTTCCCCATAAGAAGATTGTTGGGATGATATGCAACGGTGCCCTCTTTTTTCTCGATTGCAAAGGCGAAGCCTCCGGCGCCCGCCTTGATGCCATCGAGCACTGCGTCGATCTTGGTGCTCTTGAGCATTTCCTCTAGGCGCATAGGGCGCACGGCAATCTGTGCGATTCCGTCTGCAATGCCATCTTGATCGTAGAGCGCGACGCCGATGTACTGATATGTCTCGCCAGTGGTTCTGTTGATAGAGAGAGGTTGTATATACTCATCCTTGCCGCCCAAAAGCGAGCGGAACTCGTAGGAGGAGTCGCCGTACTTGGTCGAAAGACTATAGGATCGTTGTGACGTGCTCGAGCTCGTCATATTGCCGTCGCCGTCGTAGAGGTAAATTGACTCGACGCCAAGCGTTTCTGCCAAGCTGTGCAGATTGGCTCGCGTGGCGAGCTCTGGATTGTGCTCAACGATGTAGGCAATAATATGGCAGGTAGTGGCGTAGTGCTCACTATATTGCCTCGTAAGTTCATCCTCGCGCATCGCATTGTTTTTGAGCGTTTGATCAATCTGCTCTACACGCTCTCGATTGACTGTCGCTTGGCTCGAAAGGGCAAAGAGCGTTTGCATATAGAAGGTTACTGCCAAAAGTAAGACGAGTCCTGCAATGGACAAGGCTGTTGCACGCCTGCCCACGGCGGGGTTAAACCTAAGGTTGCGACCGATCTTGACGTATTCGTGATCGCCGTGGTCGTTATGCTCGTCATCCGCAAGGACAAACAGGTCATAGAGCGCCACGGCGGCGACGATTGAGATAAAGGCAAAGAGGATGACACCCACGGTGATGTTGCGTGCGGTGGCGGTGTCGCTTTCGGGGATGGCGAGAACGTAATAGGTGTCATCGACCAACTTGACGCGACAGTACAGGCTTGTGTTCTTGACGGAAGTGAAGAATGTCTTGCCGTCCTCAAGATTGTCAATGTCGATGCCGTTGTCGAGTGCATCGGTACCTATCATGTTCTGGTCGGGATGGTAGGTGATCAGATGCGTTTTTGCCGATACGGCGAGGACAAATCCGTGGCTGCCGAGTGAGATGTTCTTGAGCATGCTCTCGGTCGATCCGGTGTCCTTGACAAGGGCGTGCAGCTCTTGGGGATTTTGTTCTACGATGACCATGGTGTCGTCATCGATTTTGGCGGCATAGTATCGCATAAGCCAGTCTTGATCGGGAAGATCGACCTCAACCGGATCGGAGGGCCTGCCGGTCTCGAAGCACTGACGCAGCTGGTTGAAGCGGGCGCGGCTAAAATCGGCTTTGGTGTCAGCTGCCTTGGCGATGATGGAAGCGTCGCGTCGGGCGACGAGAACGTTATCGACCTTGAGCAGGTCCTTGAGCTCGGCCATTTTGACATCGGTCGCTTCATAACCGGCATCGTTGGCCGCCATAAATGCGATGCTTGCGGCGCGCGTGCGATACAGGTCATCAAATGTTTGGGTGTTGTCTTCCGTTTCCGACCGAGCCATTTTAACGAGATCGGGGAGTTCGGCGGCAACGCGATCGAATTCCAGAGCGTATTCCTCTTGCGATAGACGCGTTTGCATCGAGGCGAGTAGGAGTCCCATCGCCAACGCGCAGACGGTTACGGCAACGGCAAGCGCCATAGATTTCTTCTTTAGTCGCTTGGACATGGGTGGCTCCCTTAGTTCCATTTATTGATGAACTTATCGACTGTTTTGTCTTTGAGCATTGAGCGCACTTTGGCGGCAATCTTGGGCGAAAGCTCAGAGTCCTTCTGCGTTGCGACGGCATAACGCTGTGGGTTGATGCCAAAATCGGGCAGGACGGTGCGCTCGCCATCGAGATAGGTTTTGGCAATCGCGCCGTCCGTCGCCATGGCGTCGACGTCGCCGGCTTCCAATGCTTGGGAAAGCTCAGCGTAGCTTGCGTATTGGCTTAGATGCCATGTGTCGTAGTCGATGCTGCCGCTCTCGGCATCCTGTTGCCGGGGTATGCCGTCCGAAAGTCCCAGTTCCAAAAACTTCGCGGCAAGTTGAGGTGCGGCGTTCGCTCCGGCTACCGTGCCAATTGTTCCGCCTTCAAGCTGGGAAAAGGATTGAATGAGCGATGTGTTTTCGACAACAAGAATTACCGAATCGGTGTAATAGGCGGGAGAGAAGTCAAACAGCTTTTTACGTTCGTCGCTTATCGAGTAGCAAGCGATCAGACAATCGACTTTTCCCGACGAGAGCATTTCTTCGCGCGTCTCGGGCGTTACGGTTATAAACGAACAGTCTCCATAACCGAGACGGTTTGCCAGCTCGTTGGCGAGGTCGATTTCGAATCCGTAGCACTTGCCGTTGTTGGGATTGCGTTCGCTAAACCCAACGATATCCGCGCGGACGCCTACACTCAGCTTGCCCTTGCCAGACATGCCGGAATTGCTGTTTGAGCAGGCTGGTAGCAACATGGCTGCAAGTGCGGCTCCAGTTGCCGAGATTGCCAGCCGGCAGGCATTCCGGCGTGTGACTGAATGGTCCATTTGCATTCCTCACGACGATTGTCCAGTTCTTTAATGATATGGACGGGTAACTGTGGAATAGTCGTGAAGCGGCAGGTAAACAAATGGTTGAGGTGGAGGGTAAAATCTGTCGGTATCGGACACTTTATTGCTAAATAGATGTCAGCATGCTGCGATGGACGATAGGTCCTGGACACCCTTGAGACCGATATCGACTTCATCATCGCCGAGTACCGCCACAGCTAAAACCTGCAAAAAGGGACAGGTTTATTTTGGCAGGTTTTATCTGGGCAAACGTAAAGGGCCGACCGCGCTGCTGCACGATCGGCCCTTTCTAGTTGCTTGATTGCGGGATGGGTAAGCACGGCCTGAAAGCGCTTTAGGCCTGCGCACCTCAACCTTTCAAAAAGGAAAGCCGGGCGTAAGCCAAATCGATGGCAGCTCATGCGCAGCGCTGCGATGATGGAGTCGTAACAAGGAGCTGGTCTAAGGAGGAGCCATGATGTACGGAACAGGGCAGGCGCGCGAGCCGCAATCGTTGGGAAGGCGCATGAGCGATTCTGTGATCGCTGCCGTGTGCACGGGATTGATGGCGGTGCTTTGCATTGGGATGCTGTGGGCCATGTCGCATGTGGGACAATAGCGGACGATTGGGTGCCGACACATGCGGCGCTCACGTATCCGCTTTGCTTGCTAAGGAGTACCCATGGGCGTCGTCGATCCCTTTTCTGTTGCTCGGGCCGCGGGGCTTGAGCTGATCGGGAAGCCCGAGGGCCTTACGCTCACCGACGGCACGATGGAGTTGCGTGCCGATTTTGGCCGCATGCTTCCACGGCTCAAGCAGGGCCGTTTGCAGCAAGAGCTACTGGTGAAGGCTGCGCGCACAAAAGGCATCGAGCAACCATGGGCGATTGATGCCACAGCAGGCTTTGGCGAGGACTCGCTGCTGCTGGCGGCCGCGGGCTTTACCGTCGATCTGTATGAACAGGATTGCGTGATCGCGGCGCTTCTCAAGGATGCCTTGGATCGCGCGGCAGACGATCCGGCGCTTGCGGCTACCGTGTCGCGCATGCGCTTGCATGCGGGCGAGGACAGCATCGCTGGTCTTCGCCATGTAGCTGAGCTGATCGGGCGGGGCGAGCTCGCGACTCCCGACGTGGTGTATCTGGACCCCATGTTTCCCGAGCGCACCAAGAGCGCGGCGGTCAAAAAGAAGTTCCAACTCTTGCACCATCTGGAACAGCCGTGTGCCGATGAAGAGACGCTGGTCGAAGCTGCGCTTGCGGTACGGCCGCGCAAGGTCGTTATCAAACGGCCGGTGAAGGGGCCGCTGCTTGCCGGCATCAAGCCGAGCTATCAGCTTGCGGGCAAGGCCGTTCGTTACGATGTTTTGGTGCCGCCGCGTCCGTAGCTTGCGCGCGATGGCCGGCGCTTCGCTGGCGCCGTGCCGATGCGGCCCCTATTTCCAAGGGTGTGACGTCAGGTGCCACCCGCCGCAGTATTCGCATTTGTAGCAGGCCAAACCACGCCGCCCGCGGTTTTCGCAGTCGGCCATAACTGCCTCGGCCTCGGCGCGCGTGTCGTAACGGTTTTTGCGCTCGCACGACTTGTAGCGCCAGGCTTCCTCGCGTTCGGCGTCCAGAGCGTCGCGGCGTTCATCCTCGCGTGCAAACAGGTCGCTCATATCGCCGCCGGTGGCAGCGCCCAAAAACTCGCTTTTGGCCTTTGACCAGGCGGCTCGCTTTTTGCTCCCCATCTGCTCCGCGCCCCTTTCCAAACGCTGGTATCATTGCCCAATCAAAGTGATACCAATAAACGTGAGGTCGCCGCGTGATGATCAGAAAAACCCTCGATACCGACATTCCCGCCGTCATGGCTATCTATGACGTGGCCCGCGCCTTTATGCGCGCACATGGCAACGCCACGCAGTGGCCCGAGGGCACGCCTTCGGCCGAGCAGTTGGCTGCCGATATCGCCGCTGGTGGCAGCTATGTGTGCGAAGTCGACGGTCGCGTGGTGGCGACGTTTGCCTTTTTACCGGGTCCGGACGAGTGCTATGACGTGATTGAGGACGGTCAATGGCGCAGCGACACTCCGTATGCCGTGCTGCATCGCGTGGCATCCGACGGCACCACGCATGGCGTCGCAGCAGCGATGTTTGCCTTTGCCAAGGAGCGCGCCAGCCACCTGCGTATCGACACGCATCAAGACAATCTGCCCATGCAGGGCGCCATCGCCAAGGCCGGGTTTAAGCGCGCCGGTATCGTATATGTGTCGGACGGCACGCCGCGTGTTGCGTTCGATTGGCTGCGCGAGGCGTAGGAGCCAAGGCGCGTATCATCACCCAGCTCAAATAAAAAATGGCCCCGAGTGAGGCCATTTTTGGTAAAACGCGTTGTTGTGGGGCTCGCGTCGCTGCCGTTCCAGATGAACCCGGGCAGACAAAAAGGGGAGGTGCCGGCTTTCGCAAGGCGCGAACCTACGAAAATCGCCGCGCGGCAACGCGGGGCGATGAGCTCGGTCGGGGGATATGGCCCGCTTCGCCCACCGGCCCGTAAATTGTATCATCCAGTGTGGAGCGTGAACGCCCGTTGCCGCGTGCGATGGGCTTGTAATAAGAGGAGAGCCATGTCGAAGCAAGCGGTCGTTGGAATCTTGGCGCATGTCGATGCCGGCAAGACCACGTTAGCCGAGGCCATGCTGTTCAACGCGGGTCGCATTCGCAAGCGCGGCCGCGTGGACGATGGCGATTCGCATCTGGACACTGACGCGATCGAGCGTGAGCGCGGTATCACGATCTTCTCGTCGCAGGCTGTGCTCGACCACGGCGAAACCCACGTTATGCTCGTGGACGCTCCCGGCCATGTCGATTTTTCTGCCGAGGCGGAGCGCACACTGCGTGCCCTGGACTACGCGATTCTGGTGGTGGGCGCCAACGATGGCGTGCAGGGGCACACCGAAACCCTGTGGCGCCTGCTTGCACGCTATGACATCCCGACGTTCATCTATATCAACAAAATCGATTTGGAGAATCCTGGCCGCGATGTTTTGCTGGCACAGCTGGGGCAGCGTCTTTCCGAGGGCTGCCTGGATGCCAACGAGCTGCTGGCGGGCGGTGCCGTTCAGGAGGATGCTGCTGCGTTGGACGAGGCGGCACTCGAAGAGTTTCTTGAAGCGGGTGAGCTTTCCGTCGCAACGCTGTCGCGCATGGTTGCCGAGCGCAAGCTCTTTCCCTGCTTTGCCGGCTCGGCGCTCAAGGACCAAGGCGTGGACGAGTTGCTGGATGGCATATGCGCGCTGATGCGTGAGCAGGCGTGGCTCCCGGAGTTTGCCGCGCGCGTCTATCGCGTGAGTCGTGGAGACCGTGGTGAGCGTCTTGCCTGGGTTAAGGTGACGGGCGGTGTGCTGCGCGCAAAGCAAGTTGTCGAGGGATGCTCTGGCGCCTCCACTTGGGAGCAAAAGATCGACCAGGTGCGCATCTATAACGGTGAGAAATACGAGCTTGCCCAGGAAGTTGCCGCTGGCGGCATCTGCGCCGTGACGGGCCTTGCGCACGTTCGCCCAGGGGACGCCCTGGGCGCGGAGTCCGCGGGCGATGCGCCCGTCATTGCGCCAGTCCTCACCTATACGGTGCTGTCGGGCGAACACGACGTCCATATGGTGTTCAAAGCATTGACTGAGTTGGCGGACGAAGATCCCATGCTCGGCGTAAGCTGGAATACGCATCTTGAGCAGATTCACCTGCAGTTGATGGGCGCCGTGCAGCTCGAGGTCGTGCAGCGCGTGCTGGCCGATCGTTTTGGCCTTGCGGTCGAGTTTGAGCCCGGCGGCATTCTCTATAAGGAAACTATTTCGCAGCCGGTCGAGGGTGTGGGCCATTTTGAGCCACTGCGCCACTATGCCGAGGTGCATTTGCGCTTGGAGCCGTTGCCGGCGGGTTCGGGCGTGCAGTTTGGCACCGTCACCTCGACCGATGAGCTCGATCTTAACTGGCAGCGTTTGGCGCTCACCAACGCTATGGAGCGCGACCACCTGGGCGTGTTGACCGGCTCGCCCATCACCGATGTGCGCATTACGCTCACGGGCGGCCGCGCGCATGCCAAACACACCGAGGGCGGCGATTTTCGCCAGGCCACGTACCGCGCGATTCGCCAGGGTTTGATGCAGGCGCGCGAGGCCGGCGCAGCCGTGCTGCTGGAGCCGTGGTACCACTTTGAGCTCGAGGTGCCGGGGGAGTGCGTGGGCCGGGCGCTCTCGGATGCCACGCGCATGGGTGCTGAGTACGAGCCGCCGACGATGGCGGGCGACCGGGCGAAGCTTGTGGGTCGCGTTCCGGCATCCGAGGTGCAAGATTATGCGCTGGGGGTGGCTGCCTACACGAGCGGTCGCGGGCATCTGTACCTAGAGTTCGCCGGTTACGCGTCCTGTCATGATGCCGAGTGCGTAATCGAGGCGGCCGCCTACGAGCCCGAGGCCGATCTGCCCAACACGCCCGACTCGGTCTTTTGCGCCCACGGCGCCGGCTACACGGTCAAATGGTACGACGTACCCGCCGTGGCGCACGTAAACGTCGATCCCGCCACTTTCCGCCCCTATCGCTCCGCCGACGCGGAATTTTTCGGCCACATGTGACAAAGGGACAGTCCCTTTGTCACATTGAGTTGGTATAACTCGGTATAAGTTGGTATAACTATTACCAGCGTTTGCTAATCCGAGGAGGCCGACATGAACCCAAATCCCTTTAAGCCAACGGCTGGTAAACGACCTCCGATACTCATCGGTCGCGAGTCGGTCATCGAAGATTTTGAGGAAGGGCTCGATAACGGCGCCGGGGCGCCGGGCAGGCTCATGCTCATTACAGGAAACCGCGGCTGTGGCAAAACAGTTCTCCTGCGGGAGCTGCAACGTCTGGCCAGTGAGCGCGGATGGGCGGTTGTCTCCGATTCCGCTTCGCTTGGTTTATGCGACCGCTTGGCCGACGCACTCCGCTCGAATAAGCCCGTTGTGACGTCAATGGAGTTTGGCCCATCGTTTGGACGGATGTCGGTTGAGGCAGCGCGGGCAAAAGGCGAGACGTTGCGAGGGCTGGTCAACGATCGTCTCAAGAAACTCGGCCCAAGCAAGGGTATTCTGTTTACGATTGACGAGGCTCAATCTGCGTCTATCGAGGAACTGGCGGCTCTTGCCGTTCTCTATCAGCAGGTGCTCGGAGACCAGGATGCCACGGGCTTGCCCGATAGCGACCAGCGCGGTCTTGCGCTGGTCTTTGCCGGCTTGCCCAGCATGGTTGACGATCTGCTCGAAGAGCCGAGCGTGACGTTTTTGCGCCGTGCTCAGCAGCGTGCGCTGGGGGCGATTTCTTTGCCCAAGGTGCGCGATTCATATGTCCAGACAGTCAAGGACGCCGGTCTTTACGTTGACGCGGAGACGGCGGACCTTGCGGCGCGCAAGAGTATGGGGCATCCCTACATGGTCCAGCTGGTGGGATATTACATGTGGCGCTCTGCTGTCCGGCGTGGCTCGCAGGTCATCGAAAAGCACGATGTCGAGGATGGCCATGCGGATGCCGTCTCCGAGTTCTACGAAGCGGTCGACGCGCCCCTGTATTATGGATTGCGCAGTCCGCAACGCCTCTTTATCGAGGCCATGGCTACTGACGAGGGTAAGCCGACGCGCATGGCGGATATCATTGAGCGCTGCGATCGCACTCAGAGCTGGGCGAGTAAATATCGCGCAAGCCTGATTCGCGAGCGCGTCATCGAGGCTGCCGGATACGGCCTGGTCCGGTTTACCGTGCCCATGCTGGGCGAGTACATCCGCGACCGCATTTTATGGCATGAGTAGGGTGATAAAGGTGACGGAACAGAAGATGAGCCCGCAAGCTATCGAGGTGCGCGGTGCGCGCGTACACAACCTTAAGGACATCAATATCGATATTCCGCTGGGAAAGTTCGTGGGTATTGCCGGCGTGTCGGGGTCGGGCAAGAGCTCGCTGGCGTTGGGAGTTCTTTATGCCGAGGGCTCGCGCCGTTACCTGGAGGCGCTCAGCACCTATACCCGCCGACGGCTCACCCAGGCCGAGCACGCTCAGGTGGATGAAGTGCTGCACGTGCCGGCGGCGCTCGCGTTGCATCAGCGCCCTAGTGTGCCAGGCGTACGCTCGACCTTTGGCACCATGACCGAGCTCAACAACAGTCTGCGTTTGCTCTTTAGCCGCTGTGCCCATCACGTGTGCCCACATTGCGGGGCGCGTGTGGAGCCGAGCCTTAACGTGGCCGCAGGCCTGTCGCTCACGTGTTCGACATGCGGCCGCGAGTTCTACGCGCCGAGTGCCGAGGATTTGGCTTTCAATAGCGGCGGTGCATGCCCCACCTGTGGCGGTACCGGTGTCATGCGCGAGGTGGACGAAGCGAGCCTGGTGCCCGACGAGTCCAAGACCATCAACGAAGGCGCGGTGCTTCCCTGGGGCACGCTCATGTGGGACTTGATGAAGCAGGTAGCCGGCGAGATGGGTGTGCGTACCGATGTGCCGTTTAACCAGCTCACACCTCAAGAGCGCGACATCGTGTTCCATGGTCCGGCGGTTAAGAAGCATATTCTCTACGTTCCCAAAAACGGCGAGGGCGCCACGCCGCTCGACTTTACCTATTACAACGCCGTCTATACGGTCGAGAATGCGCTCGCCAAGGTTAAGGACGATAAGGGACTAAAGCGCGTGGCTCGCTTTTTGCGCGAGGGCCCGTGCCGTGACTGCGGCGGCACGCGTCTCTCCGAGGTTGCGCGCCAGCCCCAGGTGCGCGGTATCAATCTGGCGCAGGCCGCGGCCATGACGTTGGGTGAGGCGATTGAGTGGGTGCGCGGGGTGCCCGCATCCTTGCCGGCCGAGATGCAGCCCATGGCAGTGGATATCTGCGATTCGTTTTTGAGCACGGCTCGTCGCCTGGTCGACCTGGGGCTCGATTACCTCTCGCTCGACCGCGCCGGTGCTACGCTCTCCACGGGTGAGCGCCAGCGTGTGCAGCTCGCCCGCGTGGTGCGCAACCGATCGACGGGCGTGCTTTATGTGCTGGACGAGCCTTCGATTGGCTTGCATCCTGCCAATGTCGACGGCTTGGTGGGCGTAATGCGCGATCTGGTGGATGACGGCAACACCGTGGTTGTTGTCGACCACGATACGCGCGTACTAGCGGAAGCCGACTATCTGGTTGAGATGGGCCCCGTTGCCGGAGCAGGCGGCGGTAATGTGATTGCCACTGGCACGGTGGACGAGGTCGAACAATCGCAGGGCAGCCGCATCGCCCCGTTTTTGCGCGCAGAGTCCAAGCGCTTGCGCCCGCAGGTGTCCGACGAGGAAATGTTCGACCGGGGCCATATCCGCATGGCGACCGATGCCATCCATACCGTCAAGCCGCTCGAAGTTGATATCCCGCGCGGTCGCTTGGTCGCGGTGACGGGCGTTTCGGGTTCGGGTAAGACGACGTTGGTACTCGAGACGCTCATTCCGGCACTCAAGGCGCAGGCAGCCGGCGAGCGCCTGCCGGGGCACGTGCGTTGGGTCGATGCCGAGGGCATTGCCCGTGCAAATCTGATTGACGCTACGCCTATCGGCGCCAACGTGCGCTCGACGGTGGCAACTTATGCTGACATCCATGACGAGCTGCGTCGCGCCTTCGCCCGTACGCCCGAGGCTAAGGCGGCCGGCTACAAGGCGGGCGCCTTTAGCTACAACACTGGCACTCTGCGCTGCCCTACGTGCGATGGCACGGGCTCGATATCGCTCGACGTGCAGTTTTTGCCCGATGTCGAGATCGTCTGCCCGGCATGCCGCGGCTCGCGTTATGCAGACGCTGCTTCGCATATCCATCGCGAGGGCAAGGACGGGAGCCTGCTCACGTTGCCGCAGCTCATGGATATGAGTGTGGACGAGGCCCTCGACGCCACACTGGGACTCAAGAAAGTTCAGACGCGTCTGCAGACCCTGCACGACCTGGGCTTGGGTTATCTCACGCTCGGCGAGCCCACGCCGGCGCTCTCGGGCGGCGAGGCGCAGCGCCTTAAGCTCGCGAGCGAGATGGGCCGCGTGCAGGATGATGCCGTATTCGTGTTCGACGAACCCACAATTGGCCTGCACCCGCTCGATGTTCAGGTGCTGCTGAGTGTGTTCGACGGCCTCGTTGCCAAGGGCGCCACAGTTGTCGTGATCGAGCACGACCTCGACCTCATCCGTAACGCCGATTATGTGATCGACATGGGCCCGGACGGTGGCGATGCGGGCGGGCAAATCGTCTGCGCTGGCACGCCGGGCGACATCGCGGCCTGCTCCAAGAGCATTACCGGTCGTTATCTATAGGCGATGTGACAAAGGGACTGTCCCTTTGTCACATTCCCAGAAAGCCTGTCTGGCGCAGGGCCTCGTAGAGGACGATGGCGGCGCTGTTGGAGAGGTTGAGGGCGCTGATGCGGTAGTCGTCCGGGTCGACGAAGTTGCCGCAGATATCCTGCTGAAGGATGGCTTCGTGGCTGTCCTCGGTATGCCCGAGCGATTCCTCGTGGGCTTCCCAGGCCTCGGCGTTATCGAGCGAGTCGCAATCGCGCAGCATGGGGATGCGCTCGCAGCGCTCGGGTGCCGCGGCAAGCAGCTGTTCGGGAATCCCCGAGCTCTCGCTGCCAAAGACCAAAAAGTCGCCCTCGCGGTAGGTGCTTTGCGCATAGGTGCGGCGCGCTTTTTTGGTCAGCAGATGCAGGCGCTCGTCGGCAGGGGAGAGGCCGTTGCGCGCCAGGAAATCCTCCCAGCCGGCATATGACGTCACGTCCAAGTTTTGCCAGTAGCCCAGACCGGCGCGACGTACCGTCTTGTCGTCGAGCGAAAAGCCCAGCGGCTCCACCAGGTGCAAACGGGCACCGGTGACCACGCAGGTACGGCCGATATTGCCCGTATTGGCCGGAATCTCGGGCGCGTACAGCACGATATTGAACATGAATCTCCTTGGCTCAGAACGAAAAACCACCACGAAGGGGACAGGCACCTTCGTGGTGGTTTGGCGGTTACGTGGGCGGCAAAATGCCCGCTTTGATAAACCTAGGCGCGGTGCCAGTCGGTCAGGCAGGCATCGAGGGAGGCAACGAGCGCGTCTTTGTCCATGTGACGGCCGATGATGCACAGGCTCGTCATGCGGTCGCCCGTCTCGTCGTCCCAAATCTGCATGATCTCGGGGTTCTCGTCGATAATCTTCTGCTTCTCGCCCTCGGGCGCCGAGTCGACAAACAGACCGTTCTCCATCAGGCGCATCTGGTGGCCGGCCTGCTCAAACATGTAGCACATGTCCGGATCGCCGGTCTGCCACAGCGGGCCCTTGACGCGAATGACCTCGTCGGGCCACTCCTGCTCAACAAAATCGGTGAACTTCTGGAGGTCAAACGGCTTGCGGCGCGAGTACACAAAGGTCTCGATGTCGTACTCGAGCACCTCGGGGTCGTCGTGCTCCTCGGGATGCTCCATGGCCTCGATCCAGGCGGCGGAGTTGTAGGCGCGCATAAAGTCGAAGCGGTCGGTGTCGAGCAGCTCCTCCATGGGAACCTCGCCGTTTTGGGCCTCGACAATCACGGCGTCTTTCTGCAGGCTGCGCACGATGGCCTTGAGCTCGGCAATCTGCTCAGGCGTCACGGTGTCGGTCTTGTTGAGGATCAGCGTGGAGCAGAACTCGATCTGCTGGATAAGCAGGCTCTCGATGCCGTCCTCGTCGATATCCTCGGCCAGCAGGTCGCGACCGCCGTTGAACTCGTCGTACATGCGGGCGCAGTCGACCACGGCCACGATGTTGTCGAGCGCGAGCTTGGGCTCGCCGCCCACCTTGGCCTCGTCGCAGAAGCTCGAGATGGTGTAGGCGATGGGGATAGGCTCGCAAATGCCCGATGCCTCGATGATGATGTAGTCGAAGTTGCCCGAATCGGCGATGCCCTGCAGCTGGTTGGCCAGGTCATCCGAAAGCGTGCAGCAGATGCAGCCGTTGGTGAGCGGGATGAGGTCGTCGGTCTCGGAAAGGCCGCCGTCGGCGATGAGGCTGGCATCGACGTTGATCTCGCCGATATCGTTGACGATCACGGCGGCGCGGATGCCGCCGTCGTTAGCGAGGATGTGGTTGAGCAGCGTGGTCTTGCCGGCACCGAGGTATCCGGTAAGCATGATGATCTTCACGGGTTTGTTGGGCATGTGCCCTCCTTTGTTAGACATGGCTTACAGTTGAATCATATGCCAAACGCCTGCTCTTATACCCACGCGCCGGCAAATAACACAGGCTACTCCCAGGCTCCCCATACATCGGGGCAATAACCGACGGTGGCCTTTTTGCCGTTGCGCACGATGGGCTCGGCTAGAACCTGCTGGTTCTCGAGCAGCTTGTCGAAGCGCTGGCTGGGGGTAAGGTGCTGGATGAGCGCGAGCATCTCCTCGTCCTTGGCTTTGGGGTTGAGCAGCTTATCGATGCCGCCGACCGCCTGCATCACGCTTGTGAGCTCGCCCTTGCTCATCTCCTTTTCCTTAAGGTCAATAAACTGCACCTTAATGCGGCGCTCCTTAAAATAGCGCTGCGCCTTCTTGGTATCGAAGGACTTCTTAGTCCCGAAAATTTGAATATTCATATCTATGTTCCGCCGTTCTAACGAACGGCGGTCACCTCGACGCTGCAAAGCCATCTGATGGGCAATCTGCCTTTCAATCCTCGGGCGCGGGCAAAAGCCCAGCGCCCTCCTCTTTCAAGGCACCTTGCCTCATCAGCTGGCTTTTCGCTGACATTGATAGAACATCGAGGTGACCACCGCTGGACTTATCGAATAAAGTTGGTCCTGGCGCGATCGGCCTTGGGGGCCTCGATGCCGGCGGCTTTTCCCGCCTCGATGCAACGCAGCAACCAGGCCATGTTTTTGCCGATGTTTCGCATGGTGGCCAAGCCCTCGGCGTCCTGGGCGGCTTCGCCCGGCTGGGCGCCAAAGACGTTGTTCCAGTAGGTGGAGACAACCACCGGCATCTGGTTGATGGTGAAGTACTTGTTGAGCACGTCGAACGTGGTCGACGTGCCGCCGCGACGGGCAACGGCGACAGCGGCGCCCGGCTTGTGCGCAAAGGCCTTGCTGCCAGCATAGAATGCGCGGTCGAGGGCCGAGAGGATGCGCCCGCTGGGGTGCGCGTAGTAGACGGGCGAGCCAAAGACAAAGCCATCTGCCTGCTCGGCGGCGGCAATTAGCTCGTTGACCACGTCGTCGTCAAAGATGCAACGGCAATCGAGCTTGCCGCACTGGCCGCAACCGATGCAATCGCGAATGCGCTTGGCGCCCAGCTGGAACACCTCGGTATCGATGCCCACGGCGTTGAGTTGCTCGGCGACCTCGGCGAGTGCGCGGGCGGTATTGCCGTTTGCCTTGGGACTGCCATTGACCAAAAGAACCTTCATCACAAACTCCCTCTGCTGTCGATGACTTCTGTAGAGGATTATCTCACGAGCGGGCAGATAGCGTGGGGCGCGATGCCGGCCCCGAGGGCCCACGGCAGGCTCGCTCACCAGGTACGAGCGGGATACGGTCCAGAGGATGTTGGAGTGCGGGGCCTCGTGCGAGCAGATTGTAAGGGGTCTGGGCGGGTCGCCCTCGATGGCGAGCCTTGAGGCCTTGGAAGGCGGGCTGCTGCGGCGGCTATGGTTTATACTAAGGCGGTTGCTATCGAGTAATTCATACTTGGTTTGATTCGATTGTGAATGCGTAACTGGGATGGAAAGCAAAGGAAACTCTATGGAAACAGAGGATGCTGTTTGCTTGATGACTTCGATTGCCTTGATTGTCCTTTCAATCCAATACCGAAGAGGAAGATGGCTCTGCTCAATTGCTGGATATGATGTCACAAAAAGGGAGAGCGACATTGATATACGCCCTTACGCAAAGCTGATTTCTTCTGTGACGTTATGGATGGGGCTGCTGTTTTTCTTGTGGGCGGTAGAGGGCTGGGTACGCGATTGGAATACCAGCGTTTTTGAAGTTTTGGTTCTACTTCTGTTCAGCTTGGCCTCTTTGTCGTTCGTGCGGCTCGTTAGGTTTGTGTTTATGAGGCGATAGCCAGCGGAAGTGGCTGGACGACAAAAAGGACCAATGCAGCCAATTGTCAATAGCATTTGATAGGCTTGGCTTAACAGATTTACTCGAGGGCATATCCGTGGCGGGGGATAGGTTCTATCTTGTTGAGCACTTATTTGCATCAGGCAAAGTAAACCAAGAGTATCGAAACGGTGCCCCCGGGCCCCGGGAGGGACTGCGGGGACGTTCGGCTAACTGCGGGTACGACCTATTTGCCCAATGTGTTCGGTTGAGATCGGAAATTAACCATCATGCGCCCCATAACGCTAGTTCAGTTTGGTGCCCGGTACCTGCGACGCTTCTTCAAGTAGCACTTTGAGCTCATTCAGAACGGAAACGGGCTGTCGGTCGACGGCGTCCAGATGAAGCGTCGCCACGCGAAGGGGCGGCTGATATTCAAATGAGCCAAGGAGCACGGGCGATCCCAAGAACCGTTCGATTTCGTCTGCAACCGCGTCGGTCTCTTCGGGATCAAAGTCGTCAAAGAGCGCCACGAACATCGGTCCGGTCGAGCGGAACAGACGACCCTTGCCGCGCGAGCAATCCATGAGGCAGGCGGCGCTTTCTGCCAAAACGCGGTCGCCTGCATCAAAGCCAAAGCGGGCATTGACCTGTGCGATTTCGTCGATTTTAATGGCGATCAAGCCCGCGTTTCGTGCCACGCGACGCATCTCGCCAATGGCGTTGACCAGGGCGTGGATATCGCCCAGACCGGTCACGGAATCGGTCGTATCTGCCAAGCTTCGGTTGGTGACAATGCCCACATACATGTTGGGCTCGGTATCGGTGCCGTCCAGGCGGTAACCTGTGCAGTCGCAAAGCGCGTATTTTCCGGCGGTATTCATGACGCGATACTGCATGCAGTGGAAGTGCCACGTGCCGTTTACCACCATATCGAGCTCGGCACGTACGTTGTCGCGGTCCTCGGGGTGAACACGGGCAAGCCATATATCGAGCGAGTTGTAGGGATGCTGGGAGGGTAGGTCAAAATCGCGCACGGCATTAACCGACCATTGCGATTCGCCGGTGTCGAGGTTAATGATGAACGGATAGCGTGTCTCGGAGCTCATGGAGATCGCTTGGAACACTCGGTCGTTGCAGGGGGGGGGTTGTTCGGTGACCGGGCGTTGCGGCGCATCGCCTTCTTCCGGTTGTTGCACACGGTACATGAGCTTGTAGCGATACATTTTGCGGTCGGCGTCCTTTGTCATCTGGCGACGCGTATCGCCTGCAAGTGGGTCGACGCGCGAGCAGCCAAAGCTAAAGCTGGCGATCATGGGCGCCTTGTCGCCTGATGTTGCCTCGATAAGATTGGCACGCGTCCGCTCCAGGCGCTGCTCGAGCTCGGCTTCGTCTGTCGTGGGGGATATAAGTACAAATTCGTCTCCACCGATACGGAACAGCAGCTCATCGTGCTCCATTGTCTCGGTGAGTGCGCGGCAGATGCTCAGAATGTAGCGATTGCCCTCGGCGTGGCCAAACTTATCGTTGCAATGCTTAAGGCGGTCGATATCGATATAGGCGCAGGTGAAGGGGGTGCCTTTGCGCCAGAGCTGATCGACATGGCGGTCGAGTCCGCCACGGTTGCCAAGATTGGTGAGCGAGTCGATATAGGCGCCGTGCTCAAGCAGCTCGCGTTCTTGTTGCAGGATGGCGAGCGTTTTCTGCAGTTGCTCACCAATGGCACGCAACTCCGGGGGCAGCGCGGCAACATCGAGCTCGGTGGTTGAGGCCCCGTTCGCAAGTCGCTGAAGATGAGCGATGATTGATTGCTCGCCCAGGCGATACGACTCGTTCATGATGGATGACCTCCTTGGATGGAACAATGGTTTGTATCTTACTCCCAATTCGGTTTAGATTGGGGTATTAGTTAGCTCATGGGAACAAACGCTCCCTCGACGGTGGCGTTTGCGCACGAGCGTATTAGTTGCTGTCGCCACCGTCGAGCAGTGCCTCAAAATCCTCCGCCTGCATGGGACGGTAGTAGAGGAAGCCCTGAGCGTAGCGGGCGCCCATTTGGCGTAGCATGTTTGCCTGCTCATTTGTCTCGATGCCTTCGATCACAACGGGCAGATGGAGCGACTGTGCCATCTCGAGCATTGATGAAATGATTTGCACGCTGCGGCCTTGATCGCCGTCGACGGGCACAAACGTGCGGTCGAGCTTGATGACGTCGACGTTGACGTTCTTGAGCATCGCGAGCGTGGACTGGCCGGTGCCAAAATCGTCCATGTAGGTCGAGAAGCCGCGGTTGTGCAGGTCGGCCGTCAGCTTATCCACAGCTTCGGACTCTCCCGTATAAGCCGTCTCGGTGATCTCGATGCGCATGAGCTCGGGCGGCAGATTGTATTGGTCGGCGAGTGCCCCCATATGCTCGGCAACGTCGCAGGCAAGGATATCCACACGCGACACGTTTAGCGAGATCGGAACCACGCGAAGCCCTCGATCGATGCGCCCACGCAGCCACGAGGCAACGCCCTGCCAAACGTATTTGTCGAGCGTCACCACAAAACCGCTTTCCTCGAGAGCGGGGATAAAGGTGACGGGTGAAATGAGGGAGCCATCCTTGTCAATCCAGCGTGTGAGCGCCTCGGCGCCAACGATCTCGCCGGTTTCCATGTCGACCTGGGGCTGCAAGTAGTAGGTAATGCGGCCGTTTGAGAGCGCATACTGGAATTCGGTCAGCGTGCGGTGGAACGCGATTTCGTGTTCGTATTCCTCGGGGCGGAAAATGGCAATGCGCTCCTTAAAGTCGTTTTTTGCGCGCCGATTGGTAAACATGGCCTTGGCCTGCGCATCGATGGTGATTTCCTCGTTGGAGTCGATGGGGTAGACGCCCATGGACGGCCAGAAGCCCACGCCGTCATCATGCTTGGCCACGGCCTGGCGAATGCGGCTATAGATCTGATGGACGGTGTCGTGTTCAAAGGGGATGAGTACGCAAAAATCGTCTTGGCCCCAGTACCCTGCGACGCCCATGGCGACATTCTCGATGTCCTTGAGAACCGTGCCCACATCGGCGAGTACGCGGTCGCCCTCGGCCTGTCCGTGCCATTCGTTGAACAGTCGCATGTGCCCCATATCGACGGTGGTGATACACCAGGCGCCGTTGCGCCTTGTCTCGAGAAATTCGTTGGCGCGGCGCATAAACTCGCTGGGTCGATAGAGACCCGTGAGCGGATCGATGCGTTCGGCGATGGCGCTTTTGCGCTCCACCTCGGGTATGGGGAGGCTGTCGTTGGGAACAAGCCCGCCGGCCGTGCGAATGCGACGGTCGAGTTCGCCTAAAACGGCGGCCGTTTGATTGGTCAGGTGCTCGTAAAAGGCCGGAACGACAAGACAGACGGGGGTAATAGTGTCGCCCGCGATTCGAACGGGAGCGAAAACGGCCTCTTTGAGATGTTGGATCAGTTGCTCGAATGCCTCGTGGTCCAGATCGTTGCTGAGCACGACGAACTGGGCGTTTCGCGAGCGGAAGACGCGACTTCTGCCGCGGGTGATCGATAGCATGCGGCCTGCGTATTCGGCGAGCATGTTGTCGACAGCCTCGGCCCCGTAGAGCTCGTTGAACTTTGCCGTGCCACAAATGCGGACCGCTATAAGCCCCGTCTCGCAACGGTCGCGACGGCAGGCATCGATAGCGTTGATCAGCATACGCTGCGTTCCGAGGCCCGTGGCGGCGTCGACGGTCTCGGCGAGTGAGTGGTTGACGAGCTCGCCGACATAGAGCGAGGGGGTATTTCCGTCGCCGTCGATGCGAAACCCGCGAGCGCGGCAGAGGACGTAGTCGCCCGCGGCATTGCGCATGCGGTACTGCATGACGCGGCGGTGTTTGGAGCCATTATAGATTTGGTCGATGTCGTTGATGTAGGCCTCAAGGTCATCGGGGTGGACGCGCGTTTTCCAGTAATCGTGGCAGTTGTCTACATGCTCAGAAGGAAGACCGAGATCGCGCAGGGCGCCTTGTGACCATAGGGTGCGATGTTTGTCCAAGTTCTCGATAAAGCAATAACGGCCTTCGTTGAGCATCGAAAAGGCGTCAAAAACGCGATCGCTTATTTCGAAGTCGTCGGTGTGGACTTGCGCGATATTGCGTCGATCAAGATGCATGGCATGGCGTAGCTTGTAGTCGTACATGCGATGGTCGGCATCGAGTGTCATGCGATTGGAGACTTCACCCAGGGCGGGGTCGGCGTGCGACACTCCGTAGCTAAACGAGTGAGGCATCTCGGAATCGTTGTTTTTGAGTAGGACCGTTCGGCAGTGTTCCAGGCGCTCGGCGAGGTCGTCCTCGGTCGCAATCGTAGACAGGATGGCAAACTCGTCGCCGCCTATGCGAAACGCCGCCTCGTCCACTTTCATATACAGCTTGAGATAGAGACTTACCTGCAAGATATAGCGGTTGCCCTCGTCATGCCCAAAGACGTCGTTGCAGTGCTTAAGGTTATCGATGTCGATAAACGCCATGGTCACGGGCAGTTCCTGCTCCCAGATTTCCTCTAGGGAACGGGCAAAGCCGCCGCGGTTGCCAAGTCCGGTGAGCTGGTCGGTAAAGGCCGTCCTAATCAGATCATCCTGACGCTCGAGAAGGTCACGGACGGTCTTTTCGAGCGTTTCGGTGTAATTGCTGGCGGTGTCCATGTTGTAAGCGGCTTTCTGAGGTCGGGGCGGATGGCGTCGGGCGAGCTCGTAGTGTACACGCGTCGTTGCTCGGCGCCTTGCGTGTATCCAGGCCCCCGCCTTGCTGCGTTGTTGAGTTACTTTGCCGGCTAATGTTCGCTGTTGATAACAGCTGAGTAGTATAGACAACAGTGCACAATTATATATGGGCGCACATGCTGTGGGCGGCTATTATTCGCCAAACGGCAACGCCTGGGTGCGCATGAAAAATGCGACTGAGTCGATATATGTTGACGGGTATACTTGTCCCGTTTTAAAACGCAGGAACGGAGATGGTCACATGGCACAGCCGGATACGACGCGCACGGTGGGGCTTGCGCTCGAGGGAGGCGGCTACCGCGGTATGTATACGGCGGGCGTGCTCGACGTTTGGATGGAGTGCGGCTTAACTTGCGACCATATGGTGGGTGTCTCGGCGGGCGCGGCATTTGGCTACAACTTTAAATCGCGCCAGATCGGCCGTGCCATCCGCTACAACAAGGCCTATTGCGCCGACAAGCGCTATGCGAGTGTAACGAGCTGGTTGCGAACAGGGGACATGTTCAATGCCGATTTTGCCTATCACGAGGTGCCCGTCGAGCGCGATCCCATCGACCTGGAGACATATCGTGCCTGCCCCATGCGGTTTACGTGCGTGTGTACCGATATCGAGACGGGCAAGGCCGTCTATCACGATCTGCCGTATGGCGACGAGCGCGATATCGAGTGGATTCGGGCGTCATCGGCGATCCCTGTGGCAACGCGTCCCGTTGCTATTGAGGGCCGCAAGTATCTGGATGGTGGCGTGGCCGATTCCATTCCCAGTGCTTGGCTGTTTGCGCAGGGCTATGACCGCAACGTGGTGGTGCTGACGCAGCCGGCGGGCTTTGTAAAGCAGCCCAACAGCGTGATGCCCATGCTGCGGCGCGTGTTCCGTCACTACCCGGAGTTTGTCGCAGCGCTTGAGCATCGGCATGAGGTCTACAATGCCACGCTCGATGACCTGGCGCGTCGCGAGGCGGCCGGCGAGGTCTTTGTGGTACGGCCGAGCGAATCGGTAAAGGTGCCGTCGCTGTGCCGCGAGCCCGATGAGCTCGAGCGCATCTACCAGGTCGGTCGTCGTGATGCGGAGGCGACCTTGCCGGCGCTGGAAACGTATCTGGCGGGGTAGGGGCTGCGGCGGAAAGCGCGTCCCAGAATCGGCGCCCAGAACGGGATGCAGTTTCCCGGACGGGAGGGTTTTGGAAACGGCGTCCCGCGTCTGGAATGGGATGCAGTTTCCCACTGGCCCTCTATACGGAAAGCGCATCCCAGAATGGAGGTCCAAACTGGGATGCGCTTTCCGTTGCTGAAGATATGAGGCCGCGGAGCAGCTGCTCGGCCTATGCCTATGCCTGCTGCCAGGTGTCGACAAGCTCCTTGGCCGCGGCGTAGGGATCGTCGGCGCTGCAGACGGCGCTCACCACAAAGAAGCCGTCGACGCCGGTTGCCTTGAGCTGCGGCAAGTCGGCCGTCTTAACGCCGCCGCCCACCACGATGGGCACGGGGCTTGCCGCGTGGAGTGCGGCCAGGTCCTCAAAGCTCTTGGTGATGATGGAGCCATCGGCTGCGCGTCCGCAGTCGCGCTTGGTCTCGGTCTCGTGGAGCGGGCCGATGCCCAGGTAGTCGACCAGACTCATGTCGGCGGTCTTGACGTACTCGAGCATTTCCTCGCAACGGGCCGAAAGGCCCACGATGGCGTCGGGGCCCAGCAGCTTGCGACAGACCTCGACGGGAATATCGCTCTGGCCCACGTGCACGCCGTCGACCGCAATGCCCTGCTCGCGTGCGGCGAGTACGCAGTCAAGGCGGTCATCGATCAGCAAGGCGACCTGACCGGTCTTGCCGGCCTGTGCGATTGCCTGCGCGGCGTCGCCGGTCAGCGCAATGATCTCGCGGGCGCTTGCCACCTTGGAGCGCACCTGGATGCAGGTAAAGCCGGCGTCGAGTGCCTGGGCCACCACATCGCCCACGGGGCGTCCGAGGGTATTTTCGGGGCCGAGTACCAGATAGGCCGAGATATCAAGGTTGTCGCGGATGCTCATCGTGCTTCCTCCTGCTTTTTGATCTGCGCTTCCATGCGCTCGAGTTTGCCGGTCATGGTGTCGGTAAATCCAGGTCGAATATCGGCTTTGAGCACGACTTCGGTTCGGATGCCCTTGCTCGCTAACACAAAGGTCGCGTCGCGCACGACCTGCATGACCTCGTCCCAGTCGCCCTCGATCTCGGTGAACATCGAGGTGGTGCGGTTGGGAAGGCCGCTCTCGCGAATGACGCGCACGACTTCGGCGACCTCGGCGGACAGTTCATCGCCGGTGCCGCACGGGGCGATGGCCACGGCGACGAGCGTGTTCATGCCGGCATTGGTTGCGGGCTCGGACATGGCTTATGCCTCCTCGAGCTCGAGTTGGTTATCGGCGATGTCTTGGGCGGTTGCGCGGTAGAGCTCGTCGATAAAGGCGGCCTTAAAGCTTGCCGGGGCATCGGCGACGGCGGCGGCACGCGTGCCGGCGACGTTGTAGACGGCGGTACCGCAGACTGCTGCCGTAAACGGATCGGCAGCGCAGGCGTACACGGCCAGCACGCCGCCCTGCGAGCAACCGCAGCCGGTAATCTTTGACATGAGCGGGCTGCCGCCGTGGGATTTGGCCACGGTCGTGCCGTCGGTAATCAGGTCGACTTCGCCCGAGACCACAACGGCGCCGCCGGTGTGGCGAGCGAGCGCCACGGCGGCATCGCGGGCGGCGTCGACCGTGTCGGTGGTATCGACACCACGTACGCGGCTCAGATCGGCCGACTCGCCCTCAAGACCCCACAGGCCGGAGAGTGCGATGATCTCGGAGGCGTTGCCGCGTACGATGGCGGGCTTGTACTGCTTGAGCTCGTTTACCAGCTGGGTGCGCAGGCTACCGATGCCCAGACCCACCGGATCGAGCACCCAGGGCTTGCCGGCGTCGTGTGCCGCCTTGGCCGCGCGGGGAATCGTCTGCTCGTAGATGGGGAAGAGCGTGCCCATGTTGAGATAGATGGCGGCGCCGCCGGCAACGAGCGCCTCGCCCTCGTCGGGCAGATAGACCATGGCGGCCGAACCGCCCACGGCGAGCTGCGCGTTGGCGACAAAGTCGATCGTCACCGTGTTGGTGATGGAGCCGGCCATCGGATTGGTGGCTCGAATCTCCTCTACGGCCTTGACCATATGTTGCTTAAGCTGTTCCGAATCAATCACTGCACATGCCTCCTTGGCATAGAAAAGGGGCGCTGTGCATAGACAGCGCCCCTGTAAAGGCGGCATGCTCCCTACGCCAGCATTAACTGACAGGTTCAAAGGATTGGGCCCTATGCCCTCTCAGCCTTGTGGTTTGCACCGCCGGCACTCCCGCATCGAATCTGTTGTTCCCTATACTAGCGCACCTGCCAATATGGGACAGGTTTATTTTGGCAGGTGGCAACAGGGGCGCTGCATTTTCCCAGATAAAACCTGCCAAGATAAACCTGTCCCTTATTGGCAGGTCGTTACAATAGACGGGATAAAGAATGACCGAGGGGACCTTATGATCAAACTTGTGCTGACCGATATGGACGATACGCTGATTCCTGCTGGACACGATGGCGCCAGCGACTGCGCCATCGAGGGCATTCATGCCATGCAGGCGGCGGGCCTGCATTTTGGCCCGGTTTCGGGTCGCCAGCCGTCCGCGATGGGCTGGATGTTCCGCAATCGCTCCGAGTGCTTCTCGACCGGTGCGTTTTGCAACGGCCAGGTGATGTTTGTCGATGGCGAGGCGGTTGCCTCGCGCGCAACTGATAACGATGCCCTTATGCGCCTGGCCGACTACCTGGAGCAAGAGACCGACGATACCTATTTGAAGGTCTACCGTCTGGGTGATGACTTTTGGGACAACGACGCCTATTGCGTGACAAGCGATCCCGAGCGTGTGCGTCGCGCCATGGAGTCAGGCGGCAACGCGTGGCTCAAGGGCGAAGAGGCTCCCTGTCGCCCTGTCGTTGACGATGCCCCGGTATACAAGGCGAATATCTGGAGTGCCCGTTCGCGCGAGGAGCTCGCCGAGCTGCGCGAGCGTGTTGCCGTCGAGGTGCCGGAGCTCTCGCTCGTGTTTCCCAACAACCGCGTGCGCCTGTTCGACGTTCTTCCGACCGGCTGGGACAAGGGCTGTGCTGCGCTGGAGCTGGCGCGCGCTTTGGGCCTGACGCCCGACGATGTGGCCGTATTCGGCGATTCCGATAACGATTTGCCCATGATCGATGCCGTTCCCAATTCCGTTGCAGTCGCCAATGCCAACGAGGCCGTCACGGCTGCCGCGCGCTGGCATATCGGCGCTGCGGCAGATGATGCGGTTGCCGGGGCTCTGCATCAGATTGCCGCCTGCGCCGCGACGGGGGAGATGCCGTCGTTTATGCGTCAGATGGACGCGACGGGTTTCGACGTCACGAACGTCTAGGGAGAAAGCCATGAAGCTCCAGCAGCTCAGATATGTCGTCAAAGTTGCCGAATGCGGCAGCATCACCGAGGCCTCGCGCCGGCTCTTTGTGTCGCAGCCTTCGATTACCGCGTCAATTCGCGATCTCGAAAACGAGATGGGTGTACACATCTTTGAGCGCACCAACAAGGGCGTCATTGTGTCCGAGGAAGGCGAGACCTTCTTGGGCTACGCGCGCCAGGTGCTCGACCAGGCCGACCTGCTCGAGGGCAAGTACAAAGGCACGTCCGAGCAGGTGCCGCACTTTAGTGTGAGCTGCCAGCATTATTCCTTTGCCGTTAATGCATTTGTCGATGTGATCCGCGAGTTCGATGCCGCGCGCTACGACTTTACCCTGCGCGAGGAGCAGACCCACGAGATTATCGAGGACGTCGCGCATATGAAAAGCGAGCTCGGCATCCTGTATCTGTCGGAGCACAATCGCGAGGTCATCGAGCGCATGCTGGCGGCCAACGAGCTCGTATTCGAAGGACTCTTCTGCGCTACGCCGCATGTCTTTGTGTGCTCCGACCATCCGCTGGCGGGTCGCTCGAGTGTGACGCTCGAGGACTTGGAAGACTACCCGTTCCTGTCCTATGAACAGGGCAGCTACAACTCGTTTTACTATTCCGAGGAGCTGACCTCGACCTTTGAGCGCCGCAAGAATATCCGCGTGCGCGACCGTGCGACGCTGTTCAACCTAGCTATGGGCCTTAACGGTTACACGGTGTGTTCGGGCGTGATCAGCCATGAACTTAACGGCCCCGGTATTATCTCGATTCCGCTCGATGTAGACGAGTACATGGAGATTGGCATCATCACGCGCAAGAACACGACACTTACGCGCTACGGGCAGGCCTATATCGAAGCGATTCGTCAGCACATCTAGACTGCTGCGTTCTGCGCGGGTCAAATCTCTTTATGGCAGTCCAAACTGATATAGGAAGCGTCTATATCAAACTGTTATAAACATATATTTTACGATGTCCATATGAGCGCTCATACTCTGTCCCAGTAAAGCAACCAATGCAAAGGGAGATATCTATGAGCACTTCGATTCAACCGAACGCGCCGTTTCGTGCCGATATCGTCGGCAGTTTTCTTCGTCCGCAGGCTGTAAAGGACGCCCGTGCCGCCTATGTCGCGGGTAAACTCGACGCTTCCGGCCTTAAGGCCGTCGAGGACGAGGCCATCCGCGACTTAGTGGCCAAGCAGAAGGCTGCCGGCCTGCAGGTGATTACCGATGGCGAGTTCCGCCGCAGCTACTGGCACCTCGATTTTATGTGGGGCCTCAACGGCATTGAGCGCCGCGCCTCGCGCACGGGCTACATGTTCCACGATGAGGAGACTACCGCCGACACCGCCGTGGTAACCGGTCCCATTAGCGGCGAGAATCATCCGTTCGTCGAGCACTTCAAATTTATCAAGTCGCTCGAGGGAGAGGGCCAGGTCGCGCGCCAGACCATTCCGGCGCCGATCCAGACGTTCTCCGAAGTCACACTCGACCGCTGCGATGGCCAGCAGGAGAGTCTGCACGCCGTCTACAAGACCGACGAAGAGCTCGTCGATGCCATTGCCGCAGCATACCGCACCGTGATTGCTGACCTGTATGCCGCGGGCTGCCGCAACATCCAGTTTGATGACTGCACCTGGGGCATCTACTGCGATACCGATTTTGTTGCCAAAACCGGCATGAGCCCGGTCGACCTGCAAAAGGTAAGCGAGCTGGGCGTGGCGCTCAACAATGCCGCCATCGAGGGCAAGCCCGACGATCTGGCTATCAACACGCATGTATGCCGCGGCAACTACCACTCCACCTACGCTTTTGAGGGCGGCTACGACCCCATCGCGCCGTACCTGTTTGCGCATGAGGACGTTGACGCGTTCTATCTGGAGTTCGACACGCCCCGCGCCGGTGGTTTTGAGCCGCTCAAGTACGTTGCTCCCGGCAAGAAGGTCGTGCTGGGCTTGGTGACCACCAAGGCGGCAGAGCTCGAGAACGAGGATGTTATCGTCGAGCGCATCCGCGAGGCGGCAAAGTACGTGCCGCTCGAGAACCTGTATCTGTCTCCGCAGTGTGGCTTTGCCAGCTGCGAGATTGGCAATAAGCTGACCGAGGACGAGCAGTGGGCAAAGATTGCGCTGGTCAGGCGTATTGCCGAGCACGTTTGGAAATAGCGCTAGCGTTTGCAGGTGGCGGCGCGTGCGAGGTACTGCATATCGCGTACAATGGTTCGGATCGTATCGTTCGGGCAGGTTATCCGATATGCCTGATCGCCCTTCCATTCGAAAGGACTTCCATGTCCCAATCCTCGACGCCCGCCGTCACCGATGCCATCTACGATGCATCGTCGCTCGGCCGCCCGCGCATGTTCGTGTTGGGTTTGCAACACATGTTTGCGATGTTCGGAGCCACGGTGCTCGTGCCCGTGCTCACCGGCCTTTCCGTTTCGACGACGCTTCTGTTCGCCGGCATCGGCACACTGCTGTTTCATTTTCTATCGCGCGGTAAGGTGCCCGCGTTCCTGGGCTCGTCGTTTGCCTTTATCGCGGGTTATGCCGCCATTGCGCCCAACGGCGAGGCCGAGCTTTTGCCCTACGCTTGTCTGGGCGTTGCCTGCGCCGGCCTGCTCTATCCGGTGCTGGCAGCGCTGTTCCGCGCCTTTGGCGCCAAGCGCATCATGCGCTTCTTCCCGCCGGTGGTGACCGGTCCCATCGTCATTTCCATCGGCCTGATCTTGGCAAGCTCTGCTATCGCCAACTGCCAGACCAACTGGTTTGTTGCTGCTATTGCCGTTGCCGTGATCATCATCTGCAACATTTGGGGCCGCGGCATGGTCAAGATCGTGCCGATTCTGCTGGGCGTTGTGGTGAGCTATGCCGTTGCGGCGGTGCTGGGCGAGGTTGATTTTTCGGGGGTTGCCGCCGCGCCGTGGGTCGGTCTACCTGTCGTGTGGGACAACACCGTGTTCGCGCTCTTTGGACCGCAGTTCGATAGCAGTCTTGCCACGACGGCCATTATCACCATCATGCCACTGGCCTTTGCGACCATGATTGAGCACATTGGAGATATTTCCGCCATTGGCTCTACCTGCGAACGCAATTACATTGCCGATCCCGGTCTGCACCGTACCCTGCTCGGCGATGGCCTGGCGACTATCTTGGCATCGCTCTTTGGCGCCCCTGCCAATACGACATATGGTGAGAACACCGGTGTGCTTGCCCTGACGCGCGTGTTCGACCCGCGCGTGATTCGCATTGCCGCCTGCTGTGCCATTGTGCTTTCGTTCTGCCCCAAGTTCGCTGCTGTGATCGCTGCTATGCCGGCATGCGTTATCGGTGGCGTGTCGCTTGTGCTCTACGGCATGATCAGTGCCGTGGGCGTTCGCAACCTTATCGAGAACCAGGTTGATTTCCAGAACAACCGCAACGTGCTGGTGGCGGCTCTGGTGCTCGTGCTTTCGCTCGGCATTGCCTACAGTACCGCCGGTGCCATCGTGCTGGAGCTGGGCGGCGTGACGATTTCGCTTTCGGGCCTTGCCGTGGGCTCGCTGGTGGGCATTGTGCTCAACGCCATCCTGCCAGGTAATGGCTTTGAGTTCGATACTTCCGAGCTTGAGGAGACTGCTGAATAGTAGCTGCGTTCAGCCAAATTAAAAATGGCGTCCATGCGTATGTACGCGTGGGCGCCATTTTTAATGCGTCAGTATCCAGTGGATGCCGCGCGCCATGCGCAGGTCAGTTTGGGCAAAGTGATTGCCGGGGTTGAGCTCCAGCATTGTTGGAATGTCACGCTCGATAAACAGCTCTTCCATCGCGCGCGTATCGTCGAGTACGTGCCGCATCATGCGGTTGGGCGTCTTGGTTTCCTTTTTACCGAGTGACAGATAGACGGCCTGTGGGTTGCCGGCAAAAGGGGCCGTGCTGGCGCGATCGACAAAGTCGGGAAACCACAACGACCCCGATGCGCTTGCGGCGCGGCTAAAGGCGTCGGTTTGCCAGAGGGACCAGAGCGCGAAGAGGCCCGCGAGCGAGTAGCCGGCAATGCCGCGCCAGGTGGGCGGCTGAGGAAGCGACGACTCGGCCTCTGGGATTATCCAGTTCAACAGCTCATCGAGAAATCCGGATGCCTGACCGCCAAAGGGCTCGGCATCGCGCACGGTTCCGTCGCATCCCCAGGGGCTCAGCTCGCGATTCCAGTTGAGGCTGCCAATGCCGACAAGCGTGAAGGGCGAGCAGTTGAGCTCTCGGCAGCGTTCATAAACCTCCGTGCCATCGCCCATGACCACGGGAAGATAGATGACTGGTGCGCTTTCGGCATGCTGTGCATGAACGGTTATCTGCTTTTGATGCGCTTCCATGACGGGCTTCTCTCGGCGTTGTGATATCGACGGCCCCCATTGTTGCACGCCGGCTCATGCAGGTTGGGCTAGACCAAAGACAATCTCGTGCATACCCTGCGGACGCATATGGAAAACGCCACCGCCGGAGGGGAGCTCGGCGGTGGCGTTGTTAAACGGTGCTGGGACTCGGGGCCTTCGCGGGAGCTGCCATGTGCGCAGAGGCGTCTACGAGCGTTTGCGGCTCGCCATGGTGCCTGCGGCGATAGCGGCTGTTCCCGCAAGGACGGTTGCCACGATGGCCGCACCCGAGGTGTCGCCGGTTGCCGCGAGCACGCCGGTGGCCTTGGCCTTCGTGGTTGCAACCGCAACGGTCTTGGTCGTCTTTGCGCCCTCGGGCTTGGGGTCCTGCTTGGACTCCGCGGGCTTGGTCTCGTCGGGCTTGGGGTCTTCCGGCTTGGCTACCTCGGGAGGTGCGATGACCATGCTCTTGGCGACAGCTTCGTTATAGGGGGAGTCGATCACAGCGTCGCCCGTGCCGATGGCTTGGCCTGCCTCGTAGATGCCGTTACGGAGCTTGCGATAGTCAATGACCTTGCCGCCTTCGGGCGTCTGGATGGCGGCGTTCTCAATCTTGATGGTGCCGATTGTCTTGCCGTCAGCGCTCATGGCACGGGCAAAGATTGCCGCTGTATCTCCTTCGGCCGTTACCTTGCTGCGGATGATCGAGATGACTGCGGGTGTGACGCCCTCGCCGGTCTGGGCGATGATGCCGATGTTCTCGCCTTGGGGCTCGGGGCTCGTCTCGCCATCTTGGTTTTCGCTGTAGGGGGTGGGGCCGTCGCCGTTCTCGACATAGCGGGCTATGGCCTTGACAACGGAGTCGCTGATGTAGATGTGGCCACCCTTCTCGTTGGGTCGATCGTTTCTGGTGGAGAATGCAGCCGAAACCTCGCCTTCCGCAAACGCGTCCACGGTGGAGCCGTTCTTGACGACGATGTCGTCCTGGTAGGTGAAGAGGGCGATGGCGCCACCGTATCTGCCTTTACCTGCACGGACCGTCACGTTTGCATGATCGAGGGTGATGCCCTTGTGGGCATAGACGCCATATTCAACACCGTTTACGTTGAGGGAGGCGTTTGTGGCTGCGAGGCTGCCCTTGGCCTCGACGGCAGCGTCTTTCTCGGAGCTTGCCTTGACCTGGCTGCCGTCCGAGATGTTGATATTGCCGCCGCTCCAAAGGGCCTCACCATCAGCTGAGCTTGCCTCGACCGTCCCGCCACCCTTGATGGTGAGGTTCTTGTCGGTTCCAATACCCTTGTCCTCGGTAGCCCTGGCGGTGACGGCTCCGCTGTCGTCAATCGTGATATTGCCGTTTGCCCTGATGCCATCCGATGCACCCGTGGCGTTGACGTTGCCCGAACCTTTGATAGCGAGATCACCCCCGGCATTGATGGCATCAAACCCAGTGCTCGTGGCGTTGACGGATCCGGCTCCGTCGATGTTGATATTACCCGTGGAGAGGATAGCGTCCTCAGTAGATGTCACGCTGAGCGTGCTGCCCGCGTCGCCTTGGATATTGAGCTCGGCATTCTCGTTAGTGCCATGAGAAACGTTGATGCTTTCGATCCATTCGGCAGTGACGATGTTGGTTCCCGAGTAATTCACGTTGAGCTTGCCTGCGGCCTGGATCTCGCCGCCGTTATAGTTGTTGAGCTTCAAGTCGTCGGCGCCGTCCCACGACCAGGTACCGGCCTCGTCGCTCGCCGCGGTGCCGGCGTTGTATTTGGTTTCGCCGACCTTGACCCATTCCGCCGCGAGCGAGACGCTCGGCATGAGCAGCGAGCTCGCCGTGAGCGCGCACACGGCGCCTACGACGATGCGGCGCGTCACGCGGCGCCAGCTGCCGTGCGCGAGTCCTATGCGACGGCGAACGTCGGGTTCGGCAACATGGGTTCCGGCGGTAGTGTCATTGCGTTTGGGGGTCGTGAACAAGGCTGCCATGGTTGCTCCCGTTCTCATAGGGCCTATACGGCTAGGTTCAGCGTATCTGCTGGATGTTGCCGGCGGTAGTGCCGTTTGGAGGGCAAAATGTCCAAAATCCGGAAGAGGAATAAGCTGCGCACCTACGCGTTGTCGGGCATTAATCACAAAGCGCGGAGCCGCCTGTTGCGACTCCGCTCGCGTGTGCACCATACGAGTGCAAACAGGAAACGCCACCGCCGGAGGGGAGCTCGGCGGTGGCGTTGCTAAACGGTGCGCGGACTAGGCGGCTTTAAAAGTGTCGGTTCGTGTATGAAGGGCGTCTATGAGCGCTTGCGGCTCACCACGGCGCCCGCGGCGATGGCGGCTGTTCCCGCAAGGGCGGCTGCCACGATGGCTGCGCTCGAGGCGTCGCCGGTCGCTGCGAGTTTGCCGGCGATCTTGGCTCCCGTGGCTGCAACTGCAACGGTCTTGGTTGTCTTCGCGCTCTTAGACTTGGAACCCGGCTTGGTCTCGCCGGGCTTTTCCCCGGGTTTGGTCTCTTCGGGAGGCGCGATGACCGTGCTCTTGGCGACAGCTTCGTTATAGGGGGAGTCGATCACAGCGTCGCCCGTGCCGATGGTTTGACCCGCCTCGTAGACGATGCCGTCGCTGAGTTCTTCCTTGTTGCGATAGTCAATGACCTTGCCGCCTTCAGGCGTCTGGATGGTGGCTCCTTCGATTTCGATGGTGCCGATCGCCTTACCATCCGCGCTCATGGCAAGGGCGAAGATTGCCGCCGTGTCTCCCTCGGCCGTGACCTTGCTGCGGAGAATCGAAATGGTTGCGGGCGTGATGCCCTCCTTGGTCTGAGCAAAGATGCCGATGTTCATGCCTCGGGGCTGAGGGTTAGTTTCGCCATCCTGGCCTGCACTGTAGTGGCCGGGGCCGTCGCCGCCGGTCTCGGCATAGCGGGCTATGGCCTTGACAACGGAGTCGCTGATGTAGATATGGCCACCCGCTTCGCCGGAGTAGAAATTACTGGTGGAGATTGCAACCGAGAACCTGCCTTCTGCGAGCGCATCCACAGTCGAGCCGTTCTTGATGACGATGTCGTCCTCATCGGTGAAGAGTGCGCTGACTTCCCCGCCATCTGAGCTTGCGCGGATCGTCACGGTCGCGCCATCGAGCGTAATGCCCTTGTAGACATAGATGCCATACCCAACGCCACTTGCGTTGAGGGAAGCGTTCGTGACCGTGAGGCTGTTTTTACCGTCGATGGCGGCGTCTTCCTCGGAACTTGCCTTGACCTGGCTGCCATCCGAGATCTCGATGTTGCCGTCGGCCCAAATCGCATTGTCTTTGATAGAGCTTGCCTCTACCTTGCCGCCGCCCTTTATGATGAGGTTCTCGTTAGCATCGATACCCTGATCCTCGGTGGCCTTGGCGGTGACGGTTCCGCTGTTGTCGATCGTGATGTTGCCGTCGGCCCTGATGCCATCCGAATCGCCCGTGGCGTTAACGTTTCCCGAGCCCTTGATGGTGACATCGCCCCCGGCATCGATGGCATCGTGCTCGGTGCTCGTGGCGTTGACAGTGCCAGCGCCGTCGATGTTGATGTTGTCGACGGAAGTGATGGCGTCACGAGAAGATGCCACGTTGAGCGTGCTGGACGCGTCGCCCTGAATATTAAGCTCGGCGTTCTCGTTCGCGCCATCCTTAACCTTGATGCCGCGGCCGTCGTCGTTAGTGACGGTGTTGTTGCCCTCGTAGCTCACGTTGATCTTGCCCGCTGCCTCGATCGCACCGCCGTTGTAGCCGTTGAGCTTCATATCATCGGCGCCGTCCCATGACCAGGTGCCGGCGGCGTCTCCCGCGGGCCCCGCGGCCGCTTCGTGGCGGACGCCATCGACGTCCACCCACTCCGCCGCGAGCGAGACGCTCGGCATGAGCAGCGAGCTCACCGTGAGCGCGCACACGGCACCCACGACGATGCGGCGCGTCACGCGGCGCCAGCTGCTGTGCGCGAGTCCTATGCGACGGCGAACGTCGGGCTCGACAAAATGGGCTCCAGAGGTTTTGTCATTGCGCTTGGGGGTCGTGAACAAGGCGGCCATGGTTACTCCCATCCTCATAGGGCCTATGCGATTACGCCCAGCATATCTGCAGGATGTAGCCGGCGGTAGTGCCGTTTGGAGGGCAAAATGTCCAAAACTTGGGAAGCAATACATCGCGCGTCCGTGTGGCGCCTGGCTTTAAAAGCAAAGCGCGGAGCCGCTCGATGCGACTCCGCGCTTTGCTGTTTGGTATTGCGAATCTTGCGCCTACGCTACAAAGAAGTAGACGAGGAAGGCAAGTGCTGCGATCCACATGAGCGGCTTGATCTTGGAGGCCTCGCCCTTAAAGAGCGCGACGATCACGTAGGCGATAAAGCCCAGGCCAATGCCGGCAGAGATGGAGTAAGTGAAGGGCACGCCGGCGACAATCATGAACGCCGGGAAACCTTGCGACACGTCGGACCAGTCGATCTCGGAGGCCTCGCTCATCATGAGGTAGCCGACGTAGACCAGAGCACCGCAGGTGGCGGCGCTGGAAACGATGGTGACGATGGGGGAGAAGAACGCGGCGAGGATGAACAGCACGCCGGTGGTGACGGAGGTGAGACCCGTGCGGCCACCGTCGGCAGCGCCGGACGTGGACTCGACGAAAGTGGTGATGGAGGAGACGCCCATAAAGCCACCGGCAGCAGCGGCCACGGAGTCGACGACCAGGATGGGACGGATGTCCTCGACATTGCCGTCCTCGGTCAGGAACTCGCCCTGCTTGGCGACGGCCATCGCGGTGCCCATGGTGTCGAAGAAGTCACTCATGAGCAGCGAGAAGGCCACGACGAGCAGCATCGGGTCGGTCAGGACCTTCACGATGGCAATGTTGCCATCGGCAGTGCTGGCAAACGGGGCGCCGAAGGTCGAGAAGTCGAGCGGTGCGATGAGGCCCTCGGGCGCATGGGTGACGCCCAGCGGGATTCCGGCGATAACGGCGACGATGATGCCGATGAGCAGCGAGCCCGGCACGTTGCGGGAAGCCAGGGCAACCGTCACGACGATGGAGATGATGCCGACGATAAAGGTGGGGGAGGCGATGTCGCCCAGGCCGACGAGCGTACCGGCGCCAGCGGTGATGATGCCGGCGTCGCACAGGCCGATCATGGCGATAAACAGGCCCAGACCCACCGAGATGGCGTGGCGCAGGACCACGGGGATGGCGTCCATGATGGCCTCGCGCAGGCCGCACAGGACGAGCAGCAAGATGACGATACCCTCGAGGAAGATAACGCTCATGGCCACGTGCCAGTCGCCGCCGCACATGGTGGTGGCGATGCCCGCGATCATGGCGTTGATGCCCAGACCCGACGCGCAGGCGAGCGGGCGGTTGGCGAAGATGCCCATGCAGATGGTCATGATGCCGGCGCCCAGGCAGGTGGCGCAGGCGAGCGCTCCCGCATCAATGCCAGCGCCCGAGAGCACTGCGGGGTTGACGGCGATGATGTAGGCCATCGCCAGGAATGTTGTCAGTCCAGCGCGAAGTTCGGTCCCGATTGTGGACTTGCGCTCACTGACGTGAAAAAGTTCGTCCATGCATACCCTTTCCTTGTTCGGCCCCGAGTTTAGGCCGATTGACACGAACTCATTTACTATATCGCCTTTACAACCTTGCTGTTCCTCGCATGTTAATGTTCGGCGCTTTGTAACAGACGGACGGTATCTATCGCATGAAAATGTGTGGGTACCGTATACTTAAGCGGTTACAACGACCCCTATGGAGGAACGTATGATTAAAGAGCTTTGCCACGACGAGGCTATCCTGTCCCAGCGTTGCGAGGTTGCGACCGTCGAGGACGAGTCGGTTGCTCAGGACCTGATCGATACCATCAAGTCGCTCGATGATGCCGGCTGCTTGGCCGCCAACCAGATCGGCGTTACCAAGAAGGTCTGCGTCTACCTGGACGACGCCGGCGAGCCCCACGTGCTCTACAACCCCCGTCTGGTGTTTGGCCTGGGCGCCAGCAAGATGGAGGAGAGCTGCCTGACGCACGAGGAGGTCACCAAGTCCACGCGCTATATCAAGTGCAAGGTTGCCTTTGACCAGATCGTCGATGGCAAGATGCGCGAGCGCAAGCAGGACTTTGTGGGCTTCGAGGCGCAGATGGTCCAGCATATGATCGACCACTGTCTTGGAAAGTTGGTCTAAGGGGACCAAAGCACCGCACTTCGTCTCTTTTGGTCCGGGCGTGACATTGTTGTCATGTCCGGGCTTTTGTGTTTAGCGCCTTTTTGTTTGGTGACAATGAGCTTAACAAGAACGTAAAGCTAGGAGGCGCTATGTGTACGAGCATTCGATTTACCGATAATTCTGGCCACATGTATCTAGGCCGCAACCTCGACTGGAGCTTTGACTACGGCCAACAGGTTCGCGTGATGCCGCGCGGGTTTCACATCCCGTATTCGTTTATCGACGATGCGTCGGCGGCACACGCGGTAATCGGCATGTGCATCGATTACAAGAACTATCCCATGTTTTTCGACTGTGGTAACGATGCGGGTCTGGCTGTGGCGGGGCTCAACTTTCCCGGCTATGCCGAGTATGCCGAGGGCCCGGTTGATGGAAAGACCAATATCGCGGCCTATGAGTTTCCCCTGTGGGTGGCAGCGACGTTCTCGACGGTCGATGAGGTCGAGGCCGCGCTGCGCGACACGGTGATTGTCGCCAAATCTGCCGGAGAGGGGCTGGGCGTGTCGCTGCTCCATTGGATTATCGGCGACAGCCAGCGCAGCATCGTGGTCGAGATGATGGCTGACGGCCTGCATGTATACGACGATCCGGTCGACACCCTTGCCAACCAGCCGACCTTCCCGTGGCACATGGAAAACCTGCGCACCTATATCACCGCCACAAGCGATTTTCCGCAGACGGCGACATGGCGTGGCGCCGAGCTTAAGCCCTATGGAGCCGGTGCCGGCATGCGCGGCATTCCGGGCGATTGCTATTCGCCGAGCCGTTTTGTAAAGGCGGCGTACCTCAATGCCAATTACCCGCAAAAGGAGAGCGAGACCGAAAACGTCGTTCGCATGTTCCGCTCGCTCGAGGGCGTGGTGATGATCGAGGGAGCGTCCAGGATGGGCGATGGCAAGTTCGAGAAGACTATCTACACCGGATGCTTTAGCGCGCGCACGGGCAATTATTACTACGCGATGTATGGGGATCCGTCGATTCGCTACGTGAGCCTGATGGATGCCGAGGGCGCGAGCCCCGATAGGCTCGTGGTTCCCGAGCCGCGTCGTTCGTAGCCCATAGCTTTACTGCAATGCAAAATGGCCCTGCATCTCCCGTGAGGTGCAGGGCCACTGTCATCGATGTGTGACGTCGCTAGAAGTTGACGTCGTTGAGCTGGGCACTCTCGAGGCCGTCGAGCTGTTGCTGTTCGGGCGTATCGGCGACGCTCTCGAGCAGCTCGGTGGGATCGACGTTCATGTCCCTACCGGCCTCGTTGCCGTTGACCAGGTCGTCCGAGAAGATATCGACTTCCATTTCCTCGGCTTCTTCGATCTGGACCTCGAGCGGCACATGGGTGCGTACGAGTTTGACCGCCGGACGCATGCGGGCAAAGAGAGGCACGTACTCGATGATGATCGCCGAGTTCTCAAGACCGTACCAGCGTGCCGGGCTTCCGCAGGCGCGGCGGACGGCGTACTTGATGGCCATCACGCGGTGGTCGTTGCGGTTGATGTCCGTTTCGGGGGCAAGCATCTTGCGCAGCATGCAAAAACGGAAGTCGCCCACGTTGCCGCGTGTCTCGTAGATGGAGTAGGTGTGATGCTGCGGTGGCAGCTCACCCGATGTCATCAAGTCGCCAACGATCTGACGCAGATAGGCGTTGATGCGCTGGTTGACCTTAAAGCCCAGGTCCAGGCGCACGCGGAACAAAAAGTCCGTGCCAAAGGTCTCGACGGAATACTCGTGCGTATAGGGCTCGTCGGTAACGTGCACGTTGATGAACCAATATGCCTTGGCGCGCTTGGGGTGCTTGTCCAGGATGGAATAGAGCACGTCGCGGTCGAGCGTGAGCGGGTCGGGGCTGTTGGTGAGGAACACCAGATTGTCGGCGAGCACGGGGTAGGTCTCGTCGTTGCGCAGGCGGTTGAGCTGATCGATGTACTTGGAGACGGGCAGCAGGATCGTCTGCGTGCGCTCGATGGCGGTGCCGCGGCGCCACACGTACATAAGGCCAAACAGCAGCGAGGCCAGGAAGATCATCACATAGCCGCCGTCAAAGAACATGGTGAGGCACGAGGCAAAGAAGCAGAGCTCGATGGCGCCAAAAAGCAGGGCAAAGACGCAGGCGCCCAGCTTGTGCTTGAGGATGCCGGCGATATAGCTCGTCAAAAGCGTCGTGGTCATGAGCATAGTCACGGTGATGGCGAGGCCGTAGGCGCTCTCCATGCGCTCGGAGTTTTGGAACAGCAGCACGATGAAGATACAGCCGACCCACATGATGTTGTTGACGAGCGGAATATAGAGTTGACCCTTGGTGTCGCTGGGGTAGTGGATGCGCAGATGCGGCATAAGGTTGAGACGCGTGGCCTCGGATACCAGCGAGAACGAGCCGGTGATAAGCGCCTGCGAGGCGATGATGGCCGCTACGGCCGATAGCACGATGGCAAAGGGGCGCAGGGGCTCGGGAAGCATCATGTAGAACGGGTTGACGATGTCCATCGCGAGCATCTGGGGATTGGAGTTGTTGGCGAGCAGCCAAGCGCCCTGACCCAGATAGTTAAGGATGAGGGCCGCCTTTACGAACGGCCAGGATGCGTAAATGTTAGCCTTGCCCACGTGACCCATGTCCGAATAGAGCGCCTCGGCGCCGGTCGTCGACAGGAAGACGAAGCCGAGCACCATGATGCCCGAGTGGTTGATGGGCGAGAACAGGAACATGATGCCGCGGATGGGGTTGAGTGCGCGCAAGATGGACAGGTTGCCGAGCATGTTGAACAGGCCGGCGCCCGCCAGGAACAGGAACCATAGCGTCATGAGCGGGCCGAAGAGCTTGCCGATTGACGAGGTGCCGGCGCGCTGCATGGCAAATAGGCCGCAGATAATGATGATGGTAATAATGATGACGTTGGTCTGGCCGTCGCCCAATAGCGCGTGGCCCCACTCGATGGTGCGCAGACCCTCGATGGCTGTGGTGACCGTGACGGCGGGGGTGAGGATGCCGTCGGCAAGCAGCGCCGCACCGCCGATCATGGCGGGAAGGATCAGCCACGGCGCCACTTTGCGCACGAGACTGAACAGGGCGAAGATACCGCCCTCGTTGTGGTTGTCGGCCCTCATGGCGATTAGCACGTACTTGACCGTGGTTACGAGCGTCATGGTCCAGATGACGAGCGAAAGCGCGCCCAGGATCATGTCCTCGCTGACGGTACCGATGCCGCCGTTGTTGGCGACGATTGATTTCATGGTGTACATAGGGCTCGTGCCGATGTCGCCATAGACGACGCCGAGCGTTACGAGCAACATACCAGCAGAAAGGGGAATGGCTCCATGCCCGCTCTGTCCGTGCTGGTCTTGGAGGTTTGCCTCCAGTTTGTTGTGTGCCACGTGGACTCCCTTAGACATCCGGTTATCTGTCTAGGGCAGATAACCTTTATGCCATCTTTATACATATAAGAGCAGTTTGGCACATCGGGGTGTTTTAGACAATAATCCCCATCTGGGGATTATTCATGTACGCAGGTAGCATTTCAAAACAGGGGCGCACCGGCTGTATGGTCTTGCTGCAATGTGATAACCACGGACGCGCCCCTGCTTTGAAACTGAAGAGGGGCTTTTAGGCGCGTGCTACTTGGGCGATGCTTGCTTTGGTGTCTGCGCGTTTGCCGGCGACTTCGCAAAAGATCGCGCCGCCGATGATCAACGCGGCGCCCATGAGGCGGATGGGCGTCATGGTCTCTCCCAAAAGGGCAACGGAGAACACGACGGCCGAAAGCGGCTCGAGGTAGCCGACGACCGCGACGGTCTGGACGGGCAGCTTGGCGACGGCACTAAAGTAGAGCAGGCAACCGATGCCGGTGTTGACGACGCCGAGCATGGCGACGGCGCCCCAATCGATGCCGGCGGCAATGCTGGGGGAGAGGAACGAGGGGGCACCTTGCGTGAAGAGCGTAAGGATCAACGCGGTTACAAAGGCGGCGCTCACCTGGAGCGTGGAGTTCTCGAGGCCTTCGATGTGTGGCGCACCCTTGCTAGCGATGACCATCAAGGCGTAGCAGAAGGCCGAGGCGATGCCGCAAGCGATACCCGCAATGGGCATATTGCCGCCTAGACCTTGCGCCGCAATGAGAAAGGCGCCACAGGCAACGGCGATAAACCCGGCGATTTTGCCGCCGGTCAGCTTTTCGCCAAAAATGAGCGGGGAGAGGGCCATAACGATGATGGGGCCGCAGTAATACAACAACGAGGAGATGCCAACGCCGATCGTCTGATAGGCGCGGAACAGGAAAATCCAGCTGGCGCCCAGCGCGGCGCCCGAGACGATGAGCGCTGCGGCCTCGCGGGGGCGAGACGGAGCCTGCAGGTTATGGCGCTTGGTTATGAAGAGGGTGGCGGCAAGGGTGAGAGCGCCCAAAAACGTGCGCAACAGTACGATATCGGAGCTCGGCAGCGCGATGGCAGCGGCGATGATGCCGTTGGAGCCAAACAATAGCAATGCTGCTAAGTACGTAAACAGTCCGTTGTTCATGTGCTGACATCTCCTCTATATCCGAGCATGTTCACTATGGGTGAGGTGGCTTTAGAAGAAAAGCGAATATAATGCATGGATAACATGACAAAAACTCATGTAAAGGTGGAGGGATGCCGTGGAAACGAATATTCAAAAGATGCAAGTGCTGCTCGAGACGGTGCGTGCCGGCAGCTTTACGCATGCTGCAGAGCGGCTGAGCTATTCGCAGTCGGGCGTGAGCCGCATGGTGGGCGACCTTGAGGCAGACTGGGGTTTTAAGGTGCTTGATCGCAGCCGCGAGGGCGTGGTGCTTTCTGCCGACGGGCGGCAGGTCATGCCGGCAGTCGAGGCGTTATGCGAAGAGTTTGGCCGCCTGCAGCGACGCGTGGACGAGATGCGGGGGCTCATGCGTGGCAAGATCTGTATCGGTACATTCTCGAGTGTGGCGACCCATGTACTGCCGCCGGTGATCGCGCGGTTTCGCGCTGATCACCCGGAAGTCGATTACGAGCTGCTGATGGGTGATTACTCCGAGATTGAGCAATGGGTGGCGGAAGGCCGCTGCGACCTGGGCTTTATTCCGCGCGAGCCACGCGGCGCCGGTATGGCGTCGCGGCCGTTGGTGCAAGACGAGCTGATGGCCGTGGTGCCAGCGGACTCCTCGCTTGCCACCGCGGAGGTCGTTTGCCTTGCCGATTTGGCCAACGAGCAGTTTATTCTGCTGGAACGCGGTAGCGACGACGAGATTACGCCGCTGTTTCGCCGCGCGGGTCTGGCGGTGCGTTCTAAGCTATCGACCTGGGATGATTATGCGATTATGGCCATGGTCGAGGACGGTCTGGGCGTGAGTATTCTTCCGGCGCTCATCTTGCGCCGCTGTCAGTTCGATGTCGCCGTGCGTCCGCTCGAGGGACATCCCCATCGGCAGATCAACGCGATATATCGCACGGCTGACGTTTCGCTTGCCGCCGCTCGATTCCTTGAATATCTCTAAACGCGTGCGCGTCATTGTCCGCCTTGGGCAAATCTCGGAGTTCGGTACGTTTTCTTGTGAAATTGAACTTCCGAATAAGGTACGGCGCTATACTGCTGCCTAAATTGAACTTAGGTTCAATTCGTGTTCTATAAATTGAACTTTGCCAGCAAGGAGGTTCTAATGGCCCAAGAGACGTTTAGCGATCGCCTGCGACAGACCATGTCCGATCGCGACGTTCGCCAGTCGGACGTAATCCGCGCATCGGAGATGCTCGGAAAAAAACTCGGCAAGAGTCAGATGAGCCAATATGTGAGCGGCAAGACGATCCCGCGGCGCGATGTGGCAGAGCTGCTCGCTCGTATTTTGGAGGTCGATGTTTCCTGGCTGCTCGCCGGTGACGCCGATCAAGGCGAGGAATCATCGCCTCGCAACGTGCCCAAGCCCGAACCCCATCCCTCAGCTCAAATTCCAAGGAGCACCACCATGCGTACTTTTTCTAAATCCACCAAGCTCGATAACGTCCTGTATGACGTGCGCGGCCCCGTCGTCGACGAGGCCGCCCGTATGGAGGACGAGGGCGAGCGTATTCTCAAGCTCAACATCGGTAATCCGGCGCCCTTTGGTTTCCGCACGCCCGATGAGGTCATCAAGGACATGCGCCAGCAGCTGCCCGACTGCGAAGGCTATTCCAACTCGCGTGGCCTGTTCTCCGCGCGCAAGGCAATCATGCAGTACTCGCAGATCAAGGGCCTGCCCAATGTTCAGATGGAGCACATCTACACGGGCAACGGCGTGTCCGAACTCATTCAGCTTTCGATGAACGCGCTGCTCGACAATGGCGACGAGATTCTGATCCCCAGCCCCGACTATCCGCTCTGGACGGCGTGCGCAACCCTTGCCGGCGGTCATCCCGTTCACTATCTGTGTGATGAGCAAGCGGATTGGTATCCCGACCTGGAGGATATGGAGTCCAAGATCACGAGCGCGACCAAGGCCCTCGTCATCATCAACCCCAACAACCCCACGGGTTCGGTCTATCCGCGCGAGGTACTCGAGGGCATCGTTGAGATCGCGCGCAGGCACCAGCTCATGATTTTTGCCGATGAGATCTACGACCGCCTGTGCATGGACGGCTACGAGCACGTCTCGATTGCCTCGCTCGCTCCCGACCTGCCCTGCGTCACCTTTAGCGGCCTTTCCAAGTCGCACATGATCGCGGGCTATCGTATTGGCTGGATGGTGCTTTCGGGTAACCAGCGCTGCATGAGCGACTTTATTATGGGCATCAACATGCTCTCGAACATGCGCCTGTGCTCCAACGTGCCGGCTCAGTCAATCGTCCAGACGGCGCTCGGCGGCCATCAGTCTGTTAACAACTACATCCGCCCCGGCGGTCGTGTCTACGAGCAGCGCAACTTCGTGTATGAGGCACTCAACAAGATCGACGGCATCTCGGTGGTCAAGCCGCGTGCGGCGTTCTATATCTTCCCCAAGATGGATGTGAAGAAGTTCAACATCACTGACGACGAGCAGTTCGCCCTTGACCTGCTGCACGAGAAGAAGATCCTGATCACGCGCGGCGGCGGCTTTAACTGGGGTGAGCCCGACCACTTCCGCATCGTGTACCTGCCGCGCATGGAAGTGCTCAAAGAGTCGCTCGAAGACCTCGCCGACTTCTTCGATCATTACCGCCAGAGCTAATTAGTTCCGCCGTTCTACCGAACGGCGGACCACTTGACGCTGCGCGAGCCGCATTCACGCCAATCTGACGTTCAATTTCGAGGGCGCGACCAGAAGGTCAGCGCCCTCTCATTTCACGTCACCTTGGTGCAAATGCGGCTCGCTCGCTGTCGTGTGCTCAACCTGCATCGTTACCCTGGCTGTCTAAATAACAATCCCGTTGCAGTGGTCGATTTCGTGTTGGATGATCTCGGCGGTGTAGCCCGAGAAGTTTTTGATGCGGTGGACGAAATTCTCGTCCAAATACTCAACCTTAATGCGGCGATAGCGAGTACAGGGGCGCTCGCCGGAAAGCGAGAGACATCCTTCGCTCGTCTGATAGGAATTGACCTGCTCAAGAATTTGAGGGTTGTACATCAGCAGCGCCCTGTTGCCGTCCTTTACGCAGATGATGCGTTTGCGCACGCCAATCATGTTGGCGGCAAGGCCCACGCACTCGTGCTCATGCTCATGGAGCGTATCCAGGAGGTCCTGCCCGGTCACGGCGTCATCGGGGCCCGCGTCTTCGGAAGGCAGGCGCAAAAAGAACTCGGATTTCATGATGGGCTTAATCATGGCGGGCTCCTCATGTCTCATGCTTTCGTGGACTTTTAATAATAGCGCGGAAGGAAAGCTGCGCGTTCGCGTTACAATCTTTCGACGTTGGACCATGTTGCCAGACTCGTCGCGTGCGGCGTCTGGCGTAAGTCTAGGGCTCATCCTCGCCCTGGACTGTTCCTCTGGGGCGATACGACTGTCGTTCCAAGAGGAAGGAAATGCATGGGGAGCAAATCTCAGCAACAAGTTCAAGTAGCGCCATCGGCCACTTCGGCGTTTCTCGCCGTAATGTATATCGCGGCCTTTGTTGCCGCGTTTAACGAGAACATCATTAACGTGGCGTTGCACGACATCATGGCGGCCTTTTCGGTGAGTGCCATCACGGCGCAGTGGCTTGTTTCGGGCTACATGATCGTGACGTCGATCTTTACGGCCATCATGGCCTTTCTTTCCGGTCGCTTCTCGACGCGCAAGCTGCTGTTTTTCGCATGTGGATGCCTGGTCGCCGGAGAAGTCCTGTGCCTGGTCGCCCCAACGTTTACTGTCTTGCTGCCAAGTCGTATTTTGCAGGCTGCGGGATCGGGCATCTTGTTCCCGCTCATGATGAACGTGGTGCTGTCTTGCGCCCCGCGCGAGAAGCTCGGTCTGTATCTGAGCCTGGGCGGTGCCTGCATTACGCTAGGGCCGGCATTTTGTCCCGTGATCAGCGGTCTTATGTGCACGTTGTTTGGCTGGAGGGCGGTGTTCGTAGTGCCGCTGGTGGGCGGTGTCGTGGTCGCCGCGGCGGCAGCAAAGCTCGTTCGGAATGTTGGAGAGCGCTCGAACACTACGCTTGATATTCTGTCGGTTGCTTTGCTAGCGGCCGGAATCACGGCGTTTGTATATTCCGTAGGCGAGTTCTCGACCAATGTGATGACCGGTATCGTGACGCTTTTCGCCGCTGTGGTGCTGCTTGGCCTGTTTGCGGTCCGCCAGCTCAAGCTCGAACATCCGGTGCTCAACGTGCGCCCCATGGCGAGCGTTCGTTTTTGGCCTGCGTGCCTGCTTGTGGTGGTGTCGATGATGACGACGTTCTCGATGAGCGTTTTGCTGCCGCTCTATTTTGAGGGCGCATACGGCATGACTGCTCTTGTTGCGGGCCTGCTCATTTTGCCGGCGATTGCCTGCAACGCCGTGACCTCGATTGTGGGCGGACGCGTGATGGACGCCCGTGGCGCATGGCCGCTGCTGCCGGTCGGCTTTGCCCTGATTGCCGTGGGGCAGACTGCCATTTCGATGACGGCGGCAAGCATGAACATCGGCGTCGTCGTGGCACTGACCATTGTGGTGTATGCTGGCGTCGGTTTAGTGCTGAGCCCCTCGCAGACGGCCGGCTTGGAGACGCTGCCTGCCGCTGAGCATCCTCACGGAACGGCATTGCTCAACACGTGGAACATGATTGCCGCGTCGCTGGGTCCATCGCTGTTTATCGGTCTGCTTTCGAGTTCTGCGGCGGTTGCCGGCGCCACTGGCGTTGCGGCGGACGTTGCCCAGGCGATCGGATTTGCGGCTGCCGTGCGCGTGGCGGCCGTGATTGCCGTGGTTGGGTTCGCGGTGTCGCTGGTGTACGCCCGCCGCGAGTCGCACATGTCGCATTAATGTGTGCACATAGATTCTGCAGCTAGATTGGCGGGCGACACCATAAACTAATGGACGTTTTGCCGAGAGGCATGATTGTTTAAAGCGCAAAGAGTGCGCGACGGGCCCCGCGAATGGGGCGATGATGCCCGAGAGGGCCAAGAAGGAGTCTCATGTCCGAGAACGAAGAGATCATGAACGAGACCGAGAACGAGACCATGGCTGCCGAGGTCGAGGCAGTCGAGACCGTGGAGACCGAAGCTGCTGAGGTTGAGGCTGCTGACGAGGTTTCCGCCGAGGAGGCCGAGGTTGTCGAGGCCGCCGCTGATTACGATGACGAAGAGCTGATGGACAAGATGCAGAAGGCCGCCCGCCTGCTGCGCAGCCGTCGCTTTGCTATTTCCAAGGAGGAGGAGGCCAAGGCCGAGCGCATGGCGAACATCGAGCGCGCCATCAAGCTTCTTGACCTCAAGCCCAAGATGGAGCAGAAGGAAATGTCCGACCTGCTGGGCATGCGCCTTCGTGAGCTCGATGGCCTGATGGCCGAGGCCGAGGCTGCCGATCTGGTCGGCCGCATCGACGACGCCGAGGGCGATATGCGCAAGATCGTTGTCTTCGCTGCCGAGGATGCCGCTGAGGGCCTGACCGAGCTTGCCAACAAGAAGGAGAAGCTCCTGCCCGAGCTTTCTTACGAGGAGGCCACCGAGCTGATGGCCGCTCTCGATAAGGTTATCGCTCCGCTCGTCGCCATGGGCCTGGACGAGGACCGCGGTCCTCGCGGCGGCCGTGACGAGCGCGGTGGGCGTGGCGGCGACCGTGGCGGTCGCGGCGGCTTTGGCGATCGCGGTGGTCGTGGCGGTGACCGCGGCGGCCGCGGTGGCGAGCGCGGTGGCCGTGGCGGCTTTGGCGACCGTGGCGGCGACCGTGGCGGTCGCGGCGGCTTTGGTGGCAACCGTGGTGGCTATGGCGATCGCGGTGGCAACCGTGGTGGCTTCGGCGGCAACCGTGGCAACGACCGCGGCGGTCGCGGTGGCGACCGTGGCGGCCGCAACGGTGGCGGCTTCCGCGGCAACCGTTTCTAATTAGTTACGGCGTTTTACCAAACGCCGTAACCACTTGACGCTGCAAACCCGCCAGAGCGGCAATCTGCCTTTCAACTTCGGCGGCATGACCAGAAGGTCAATGCCGCCTTGTTTCAAGGCACCTTGCTCGCTCTGGCGGGTTTTCGCTGTCGGTACCAAGACATCGGCGTTGCCTTAATCCAAGCCTGCCAAAAAGTAGTCATTGGGGACGTTCTTAAACGACTACATAGCATGAGAGTGGATAATCTCCCGGTTTGGGCCTGTGTTCGAGCTCAAAGTGGGAGATTATCCACTCTCATTTGTTGTGTGTGCGAAAATCCACGCTCGTTTCTATTCCGCCTACATTTGTAGGAACAGTTCGTGGAGGCGGGTGTCTTTATCGAGTTCGGGGTGGAAGGTTACGCCGAGCTGGTTGCCCTCGCGGGCGGCGACGATGCGGCCATCGACCTCTGCCAAGGCCTTGGCGTCGCCGTGGACCTCGACGATGCGGGGCGCGCGGATAAACGTCAGCGGCACTTCACCGTCGATGCCGTCTACCTGTCCCTTGGTGCGAAAGCTGCCGAGCTGCCTGCCGTAGGCATTGCGCTCGACAAGTACATCCATGGTTGCCAAACGCGGCGTGCCCTTATCGTCATGGGCGGCAAGGTCGTGAGCCAGCAGAATCAGGCCGGCGCAGGTGCCCAGGACGGGCATGCCTTTGGCGATGCGGGCACGAAGCTGCTCGAGCATGCCCAGCTCATCAAGCAGCTTCCCTTGAACGGTGGACTCGCCGCCGGGGAGGACCAGGCGGTCAAAGCTCTGCTTCAAATCAGCCGCCTGCCTCAGCTCAATATAACGTGCGCCCAGCTCGGACAGCCTCGCCTCGTGCTCGGTAAAAGCACCTTGGACCGCCAGCACGGCGACCGTCTGGTCTGCGTAATCGCTCATGTGCGATCCTTTCTGCTGGACTAGCGTCCGCGCTCCTCCATGATGATCTCGATCTCGTCGGCGTTGATGCCCACCATAGCCTCGCCCAGGTCCTCCGAAAGCTCAGCGATGAGTTTGGCGTCGGTGAAGTTGGCCACGGCCTTAACGATGGCGGCGGCGCGCTTGGCGGGGTCGCCGCTCTTAAAGATACCCGAGCCGACAAAGACGCCCTCAGCACCCAGCTGCATCATCAGCGCGGCGTCGGCGGGGGTCGCTATGCCGCCGGCGGCAAAGTTCACGACGGGAAGCTTGCCTGTGGCATGGACCTCGCGGACCAGCTCAACCGGAACCTGCAGTTGCTTGGCTGCCTCAAAGAGCTCGTCGTCGCGCAGAGCGACAACGTCGCGGATCTGCTTTTGGATTTTGCGCATGTGGCGCACAGCCTGGACGACGTCGCCCGTGCCCGGCTCGCCCTTGGTGCGAATCATCGTGGCGCCCTCGGCAACACGGCGTAACGCCTCGCCCAGGTCGCGGGCACCGCAGACAAACGGCACGTCAAACTGGGTCTTGTCGATGTGGTAGACATCGTCGGCAGGGGAGAGGACCTCGGACTCATCGATGTAATCGATTTCGATGGCCTGCAGGATCTGCGCCTCGACAATGTGGCCGATGCGGCACTTGGCCATAACGGGGATGGAGACGGCTTCCTGGATGCCCTTAATCATCTTGGGATCGCTCATGCGCGAGACGCCACCCGCGGCACGGATGTCGGCCGGGATGCGCTCAAGCGCCATGACGGCGCAAGCACCCGCCTCTTCGGCGATGCGTGCCTGCTCGGGCGTGGTGACGTCCATGATGACGCCGCCCTTGAGCATCTGCGCGAGCTCGCGGTTGAGTTTAACGCGATCGGCCTTGCTGGTCTGTTCTGCCATGGTTGCTCCCTTGGTTGGCATGTGTATTGCTTGACGGAACATCCTATCGGGGAGCTGGGTATGGCGAAATACTCAGTTTTCGAGATAATAGCAAGGTCAGACTAATGCCAGATTGAATGACTCGATAAGGTCAGGTGACAAACTCATGCTTGACTATAATTTGGAAAACCGCGGCGAAGCATCGCTCTATGAGTATGTTTACCAGCAAATTCGAGATGATATTGTAGCTGGACGTATTGCGGCGGGGGAGCATCTTCCGTCTAAGCGCGCCTTTGCCAGTCATCTGGGAATTAGTGTCATTACAATCGAAAATGCATATAGCCAGTTGCTTGCCGAGGGTTATATTTGCTCAAAGCCGCGCTGTGGTTACTACGCGTGCGAGCTTCCCGATGCACCGGTTTTGGCTTCGGCTGCGGAGGGCATCGACCGAGATGACGCCTCCGTGGGCCCCAGCGCGCATGATGTCAACGGACAGGTCGAGCGATTCGATGCGCTTTCTCCTTCCGCCTTGGAGGCGGCGCGGCTTTGGCAAAGTGCGCTACGGGCGACGCTGACGTCCGAAGACGAACGTGAAATCTTTTCGCCCGCACCGGCGCAGGGCACCGCTCGACTGCGACGTGCGATTGCGCGCCATCTGCGCGGGACAAGGGGCATGAATGTCAATCCCGACAATATCGTTATCGGTGCGGGCGCCCAGCTGCTCGATACCATGTTGGTTCAGTTGCTTGGCGCGGACAAGGTGTATGCCGTCGAGGATCCAGGCTATTTGCGCTTGACGCGCATCTATCAGGCCATGGGTTGCGAAGTGCGGCATGTCCCGTTGGATGCTGAGGGCGTGGACTTGAGCGCGCTGCAGAAAACCGGGACCGATGTCCTTCACCTGATGCCGTCTCATCAGTATCCGACCGGTCTTGTGACGAGCATTGCACGTCGCTATGCGTTGCTGAGCTGGGCCGCCGAGCGGCCAGGTCGGTATCTCATCGAAGACGACTTTGATTGTGAGTTTCGCCTTGCCGGCAAGCCGATTCCCGCGCTCGCGTCGATCGATGCCGCCCAGTCGGTTATCTACACCAACACGTTTTCGAAGAGCCTTTCATCGGCGTTACGTTTGGCGTACATGGTGCTGCCCGATGAACTAATGGAGAGGTTTAAACGCAACCTTGGTTTCTACGCCTCGTCGGTAAGTTCTGTTGATCAGGTTGCCTTGGCGCGTTTGCTGGAATCGGGTGATTACGAGCGACATGTGAACCGCGTGCGCGTTCGTGCTCGTGGGGCGCGTGATGGCCTGGCGGCGCTTGTACGGAAAACGTTTCCGGCAGGGGAAGTCTCGATCGAGTACGCGGACGCCGGCCTTTACTGCGTCGTGGCCGTGGAGTGTGACGCGGGCGGAAGCTCTTTTGCACGGGCCCTCACGCGCTCGAGCATCCCTTTTATCGATATCGGTGACTGTTTTTGGTGTGCCGATGGCGCATCTGTCCCTGAAAACTCAACTCAAATTCTTGTTCAGTATGACGATCTGAGTCCAAAAGTACTAACTACCTTGGAATTGCAGCTAATGGGGGGGCACTCTGCAACCTAAGTGAGTAGACTTTTAGCACTTTGGCGACCAGGCAGTTTTGTAACAAGCTATCTACCTGCGGTTTTGAAAAGCAGGATGACCGGCCTGCTCGGGATGTTCAAAAAAGTCTACTCACTTGCCGCGCAAAGCTCCTGCATGAGAAAAAATGGGGTTTTCAACAGGGCTTCGTCCAGCTCTCGGCAAGCTTTTGGCCAGTTGGGGAGGGCTGTTGAAAACTTGGCAGTCCGTTCGGCGCCATTTTTGGTGCGTTCGCGCCAATGCGTGACTGACTGGGTTGAAATTCGTGTTTTCCTGTGCCTATGAAGGATCTACTTTGTGACATATCAGCTTTTAGGTACTGGCGTTTGCCTCCTCAAGTCCGCGCTTTGTGTCCGCCGCTTCCACGACCGGAAGAAGACCGGCAGCGATATGATCTCGCCCGCAACCCGACGGCTGCGGTCGCGCTCGGTTTTCCGTTGTATACATTGGTTCGGTCGAGAAACAAACGGACTTGTCCTGCCAGCATTAGGCAGCGGCTGTTTCTTGGTGAGCTTCCCAGGGAATCCGTGCTGGGAACGGAGCATGGGGTTTTGATTACGTCTCCTCTACTGACGGCATTCATCATGTTGCGGCATCTGACGGATCTTCAGCTTCTTTTGGTATTGGCGGAGATGTGTGGCTTGTTTGCGGTGTGTGCCCTGCCGGCGGCACTTGAGGCGGAGCTTTCGCGTGCAATTGATTCGGGCGCGATTTCGACAACGTTCGGTTGGGTGCGCTGCCCGTCCGAGGACGGCACCGCCTCAAATTTATGGCGTCGAGACGCTTTGGTTTTGGGCGGAGACCTTGACCGTTTTTGTTCAGATGTTTGCGGGATGCGTTACGGCAATAGATTTATAGCGGTATCGCAACTCGTTCCATTGGGCGCCGCGTCGCCTTTTGAGGTCGAGGCGTATTTGCTACTTGCACTGCCGCGATCCCTGGGAGGCGAAGGTTTTTGCGGCATAGAGCTTAATGTTGAAGTGATGCTAAGCACAAGTGCTCGAGCGATTGTGGGAAAGTCCCGTGTATATATCGACCTACTTCTTTCTTCGCCGGACGGCAGGCGACAGGTGGCCATTGAATGTCAGGGAAAGGCCTCGCACGGACGCGCAGGGGATGGCTTGCGTGACGCTGACCGCATGACGGCCCTTCAGGCCATGGGCTACGATGTACTTCTCCTGACACACAGACAGATATCCGATGAGGATAGATTCCGCGCGATCGTTAAGGCCATATGCAGGATGCTCGATGCTGAATATCGTGATAAAAGCTCAGATGAGCAAAGGGCTGAGACATTACTCCGGTCTGAACTATTCGTTGACTGGACAAAATTGGGAGTAATCGACGGAAAGATGCCCGTTAGACGCAAAACAGCTCGATCGTGGACGGCTGCGGTTCTAAGTGAGTAGGCTTTTGGCACTTTGGCGACCAGGCCGTTTTGAAACAAGTCATTTACCTGCGACTTTATAAAGCAATACGGATGGTCTGCTCGGCAAGTTTCGAAAAGTCTACTCACTTAGTTTTTGACGAGAGACCGATGCCGAAGATAGCTCTATTTCAGGGCGTTAACGAGTCCTCGAGACACAAAAAGGCCCGAACCAATACGGTCCGGGCCTTCTTCGAGCTAGAGGTTATGTCTCAGGCAGTTGGCTTAGCCAAAGTAGCGCTTGAGCAGGCCAGCGAAAGCCTTGCCGTGGCGGGCCTCGTCGCGAGCCATCTCGTGCACGGTGTCGTGGATGGCATCGAGGCCAGCGGCCTTGGCGCGCTTGGCAAGATCGGTCTTGCCGGCGGTGGCGCCATTCTCGGCCTCAACGCGCATCTCGAGGTTCTTCTTGGTGGAATCGGTCACGACCTCGCCCAGGAGCTCGGCGAACTTGGCGGCATGCTCGGCCTCCTCGTGGGCAGCCTTCTCCCAGTACAGGCCGATCTCGGGATAACCCTCGCGATGAGCAACGCGAGCCATGGCCAGGTACATACCGACCTCGGAGCACTCGCCCTCAAAGTTGGCGCGCAGATCGGCAACGATGTCCTCGGAGACGCCCTCCATCTTGGCGACGCCCACGACGTGCTCGGCAGCCCACTCGAGCTGGCCCTCCTCCTGCTTCAGGAAGCGAGAGCCGGGAACGCCGCACTGGGGGCACTTGAAATCCTCGGGCAGCTGGTCGCCGTCGAACTCTTCCACATAACCGCAAACGGGGCAAACAAACTTCATGATTCGATCCTTTCGATCGATGGCGATGGTGCGCTCGTCCGGTCCCGTAAGGGCCCTCTCCGGACGTGCGTCTTGACGAGTTCTATTATCCATAAATGAGACCGAATGTGAAGCCTATTAGGAATGATTTTTAATAAAACAATTTAAGCATGTGTAGATGTTGATTGATTAACGATTGCTAGACCTCGTGCGACCTCCGATGAGTACAATCGGTCGAGCAAATGTTGACCAATCAACAAATGAAGGAGCTTCCTTTATGCATCTAGCCCGCCGCGCCTGGTGCCGAACGTATCAAACGGTTTTTCGCATCGCATTGCCGGTGCTGCCCTATACCGAGCCACGCATTTTAGAGCACGCTGAGGAAGTGCCCGCAGTGCTTCAAAAGCGTTCAATACACCATGTTCTTATCGTGACAGATCCCGGCATTGCCCGTCTGGGGCTCACGGCACCGCTCGAGACAGCGCTCGCGTCCAAGGGAATTAGCGCTGCGGTCTATGCCGAAACATGTGCGAACCCCACGGTCTCAAACGTGGAGGAAGCGGCATCTCTGTATCGAGAGAGCGCCTGCCAGGCCATTATCGGCTTTGGCGGCGGTTCGGCCATGGACTGCGCCAAGGGCGTGGGCGCGCGCATCGCGCAGCCAAAGAAGCCCATCAACAAGATGCGCGGCCTGTTGCGTATCCATCGTCGCCTGCCGCTGCTCATCGCCGTTCCCACCACGGCGGGCACGGGAAGCGAGGTCACGCTTGCAGCGGTAATTACCGACGACGAGACGCACTACAAGTATCCCATTAACGGCTTTGTGCTGATCCCGCGCTTTGCGGTGCACGACCCCGAGTTTACGCGCGGCCTGCCCGCCTCCATTACGGGGCAAACGGGCATGGACGCCCTGACACATGCCGTCGAGGCCTTTATCGGGCGCAGCACCACGCCCTATACGCGCAAGATGGCGCGCCAGGCGGTGCAGCTCATCCACGACAATTTGCTCGAGGCCTATGAGTGCGGTGGCAACATGCGTGCGCGCCGCAATATGCTTTCGGCGGCGTATAAAGCGGGCGTTGCCTTTACGCGCTCTTATGTTGGATACGTCCATGCCATCGCGCACAGCCTGGGCGGGCGTTACGGGATTCCCCACGGCTTGGCCAACGCCATCATCCTGCCGCACATGCTTCGCGCCTATGGCGAAGCTGCTGCTCCCAAGCTCGCCGATCTCGCCCGCATGGCCGGCATTGCGCCGGCTAATGCGCTGGACAACGTGGCTGCTGAGGCCTTTATCGATTGGGTCGACCGCATGAACGCCGCCTTGGGCATACCCAAATATGTGACGGGCATTCGCCGCTCCGACATTCCTGAGATGGCGGCGCATGCCGATGCCGAGGCCAATCCCCTGTACCCCGTTCCGCTTTTAATGGACCGTTTGGAGCTCGAGCATATGTACGAGGTCGTTGCGGGTGGTATGTTTGAAGACGAGAACTAGGAGGGCCCATGAACACCGAGGAAATCGCGCGCATCGTTGCCGATCAGCGCGCCTATTTTAAGACGCACGCCACGTTTGATGTCGATGCTCGACGTCGTGCGCTCGTGAGTTTACGCGATGCGGTGCGGGCCCACGAGGCCGATATTGCCCATGCGCTCAAGACCGATTTGGGAAAGTCGCATGACGAGGCGTATATGTGCGAGATCGGCACCTCGCTTTCCGAGATTCGTTATCAGATTGCGCATGTGGCTCGATGGAGTCGCTCGCGCCTGCGTCCGTGTGACCTCGCCAACGCCGTGAGTGTGTGCAAGACGCAGTCCGTGCCCTATGGCGTCACACTCATCATGGCTCCGTGGAACTACCCGTTTTTACTGACGCTCGAGCCACTCGCCGGCGCCCTTGCCGCGGGCAATACCGTGGTCATCAAGCCGAGCGCCTATGCTCCGGCATCGAGCGCGGTGCTCAAGCAAATCTGTGAAGAGGCATTTGATCCGCGCTTGGTGACGGTCGTCGAAGGCGGGCGTGCCGAAAACGAAGCGTTGCTCGATGAGTGCTGGGACAAGATCTTCTTTACCGGTAGCGTTCCGGTCGGCAAGCTCGTCATGGAGCGTGCAAGTAAAAACCTCACACCCGTGACGCTTGAGCTGGGCGGAAAGAGTCCCTGCATCGTGGATGCGACGGCTAACTTGAAGGTCGCGGCACGCCGTATCGCCTTTGGTAAATGGCTCAACGTGGGGCAGACCTGCGTGGCGCCCGACTACCTGCTGGTCGATGCGCGCGTGCACGACGAGCTGCTGGACCTCATCAAGGAGGAGGCCCGCCGCATGTTTGGCGAGCATCCGCTCGACAATGAGAATTACGGTCATATTGTCAACGCCAAGCATTTCGCGCGCGTACGCGGGCTGATCGACCCCGACAAGGTTGTGCTGGGAGGTACCGCGCGCGAGTCGTCGCTCAAGATTGAACCGACGATTTTGGACGGCGTGGCGCCTGAGGACGCCGTAATGCAGGAGGAGATTTTCGGCCCCATCTTGCCGGTGCTGTCGTTTGAGAGCCTAGACGAGGCCGAGACGTTTATTACGGATCGTCCGACGCCGCTGGCCCTGTATATCTTTAGCCAAGACCGTGAGGTTCAGCAGCGCTTTGTGCGTTACGTGCCCTTTGGTGGTGGCTGTGTTAATGACACCATTATGCATTTGGCCACGAGCCATATGGGCTTTGGCGGCATGGGGGCGAGCGGTATGGGACAGTACCATGGACGCGAGAGCTTCGATACGTTTAGCCACAAGAAGAGCATCGTGAACAAGGCAACGTGGCTGGACGTGCCGTTCCGCTATGCCCCTTACGCAAGCTGGAAGCGCAAGTTCGTGCGCATGTTTGTGCATTAGAATCAGATGACATAGGGATAAACAAAGTGGCCGCCCCCGCGTAAGCGAAGACGGCCATTTCTCACGATGAAAACGTGTATCGGAGTTGGCAAGACCCGCTGCCACGGGTGCCATCCGTGTTCCCATCTTATCTGCAAGCGTTCCGTTGCGCAAGCGTTGCGGCAAACGATTGAAAGACGCAGACAGGATGAATTTGTGTCCGCACGGGCCCGTAGACTTCTCAACTACGTTGTGGATGCTCGCTAATCGGTAATGGAGGCGCACGTGTTTGATGACGATGACCTGTTCGATCTGACAGACGATCCGTTTGAGTGGGATATGCTACTCGATGACGATGAGTTGGAGCAGGACCGTAAGAAGCGGCAGGGCAAGAAGACGCGGGATGACGCTTCGAAAAAGCAGGACAAGCGTCGCCGAGGTCTGTTCGGCGGGCTCTTTGGGTGACTGTCTCATCGCCGCGTCTGTATACTAAACAGGTCTTATACGCGTTGCGAAATGAGGACAGAGACGATGATGTGGTTTACCGCCGACCTGCACCTGGGCGATACGAATATCTTGCACGACATGGATCGACCGTTTGATTCGGTCGAGGAGATGAACCGCAAGGTCATCGATGCCATCAATGAGTGCGTGGCTGTGGACGACCGCCTCTATATCTTGGGAGACTTTACCTATCGTTTGCCCCTGGCGGAGGCGGTGCGCCTGCGCGAGCGCATCGAATGTCAGAACGTAACGCTCATCCGCGGTAACCATGACGGCGACTGGGAAGATCCAGACGCGCCGCACATTTGGGATGAGGTGCGCGATTATCTGGAGGTCGCCCCCGGTTACGCGAAGGGCCATCGCCTGGTAATGAGCCATTACCCCATGCTCAGCTGGAACGGCAAGGCGCGTGGCGCCATCATGTTGCACGGGCATATCCACAGCAGGGGAGACCGCACCAACGCGCGCAACCGCGATCGCGAGCGCCCGGTTCTGCGCTACGACGTTGGCCTCGATGCCAACAACTACAAGCCCGTAAGCCGTGACCAAATCCTAGGCTTCTTTGGACTGTAGCTGTAAGTGCAGGTAGAATGAACGCGCCGCGCGGATGGTCTGTGCGGCGCGTTTCAGTAGGAGCGATGAATCCATGAGGGCTATCCAGCGCATTAACCATAACGCTGCCATCTGCGAAGACGGCGCGGGGCGTCAGCTTATCGCGCTGGGTCGCGGTATCGGCTTTGGCGATATGCCGCATGAGGTCGACCTGGATGTCATCACGCGTACCTTTTACGGCATTGATTCAAAGTACCTGGCGTTTATTGATGAGGTCGACCCCGAGGTGCTGGAGTTTTCTGCTCAGCTGGCTGATATCGCAACCGGACAGCTTTCGTACGAATTGAGCCCTAACCTCCCCATTACACTGGCGGACCATATCCAGTTTGCCATTAAGCGCGCCCGCGAACACATGGTGGTGTCGTTGCCGCTCGAGCGCGATCTGGAGCAGCTGCATCCCATCGAATACCGCTTGGGCGAGCTGGCTGTTCGCGGCATCCAGAAAAGCTTCCGTGTGCGTATGCCCCGAAGCGAGGCCGCGGGCATTGCCATGTCGATTGTCAACGCATCGGTTAAGCCGAGCGAGCGGCGCGTGCTTGCCGAGCAGCACGAGGAGCGACTGCTCGATATGACGGTCGCGATTATTCAAGAAGAGTTGGGTGTGACGGTCGATCGCTCGTCGTTCGCCTTTGCCCGCTTTGCCACTCATGTGCGCTATCTGCTCGACCGCGTGGCAAAGAAAGAGCCGATCGATACCGAGAACTCCGGTCTTTACGACGTGCTCGTGGAGCAGTATCCGGCGGCATCGCGTTGCGCTCACCGTGTCGACGATCTGATTCAAGAGACCTTTGGCGAGCCATTGGCCCAAGAGGAGCTCGTCTATCTGATCATGCATGTGAATCGCGTGGCTTCTGTCCACTCGGATAAATAGGCTCTCTGGTATTTCCTTTCCGTCATGGCGACCGTTCGCGGGTCGTTTGCTACCGTTCGTCGGTAATCTGAGCCGCAACGAACGCATCTGCCGCATATACTCGCCGTGTGTTGGGTGTTACTCACGGCGCAGCTCCGAGAGGCACTACCGATTCTGCCGAGACCATAATTGGGTCTCTGTCGGTTGTGCGCGGGGCTTTTTTCATGTCGATCCACCCGGGAATCACATGCAAATCAATCTCTTGCCAACTGGTATCGCGCGCTGCGCAGGCGCGAGCGGAATCGTGCGTCTTGGTGCCGTGAAGTCCCACGGCCTTTAGTTGGAAGAGAAGGGATTCGACATGGCTGTCGATAACAAGAAGATTGCCGAGGACGTGCTCGCTGCCGTCGGCGGCGCCTCCAATGTGACGAACGCGACGCACTGCATGACCCGCTTGCGTCTGAACCTCAAAGATCAGTCCATTCCCAATGATAATGAAGTTAAGAAGATCAAGGGTGTGCTGGGCGCACAGTGGTCTGGCGGCCAGTATCAGGTCATCATTGGCCAGAACGTGCCGAAGGTCTATGACGCCGCCATTGCGCTGGGCGTCAAGGGCGAAGGCTCCATTGACGAGAACCTCGATGACGGCACCAAGGAGCCACTGACGGTCAAGACTGCGGGCAAGAAGGCCCTTAACTACCTGTCCAAGACAATGTGCATGACGATCCCCATTATCATGGGCGCCGCCATGTTCCGCACACTTGCCGTACTTTGCGGCGACGGCATGCTCGGTATCTGGTCTGCCGATTCTGACATCTACAACTTCTTCTACAACTGGATTTACAACGCCGGCTATTATTTCCTCCCTGTCTATCTGGGTTGGGCTGCCGCAAAGCAGCTCGGCTGCAGCCAGCCGCTCGGCATGATGCTCGGCGGCGTGCTCATTGCCCCCGAGTTCATGACGTTGGTCAACGCCGCTGCGGATTCTGGTGCTACGACCACGATGGTTTACGGCGTGCTCCCGGCTCAGCTGAACAACTATTCTGCGACCGTGCTCCCCATGCTGCTGTCTATGCCGGTGCTGATGGTCGTCGAGAAGTTCATGAAGAAGATCATCCCCGACATGCTCTCCACGGTGTTTGTGCCCGTGTGCACCATGGCTGTGATGACCCCCGTTTCCCTGTGCGCCCTAGCTCCGATTGGTTCCATTCTGGGCGACCTGGTCGGCAACTTTATGTTCGGCCTCGGAAACGCTGGCGGCATCGTCACAATCCTCTCCCTCGTCGCCATTGCCGCGCTTTGGGAGTTCCTGGTTATGACCGGTATGCACCATGTTCTGATTGCCCTCGGCATTGTGCAGGTGCTCACCTCAGGGTCTGACTCCTGCGTTATGGTCGCGGGTGCTATCGCTCAGTTCGCCACGTGGGGCATGGCCTTCGGTGCCTTCCTGCGCCTTAAGGAGGTCGACGAAAAGGGCGCTATGCTTGGTTTCTCGCTCTCCGGCATTGTCGGTGGCGTGACGGAGCCCGCGCTGTATGGCTGCGGCTTTAAGTATACTCGCTGCCTGGGTGCCATGGTCGCGGGCGGCGCTATCGGCGGCCTGATCGCGGCTCTCACTAATGTGACCACGTATGTTTTGGGCGCAACTAATATCCTTGGTATTACAGGTTATGTTGCAGGCGGAACTGCTAATCTCGTATGGGGCTGCGTTGCATCGGGCACTGCATTTGTTGCCGCCGCTGCCATCGCCTACTTCTTTGGCTTTACCAAGGAGCAGCTCGACGAAGACGCTGCTGCCGCCAAAGCCTAAAGCATCCGTTCGGTAGGACAATTATCTGGGGCACTTGGCTGCGCTTCAAGTGTCCCTTTCCGTAGATGGGGGTCAATATGAAGCAATTGCTCATTCGTGCCGATGATATCGGTTATTCGTATGCCGTTAACCTGGGGATTGCCCGCAGTATCAATGAGGGCCTGGTGCGCTCGGCGGGACTTATGCCCAATATGCCCGAGGCCGAGCGTGGCTGGTCGCTCGTGGCGGATGCCGGCATTGCGGTGGGTCAGCATACCAACGTGTGCCTGGGCAAGCCGTGTGCCGACCCGGCGCTCATTCCGAGCATGCTCAACGAGAATGATGAGTTCCATAGCAGCCGTACCTTCCGCGATCATTTTAAGCGCGGCGAGGAGTTGATAGACTTCGACGAGGCCTGCATCGAGATCCGCGCGCAGCATGACCGCTTTGTCGAGATCGTGGGCCGCGAGCCCGATTACTTTGAGGCCCATGCCGTCATGAGCAAAAACCTTAACCGAGCGATCTCGGCGGTTGCTCAGGAGCTGGGCCTTAAGGAGCAAAAGGCGAGCTTCGACCCCGCGGCTGTGGTGCATTGCGGAGATACTGATCTGCGCATGGTGATGCGCTCGATGGAGCCGGGCTACGAGCCCAAAGAGGCAATCATGCAGACGGTTCGCGGGATGGTGGACGGCGAGACGGTCGTCTTTGTGTGCCATCCGGGTTATCTCGATCGTTTTATCCTGGAGAACAGCTCGCTCACGACCGATCGTACCAAGGAAGTCGATGCACTGATCGACCCCGAGCTTCGCGCTTGGCTCGAGTCTCAATCCGATCTTCGCCTGATCGACTACCGCGACCTGTAAGGACCCAAGTCACCACAAAGGGGACAGTCGCCTTTGTGGTGGTTCTGGCGCCGTTGCCATTATGGCAGCGGCGCCTTTTTTGTCCGTGCGGCGCGGTAGAGTGTAGGCGGTTGAAATTTGCGTCCATCGAGGAGCTGCTATGAACGAGATCAAGTGCCCGCATTGTGGCGAAGTTTTTAAGGTCGATGCGTCCGGCTATGCGGATATCGTCAAGCAGGTGCGCGATGCCGAGTTCTCGCGCGACCTGGATGAGCGCGTGAAGGCGGTCCAGCGCGAGGGCGAGCAGGCACTGGAGCTTGAGCGCTCGCGCTCGACGGCTGCTTTGCAAAAGGCAGAGTCTCAGCGCGACGCTCAGCTTGTCGAGCAGAAGAACGCTGCAGCTCAGCAGCTGGCACAAGAGGTTGCCAAGCGCGACGCTGAGCTTGCCGAGCTGCGCGCCAAGCTCGAAGGCGCTGCCGCAGAGCGCGAGAGTGCAAGTCAGCGCGCGGCGGTTGAGGCTCGTTCCGATGCTCAAAAGGAGAATGCCGAGCTTCAGCGCGAGATCGACAATTTACGCGCGCAGTTGGAGCGCAAAGATGATGAAGCCAGGCTTGCCGAGGCGGCGGCACGCAATGCTGCTCAAAACGACCTGTCCGCGCGCGACGCTCAGATTGCCGAGCTGCAGGCCAGGATCGCCGCGGCGGACAAGGCCCAGGAGATGGCGCTTGCCGCTGCCGCGGCAGAGTCGCAGCGTGAGCTCGATGCCGCTCGCAGCGAGGCCGAGCGCGCGCTTACTGACTATCGCGCGAAGGTGCAAGAGAAGTTTTCCGCCGCAAAGGCTCAGTCCGAGCAAGAGGCCGAGGGCCTGCGTGCCCAGCTGCGCGAGCAGGAACTGATGGCAAAAATGAACCTGTCAGAGGCGGTCGCCGCGGCGGAGCGAGAGCGCGATGAGGCACGTGCCAAACTGACGAGCGAGCTGGCGGTGCGCGATTCTCGCGAGGAGCAAGCCAAGGCGGCACACGAGCTCGAGCTTGCGCAGGCCAAGCGCGCGAGCGATGACCTGATTCGCTACAAGGATGAAGAGATTGAGCGCCTTAAGGACATGAAGGTTCGCCTGTCCACCAAGATGGTGGGCGAGTCGCTCGAGCAGCACTGCGAGACCGAGTTTAACCGTCTGCGCATGACGGCGTTTCCCAATGCGTACTTCGAGAAAGATAACGATGCATCCGAGGGTACCAAGGGCGACTTTATCTTCCGCGAGTGTGACGAGAGCGGCAACGAGATCATTTCGATCATGTTCGAGATGAAAAACGAGAACGACGAGACCGCGACCAAACACAAGAACGAGGATTTCTTTAAGAAACTCGATCACGATCGCCGCCAGAAAGGCTGCGAGTATGCGGTGCTCTGCACGTTGCTCGAGCCCGAGAGCGAGCTTTATAACGCAGGAATCGTGGACGTGAGTTATCGCTACGAGAAGATGTACGTGATTCGCCCGCAGTTTTTCATCCCCATGATTACGCTCCTTCGCAACGCCGCTATGGGTTCGCTTCGCTATAAGCAGGAACTGGCGGAGTACAAACAGCAGAATATCGATGTTACGAACTTCGAAGTCAAGATGGAAAAGTTCAAGGACGGTTTCTCGCGTAACTACAACTTGGCGAGCAAGCAATTCGAGTCGGCAATCAAGGAGATCGATGCCGCCATTAAGCAGCTCGAGAAGACCAAGGACGACTTGCGCCGCAGCACCGAGAACCTACGCTTGGCCCACAACAAGGCCGATGAGCTTACCATTCGCAAGCTCATATGGGGCAACAAGACCATGAAGGCAGCGTTTGACGAGGCGCGCGAGGCTGCGCCAGAGACAAACGAGGAGCCAGCCGAGGCGGATTCGTATGAGGTCGAGGATGCCGAGTAAGGCATAGCGGATAGTGAAAAAGCGGGGCCGCTGGCGATGTTGCCAACAGCCCCGCTTCGTTTCGTCCCAATATGCTTGGCTAATCCTCGAGCAAATCCTCGATAAAACCGACGCGGTAGTTCTTGAAGATGACCTCGCCACCGTCTTGCGTGGCGTCCAGATCGACATCGCCCATGATGCCAAAGTCGTGGTCGCCGTCCTCGTCGGCAAAAATCTGGTGCACGTGCCACACGTGGAGCGCCTTCTCGTCGGACTCGTCGATCGAGAACATAGCAGAGGAGCGCGCGTCGCCGTCGGTGAGAATCTCCTCGTGCTGCTCGTGGTAAGCGTCGAGTGCTTTTTGCCAGCGGATCTCGCTCATGCCCCAGTCGTCGTCGAGTTCGCCCAGGTCGCGCACATGCTCGCGGGCGGCAAGAGTCACGCGGCGGAAGAGCGCGTTGCGCACCAACAGCGTGCAGCCGCGACGATCCGCCACGACCTCGTCGATGCCCTGCGGCGGCGCGGCGTCGAGGGCTGCCGGGTTGCCGGCGTTCTCCCACTCGTCCACCAGGCTCGAGTCGACCGAGCGCACCACAAAGCCCAGCCACGAGATAATGTCGCGCAGGCGCTCGTCGCGCTTCTCGATGGGTACGGTGCGGTCGAGCGAACGGTAAGCCTCTGCCAGGTAGCGCAGCAAAATGCCCTCGGAGCGGGCGATGCCGAGCTTTTGAATGTAGCCCTTAAAATCGCTCGCGCTTTCCAGCATATCGCGCAGGACGCTCTTGGGAGAGAGCTGGTAGTCGTTTGCCCAGGGTACTTCCTGGCAGTACTTGTCAAAAGCGGCGTCGAGCAAATCCTCGAGCGGCTTTTCGTACGTGACGTCTTGAATGCGCTCCAGACGCTCCTCATACTCGATGCCGTCGGCCTTCATCTCGGCCATAGCTCGATCGCGTGCGGCACGCTCCTGCGCACGCAGCACTTGCTTGGGATCTTCGAGCGTCGCCTCGACCATTGAGATTAAATCCATGGTATAGGTCTCGCTCTCGGGATCGAGCAGCTCCAACGCGGCGAGCAAGAACGGCGAGAGCGGCTGATCGAGCGCAAAGTCCTCGGGCAGGTCGACCGTCAGCGCGTAGTCGATGTCCGGCGCGGCGTCAGCCGGAGCGTCGGGTGCAGGCGGCACCTCGGTGCGAACGACGACACCGGAATCGATGAGCGTGGCGAAGATTTCGTCGGCGCGAACCTCGAGCTTTGCCTTTTCCTCGGGCGTTTGCAGGCTCGTCTCGATGAGGTCGTGCACGCGGGCACGGGCGTCGCCGCCCTGTTCGACCACGCTAATCACCATGGAGTGTGTGATGCGAAGGCGCGGCTTGAGCGTTTCGGGCTGCGTCTCGATCAGGCGCTCAAAGGTCTGCTTGTTCCAGGTGACAAAGCCCTCGGGGGCCTTCTTCTTTTTAATCTTGCGGAGCTTCTTGGGGTCGTCGCCCGCCTTGGCCATGAGCTTGGCATTCTCGATCTCGTGCTCGGGTGCCTCGGCAATCACCATGCCCTCGGTATCGAAGCCCGAGCGGCCGGCGCGACCGGCAATCTGATGAAACTCGCGGGCGCGCAGACGACGCATCTTGTAGCCGTCGAACTTGGTGAGCGCGGTGAGCACCACGGTATGGATGGGCACGTTGATGCCGACGCCGAGCGTATCGGTGCCGCAGATGACGGGCAACAGGCCCTGTTGTGCCAAGCGCTCGACCAGCAGACGATAGCGCGGCAACATGCCAGCATGGTGCACGCCGACGCCGCATCCGAGCAAGCGCTTAAGAATCTTGCCAAAGGCCGTCGAGAAGCTCGTGCCCTTGGCCGCCTCCTTGATGGCCTCGCGCTGCTCCTTGCTGGCAATACCAAAGTTGGCGAGGGATTGCGCCGTCGCAAGTGCGGCGTCCTGGCTAAAGTGCACGATGTAGAGCGGGGCCTCGCCGCGGCGCATTGCGAGCTCGACGGTGCCCTCGAGCGAGGTCGTCACGTAGTCGTAGCTCAGCGGCACGGGGCGTGGGGCATCGACGACCAGATCGCACGCGGCGCCGGTGTGCTCCTCGAGTGAGGCGGCGATCGCGGTGACATCGCCGAGCGTGGCGCTCATGAGCATGAATTGTGTGTGAGGCAGGGTGAGCAGCGGTACCTGCCAGGCCCAACCGCGATCGGGGTCGGCAAAGTAGTGGAACTCGTCCATGGCGACGCAGCCCACATCGGCATCTTCGCCCTCGCGCAGTGCGTCGTTAGCAAGGATCTCTGCCGTGCAGCAGATGACGGGCGCTTTGGTATTGATATGCGTGTCGCCGGTGATCATACCGACGTTATCGCGGCCGAGCACCTGTACCAGGTCGAAGAACTTTTCGCTGACCAAGGCCTTGATGGGGGCCGTGTAATAGCAGCGCTTGCCCTGCGCCATGCCCATAAAGAGCATGCCCAGCGCGACGAGCGATTTGCCCGATCCGGTCGGTGTGCCCAAAATGACGTGATCGCCGGCAGCCAGGTCCATGAGGGCCTCTTCTTGGTGATCCCACAGCTCGATGCCGCGGTCGCTCGTCCATTCAAAGAAGCGCTCGAAGGCCTGATCGGGCGTGAGCCACGGTTCGGGCTCGCTGCCATCCTCGGGCTCCCACCAAGCGGGGGAGAGCGCACCGAGTGAGCCGAATTCGGCTTCGGTTCCCGTGCCGCCCGAGAATGAACTGGCGGCTCCGGCACCGGGGACGGTGCTGGCGGCGATATCTGTCGTGGTCTGTGCCATGTGTTTGCTTTCTCTCGCGATTGTCCGCCAACTATTATGGCGTAGCGTCGCATCGATGCGTTCGCAGGCAAGAAAATGCAGGAAATGGGCGTTCTGCCCAGCCGTTTAGTGTAGTCGCTAGCCAAGTGAGTAGACTTTTTGCGATATTGCGAGCACATGACTTTTGCGCAAGGGTTCTACCTGCGGTTTTATGTTTCGCTATGCGGGCTGTGCCTGGCTATTGCAAAAAAGTCTACTCACTTAGGTTTGAGGGCCGTTCGCTGGCGCCAATTTGCGCTTGTTTGCCGACGCCGCGACCATCAGAAGCCCCTAGGACTCTTGCGGCAGGCGCTTCTTGCCTTTGCGGGCGCGGTTTCTAAAGTTCTCGACGGCCTCTTCCATGCCCAGAGGTACATAGGTGAGCTCATCGAGGTTTTCGGGCAGGTAGCAGGCAAGGCTTTGCTCCTGCGCGCGGCCCGCCGCGAGCTGTTCATTGCTGGGCTGCGCGCCGGGTGTGGCGCAAATGCCATAGACGACGGCACCCATCTCGCGCGTGCGGCGCTCGTATTCGGTCTCGGGGTGCTCGGGATGGTCGCGGCGGACGTCGTCGCTTACCCAAAGCGTGTCATAGCCGGCCGCAGCAAACTGCCCCAAGGCGTAGTCGCGCAATGGCTTACTGTCGGTGCGCAGCGTGACGGTGGCGCCGGCTGCAAAGAGCGGACGGTACAGCATTAGGTGGTCGACATGGACGAGTCGCTTTTTGGCGTACTTGGCCTTGGGCTGCGGCGTGGGAAAGTTGATGGTGATGGCATCGAGCTCGCCTGCGGCAAATAGCTGCGGCAGCGATGCGGCACCTCGGGGCAGGACGAGTGCGTTGGACAGCCCCTGCTCGCAGATTTTCTGTGCGGCATAGGCGATGCAGATGGGCTCCTGGTCCATACCGATAAAGAGCGTGTCGGGCTCACGGCGAGCTTGCTCAACCAGATAGGTGCCTTTGCCGCAGCCCAGATCCAGATGAAGGCGGGTGAAGGGTGCGCCGCCGGCTGGCGCGCAGGCTTCGCGCCAATTCCCGGCATAGGCCTCGGGGTTCGTCTCAATCGCATTGGCGTAGCGCTCCAGGCGCTCCTCGAGCACAAAGTTCTTAGGGGTGCGAACGTGAACGGCTCCCATGAGGCTCCTTGGTCATACGTATGGAACACATTGCAGGCGCGTTCCGTCAATGGGTTGGAAAAAGATGGGCATAGTTTGCCCGAACGTTGCGGCGCGGCCCGGCGGCGAGTCGTCGATGCCTACAGGCGCTTGAGGATTACATAGCGGTTGAGCTCGCCGCTACGGCCGTCGGCGTGGAAACGCTCGAGCTCGCGCACGGGGACCTCGCCGCTTTTGTAGAACGTACGGACGCCGCGCACCAGGTCGGTGATCTGCTGATCGTCAAAGTGATGGCAATAGCGGTAGGCGTGGCGGTCGTTTTGCCAGCCGATGAGGTGATCGCCGGCCTCGAACTGTGCGGAATCGTATCCCTCAAACGGTGGTGCGAGCTCGGCGCGGGCCTCGGCGCGAACGGCCTTGCGCGCCATGCGCTCGTCGTTCATAAACTCCCAAAAGCTGATAGCGATGATGCCGCCCGGGCGCGTCTGGCGCACCAGGGCGTCGAGCACGCGCACGCGGTACTCGCATGACGGCACGTGGTGCATAAAGCCAAAGCAGACCGAGATATCGGCGAGCGGGGCATCGAAAAGCACATCGGGCGTCTCGGCGGGGTTGAGCTTCATGAGGGCGTCGAGCGCATCGAGTTCCTGGAAGTGCAGGTTGGGAATGCGCAGGGCGTGGCCGTGGGCGTCTATTGCCAGATCTTGGCACGAGTCGACACCATAGAACTCAAACGGGCAGCTGGCATCTGCCGAGGGGTTTGCGCCGTCGACGCCCTTGGCGGCAAGTGCCCCGCCGGCGGCAAAGTTCTCGAATCGCATATTGCCGCAGGCAAGGTCGAAGACGCGGACGGGATGCTCGATCGTGGCCACATCGAGCTGCTCAAGCGCGATGTCCATGGTGCGCACCCAGCCGGGCCACGGGGCTTGGCGCGTATCGGAAAAGGAAGCGGAGTGCTCGCGATAGAACGTATTGTTGAGCTGGATGAGCGATGAGGCGAAATCGCGGTTCACGGCGCGGGACTCCCTCCGTTGGCGGTGCGGAATAAACAGTACGACCATACTACCGTTAACGCCGCAACGGGGACAACCGAGCTGCGGGTCATTGCTTTGTTTGGACACATTTCCGCAGCTCATATGTGCCCGCAACCGCCGGTTGTCAAAAATCTCACTAGAATAGGTGGCATGCTTTTGGCGGTGGCGGATAGATTTTTAACTGTGCAAGGCGCCTTAAGAACAAAAACGGTCCGGCGGCACGGCTGGCATCACATAGGAGGAACCATGAATGTAGAAACTGCGCAGCGGCTCGCCGGCCTTCGTCGCAGCAAGGGTTTTAGCCAAGAAGGGCTGGCGCGAAAGCTGGGGCTGTCGCGCCAGGCGGTCAGTAAATGGGAGCGTGCGGAGAGTTCGCCCGATACCGAGAACCTGATCTCGCTCGCAAAACTCTATGGCGTGAGTTTGGACGAGCTCCTCAATCCGAGCGATGAGATCGAGGACGATATCGAGTTTGAGAACGAGGACCGCGCCCGTCAGCGCGAGGCCGAGGCGGCGGAGCGCGCCCGTACCCATGAGGCGGCGGCACGTGCTACCGAGGCGGCAACGCAGGCGAGTGATGCCGCCGCCAAGGCGGCGCAAGCGGCAAGCTGGAGCGCGCAGGCAGCTAATGCGGCGACGGCTCAGGTGACGGGTGCCGGTGCGACCAGCGTGACTCCGGTGAAGGGTCCGTTCCAGTCGTTCCCGTACTGGGCCGTGTGCTGGCTGCTGTTCTTTTTGCTGATGTTCCTGTTTGGCGCCGGCCCCTTTGCCGCGCTGATTTTCTTTACGATCCCCATCTATCACTGGGCGGCACGTGCGCTCGATGGCGATTGGGCGCGCGGGGATATCCAGGTTGGTCCGGCGCCGGCGGTCGCTAGGACTAAGGGGGAGGACGTTTCCACAGCGGTTGACGCTGACATGGCTGCCGCGACCACCACTGAGTCGAGTGCCAAAGAAGGTGATGAATGATGAAGCTCTCGCATGAGTCTAAGAGGCGCTTGGGCATTGGCATCGGAGCGTTTGTGCTCATCATCGGGCTTGTTTTTGGCATTTCGCGGACTTTGATTCATTTTGATGGCCCGTGGGATCTCGACGATGTTGTATCCGGCTTGTCTGGTATGGGCGATGCGTTCGACGAGGACGATTCCTTGAATAGCGGTAACTATTCCGCTCGGCCTCAACAGCTTTCGAGCGAAACGTTTGATGCCGACGCGTTCACATCCCTTGACTTGGATGTGACGTCGGGTACGGTTGAGGTCAAGTGCGTTTCCGACGGGCCGGTACGTGTCATCGAGAGTGGCCGCGTCGCAAAAGGAGTAGCTGCTTACGATGCGGCAACCCAGAATCTGGCCGTGGTTAAGGGTTCTGCGCTCAAGATTCGCCAGTTCGATTGCGATGACGAGCGCGCCATTGACCGCACGGTTACCGTCGAACTGCCGCGCGAAGTTGCCGATAACATGGTGGGCATTACAGCGAATGTAGGATCGGGCGATCTGACGGTCACGGACATTGCGTGTCATGACCTCAACTTGACTTTGGACTCGGGAGACATCGAGTTTGCGGGTACTGTAACCGACACCCTGAATGCCAAGGTAGGTTCGGGCGATGTGACGTTCGAGCTCTATCAGGCCCCCGCGAAGTCTATGGACGTAAGCGTGGACTCGGGCGATGTGGAGATAACGGTTCCGAACTCTACGGGCTTTAAGGCGAGCCTCACCGTGGGCAGCGGTGACTTCGAGAGCGATTTCCTTCCGCTTGGCTACGATGGCGAGACCATATTGAATCTTGAATTCGACAACGGTGATAAGTCTGCCACGTATCGTTTTAAGGTCGGTTCGGGCGACATGTCGTTCGAATCGGTGTGACATGCGGTTTTCGGAGGTCGGTGCATATAGGCATGCTCTTTGATGGAGGCGCCGGGGCCGTGACTGGCTCCGGCGCCTTTGCCTTTACAATGGGGGCATGGAACAGATTATTTTGAACATACTCGAGGCTCTGCGTCGCGGCGAGGCCGTGGACGACAAGACCCTCGTCAAACTGATACATGCCGAGGCGCGCCGCGAGGGTGCCGACAAACGGGACCTGGCCAAGCGCCGACTGCTGCCGTTTTACCAGCGGGTTAAACGTGAGGAACCGGCTCGTTGGGCTGGGTGGAATGTCGACGCCGATCTGGAACGTCAACTGCTGCAGGTGCTGCGTATGAAGCCGCGCCGAACGGCCTCGGGCGTGGCGACCATTACCGTCATCACCAAGCCGTGGCCCTGTTCGGGCGATTGCCTGTTTTGTCCCAACGATCTGCGCATGCCCAAGAGCTATCTGCATGCCGAGCCGGCGTGCGCCCGTGCGGAGCAAAACTGCTTTGACCCGTATCTGCAGGTGAGTGCTCGTTTGACCGCGCTTTCGCAAATGGGGCATGCAACCGACAAGATCGAGCTTATCGTTCTTGGCGGTACCTGGAGCGACTATCCGCAAGGGTATCAGGCATGGTTTATGTCGGAGCTTTTCCGTGCGCTCAATGACGACGCCGTCGCCGGCGTGGCGGCCAACCCCATGTTGGCGCGTCCGGGCATCAGCCGTGCCGAGGCGGGGCGTCTGCTCGATGACGCTCCCGCCGATGCCCTGCCGCCGGTGGTAGCAGAGCGTCGCGAGCGCTATCGGGCCGCCGGCATTGCGACAGACGAGGTCGAGCTTGCTGCCGGCGTTGCCGACGAGCAGGGACGTGTGGATGCTGCCGTGGGCGGCTATAACCGTGCGGTGCGTCGTCTGTACGGCCCCGGTACGCCGTGGGGCGAGGTCACCGAGTGGCAGACGGCAACGATGGAGGAGCTCGAGCGTCAGCAGCGCATTAACGAGACGGCGAAGCATCGCGTGGTGGGGCTCGTTATCGAGACGCGCCCCGATGCCGTAACGCCGCAGGCCCTCACGCTCATCCGCCGCCTGGGTTGCACCAAGATACAGATGGGCATCCAAAGCCTTGACCAGCACCTGCTCGATATCAACGAGCGCCGCATTTCGGTGGCGCAGATCGAGCGGGCGTTTTCGCTCGCGCGCCTGTTTGGCTTTAAGATCCACGCGCACTTTATGCTCAACTTGTTGGGTGCTACGCCTGAGGGGGACAAGCGTGACTACGAGCGCTTTATGACCGAGGGCGCCTTTATGCCCGACGAGGTCAAGGTCTACCCGTGCGCGCTCATCGAGGGCTCGCATCTGGTGGGCTGTTACGAGCGTGGCGAGTGGCGCCCCTATACCGAGGAAGAACTGCTCGACGTGTTGGCCGATGACATCGTGGTGACGCCGGCGTTCTGCCGCATCAGCCGCATGATTCGCGACTTTAGTTCCGATGACATCATGGTGGGCAACAAGAAGCCCAACCTGCGTCAGCTCGTCGAGAACCGCCTGGCTGCTCGGGGTGACGGTGCGACGGTGCGTGAGATCCGCTATCGCGAGATTAGCACGGCGGGCGCCGACCTAGGCGAGTTGACCCTTGACGAGGGCGTGGCGTACGAGACGCCGGTGACGCACGAGCGCTTTTTGCAGTGGGTGACGCCGCAGGGCAAAATCGCGGGTTTTTTGCGCCTGTCGCTGCCCGATCGCGCGTTTGTTGCCGCGCATGCGGACGAGTTGCCGACGGCGCCGGACGAGGCGATGATTCGCGAGGTGCACGTGTACGGCATGGCGGCGCGCATGGGAGATCAAGGCCAGGCGGCTCAGCATCATGGACTGGGGCGGTCGCTGGTGGAGCGTGCGTGCCAGATGGCGCGGGACGCGGGCTATGCGCGCATCAACGTGATCAGCGCGATCGGCACGCGTGAGTACTATCGTCATTTGGGTTTTTACGACCATGGCCTTTATCTGCAAAAGGAGCTCTAGATGAACAAGCCGAATGTTTCTGCCGGCGTCGTTGCCGGCGTTGCTCTGGGAGCCGCGGCGCTTGGTGCGGCCGCTGTCGCTGTTCGTGCTGCCTGTCTGCAGGTCGCGAGGACCCGCAATGGGCTGGCACGTGTGAAGCGCGTGCACGATGAGGGCGGCGACGAAGTTCGCGTATTGGTGCAAGGCGGCGTCTACCAAAGCGCGAGCTATGTTGGCGATCGTTGGGCGGAGCCAGTCTTTGCGTACTATCGTGCATTTGACGATGTGTTTGAGGCCGAGGACGCAATGCGTGATGCTTACGGGCATGGTATCGACCGTATGCTCATGCTGGGCGGCGGCGGGTTTGCCTATCCCAAGTTTGCGCTGATGTCGCACGAGGGCCTGCGCATGGACGTCATCGAGTATGACGGAGAGATAACGCGCTTGGCGCGCCGTTGGTTCTATCTGGATGAACTGGAGCACGCGGTGGGCGATCGCCTGCGGGTGATTACCGCTGAGGCTCGCTCGTATCTGGGTGTGACGAGCGTGGGCCATCGTCGCTACGACGTGGTCGTGAGCGATTGCTTTGGCGGTGCCGAGCCCGTGCGCGAGCTGGCGACCGTTGAGGCGCTGCGCCTGGTGCGGGGCAGCCTGAACCCCGGGGGTATCTACGTGGCCAATATCGTGAGCGCAAACGAGGGGAGCGATGTGACGTTCCTTCGCGACTGCGCTGCCGCGGCACTCGAGGTATTCGTCCACGCCTGGGTGGTCCCATGTGGCGATGCGAAGTTCAGCGGCGAGGAAAACTACCTGCTCATCGCCAGCGACGGCGACTACGCCTTTGCCGAAGCCGTGCCCTTCGACACCGACTTCCTCGGCACCGTCCTTCACGACAAGTAAGTCTCCCCGTCCCAAAAAAGACTGGTCTTAGGCGTGGTCGCGCCAGCCGAGAACGCGCTGCTTCATACCCTCGATGTCGAGCACGCCTTCGGCAAAGCCCTTGCGCACGAGCTCTTCGGGAACAAACTCGTCGTAGCGGTCAAAGTAAGGCACCTCGCCAGGATAGACGAGCTCGATGGGATCGAAGTCCTTCTCGGCCTCGGCGGCGAGCACCTCAAAGAACGTCTCCTCATCGGCCTTCATCTTAAACTGCATAAAGTACGGGCGTGACGGATCGAGCCCGCGAAGGCCCAGCTCCGCGGCACATTTAATCTTGAGCATGCGCTCGAGCGCCAAAAAGGCGTAGCTGCCCAGCCAGGGGAAGAGCACCCAGGTATCGCCGCCCAGGTTAATGAGCGGCTTGGTTCCCGCCCCCGAAATCTCGGCCGTATGACGAGCCTGCGCCAAGCGGGCCCGTGCGTTACCCATAAGGTACGGATATGTCGCGTGCTCGTTGAGCGCCTTGCGCATGCGCTCGAGCACATGCGTGTTAATGTCGCCGGGGCAGTCGCCAAAGTAGGCCGGCACCCGGCCCTTGACCTGCGTGGCAAAGACAGTGTGGCGCTTCCAGTCCACTTCCTCGACAATCCAGCAGTGTCCGGCGATGGCGATGCGCTCACCGGGCGGGGGCGGATTAACGATCGTGCCCAGCTCAGCCGATTCGCTCCGGACGGTAAACTCCTCGTTTTCCTGGAACACGGCGTAGAACTTAAAGTTGTTGATGATGCGCTCGCCCGCGAGACCCACGATGAGCCCGCCACCTTCGGTGACCTGGATATGGTCGATCTTAATGAGGTGACGTAGCAGCACACGGTAATCGTCTGCCGAGACACGGTGGAAATAGCTGAGCGTGAGCACGCGCTGGGCAAGTTCGGCCGGCGTGAGCTCGCCGGTGCTGGCGAGGGTCGACATAGTCTGGTGATAGAGCAGGCTGTAGGGGAGACGATCGAGCTCGGGTGGCTCGACCCACTTTTCCTCGCGATAGAGTTGTACGAGCGCGATACCCTGCAGGAGCTTCCAGGGAATGGTTTCGGGCATCATCGTGCGCGGCTCGGGCTCTTCCTCGCGCATGACAAACCACATCTCGGGCGGAAGATCGCGACGGCCTGTGCGCCCCATGCGCTGCAAAAAGGAGCTGACGGTAAACGGCGCGTCAATCTGGAAGGCGCGCTCCAGGCGGCCGATATCGATACCGAGCTCCAACGTAGAGGTGGTGACGGTTGTCTGCGTCTGCTCCTCGTCGCGCATGAGCTCCTCGGCCGTCTCGCGTAGCGATGCCGAAAGATTGCCGTGATGGATGAGAAAACGGTCGGGCTCGTGCCGGCTCTCGCAGTAGCTGCGCAGCATGGAGCACACGGCCTCTGCCTCCTCGCGCGAGTTGGCAAAGACCAGGCATTTGCGGCCGCGCGTATGCTCAAAGATATAGCCCATGCCGGGGTCGGCGTTGTCGGGCGCCGTGTCGGTGGGGTTGAGAAGCGCCTGCTCGGTCGCTCGTGGGATGTCGACTTCGCCCTCGGGGGCCGAGGAAGTGCGACGGTCTTTGGGAGCGGCCTTGTCCCGCGCCTGCTCACGACGTTGACGGTGTTCTTCCTGTGTAAGCTGTCCGCTGTGGCACATGTCTTGTCCGGATGCGGGCAGCGCCGCGGGCGCCGCCGTCTCAATACGCTCGCAAGCAAGCACCTCGGCTTCTTGTGGACCTGTGCCTACGAATCCTCGTTGCTGAGCCTGGGGGCCCGAGTTGTAGAAGTGCTCCATGGAGATGCGCCACACGCGGCGCGGTTCCTCAAAGCGGGGGATAACGCAGTCGCGCCCCGTTCCCTTCGAGAGAAAAGCGCCCGTGCGCTCGGGGTCGCCGATGGTGGCCGAAAGGCCAATGCGTCGGGGCTGTACGCCGGCCATGCGCGAGAGTCGCTCGATAAGGCAGAGCGTCTGCCCGCCACGGTCGCCGCGCATGAGCGAGTGGACCTCATCGATGACCACATAGCGTAGGTCGCAGAACATGCGCGGGATCGCCATGTGCTTATGGATTAAGAGCGCCTCGAGCGACTCGGGCGTAATCTGCAAGATGCCGCTTGGCTTTTTGATGAGCTTGGCCTTGTGCGACTGCGAGACATCGCCATGCCAGTGCCAGACGGGGATGTCGGCTTCTTCGCACAGGTCATTGAGACGGACGAACTGATCATTGATGAGCGCTTTGAGGGGGCCGATGTAGAGGGCGCCCACGCTCGCGGGCGGGTTCTCCCAAAATTCGGTCAGGATGGGAAAGAAGGCTGCCTCGGTTTTGCCGGAAGCCGTGGATGCCGTCAGGAGCACATTATCTTGCGTGTTAAAGATGGCATCAGCTGCCGCAACCTGGATAGAGCGCAAGCTCTCCCAATCGTGGGAGTAGATGAAGTCTTGGATAAACGGGGCGTAGCGGTCAAAGGCGTTCACGAGGCCTCCTTTCAAAAGCGAATCTCTCAACGCGGCGGGCAGTGGCTTGCTGCATTACTGCTTCAACGTTTGCCCAGATAGAGCCTGCCAAAATAAACCTGTCCCTTTTTGGCAGGTTAGATGGTGAATTCGGCGAAGTTACGGTCGCCGCCTGCGGTATCGGTGTCGCCTGTTGCGGCTGCCGGCGCCAGCGCGTCGCCGCCGACGCTTTGCAGCAGCTCGGCCACGTTGGCGTCGGGGTTTTGGCATAGGATGTCGAGCAACTCGATAAAGTCACGAATGACTTCACGCGGCGTCAGATGCGTGTCGGCTCCCACACGACCGAACTCGATCTTGAGGAAGTCCACCAAGTCGTTCTCGGTAAGCGTGGGCGTCCAGCCAAAGTAGCCGGCGTGAATTTGCATGAGTTTTTCGATGAGCACCAGTAGCTCCTCGTAGGTGAGCGGCTGCAGGCGGATGATGGGTGCGAGCATGTCCTTAAGGTCCTGGCGCGCAAAGCGACCCTGAGCGAGTCGGCTGCGCAGAGCCTCGTAGGAGAACACGCCGCGGCGGCGGTCTTCGATGGAGGTTGGCGTGCCGCCCATGATCATGCCCAGGTACTGCGCCTTGCCCTGAAGTGTGTCGTTGTACATGGTCAGGATCTTCTCGTAGTTGTACTGGCGCGTGATGGCATTGGGAATCTTATACAGATTCACGAGCTCGTCGATGAGCACCAGCATGCCCTTGTAGCCGCTGCAAACCAAAAAACGCGCGATGAGTTTGACGTAGTCGTACCAGTCGTCATCGCTGATGATGGTCGAGGAGCCCAGCTCGGCGCGCGCCTCGCTCTTGGTGCGGTATTCGCCGCGGATCCATTTGGTCACGCGGCTCATGGTCTCTTCGTCGCCCCCGGATGCGGCCATGCGATAGCGGCGGAGCATGCGGGTGAAGTCGAAGCCGTGGACCATCTCCTCGAGCGGGGCCAGTTGGGCATTGACGACCGACTCGTCGACGTCGGCACATGAGGCGACCCAGCGATCTAGGATAAGGTTGAGCGCACCGCCCTCGGGGCGCGTCTTGGTCGATATATTGCGGATGAGCTCGCGGTAGGTGGCAAGGCCCTGTCCCTGACCGCCCTGCAGGCGGCGCTCGGGCGACAGGTCGGCATCAGCGACGACGAATCCCTCGCCCATGGCGTGCGTGCGGATGGTCTGGAGCAAAAAGCTCTTGCCGGCGCCGTAACGACCGACCAGAAAGCGGAAGCTCGCGCCACCGTCGGCGATGAGGCTCAGATCGGTGAGCAGGGCGCGGATCTCGACCTCGCGGCCTACGGTGATGTAAGGAAGGCCGATGCGCGGGACCACGCCGCCCTTGAGCGAGTTGAGAATGACGGCAGCGACGCGCTTGGGCACGCGAGGTGCTGCGGATGCGGTATCACTCATGGTCTAGGTATCCTCTCACGTCTGCTTCGTAGTCCTCGATAATCTGCGGCCCTGCCGCGCTAAATTCAATTACGGTGTCGCCCACCAGGTCAAAGAGCGCCTCGTTGATGGTATCGACGAGCATGTCCTCGCTCTGCTCCGATTGCACTACCGCCGATTCCGCCTGTACTGCGTTGTGCTCGAGCAGCGCGCGGAGATAGGCGTCTGCGGCGAGCGCGAGTTCGTTCGTGGCGTCAGCGGGCGCAGCCGCTGCGAACGCGGGCGTCGGCGCGAGAAGCGGTGCCACGACACCAAACTGTTCGGTGGATATGGTCGGCTCGTCGGACTCGTCCTGCCCTGCGGCCGCCGCGACCGCCTCGACCGTCGCGTCGGCTACGGGCTCGGCTTCCGGTTGCCCTGAGTCCGCTGCCTCGGCTTCTGCGGACGCGCCGTCCTCGCGTTCCTCGTCAATCAAAAGCGCTTCGCGCGTTTGTGCGGCAGCGCTCCGAATGTGCCCCAGCTGGCTCAAATCGATATCGATCTTGACGGGCTGGTGTGCAGCGTCCCACGAAAGCCATGTCACAATCTCGTCATCGATAATCTTGGCCAGATATTTGGGGACCTTTTCTTCCTTAAGGGGATGGGCAGGGTCCAGGGCCAGGCGCAGGCGTTGGTCGCAGGCGCGCATCATCTCGCCAAGTTTGCTGCTCTTTTGTCTGCTGCCGTGAATCCGCATGCATTCCCAAAAACCGTTTTGGCAACGGTAGATATGGATGGGGTCCAGACGGTATTCGCAGTCCTCGTGGCGCTCGGGCGCAAAGAATACGGCCGAGGCAAACATGGTGTAGGGCATGGCCGTCTCCTCCCCAAATAAACTTGCCACGATGCCGGTCTTTCGGTGCGTGTCATAGTAGCGCGCCATGCGGACATACACGGCGCACGCCACGTGGCGCAGATCGCGGTGGTGGCTGCGGTCGAGCCGCGAGCTACTTAGGTTGTACGTGGAGAGGGCGTTGATGGCGGCCATGAGTCGCTCCTCGCGCACCTCATCGGGCGGAAGGGGGAGCGTGGGCTCGGAGGTTTTGCGACGCTTAGGGGTCTGGCCGGACGGTGCCGGTACAAGGTCTCGTGCCGCGCGCCGCAGTTCGATAAGGGCGTTATCGAACATGACGGTTTTAGAGTCGCGAAGCAGCTTGGGGTCGAGCCCGTGGAACACGGCGTAATCTTGCAGCCACACGCGCGCAAACCGGTCGATGCCGGGCTCGAAGGCGCGATAGACATCCCAAAAAGCCTTGATCTTGTTAAAACCATCGAGTGGATTATCTACGCCAATGCCGCAGATCAGCTCATAGAGATACAGAAAGGCAAAGGACGTAGACGTTTCCTCGACGGTTCCGCGGCGCACTTGGGCACGCCAGGTAAAGTAGCCGCGCAGTTGCCGGTCGCTCATGGCGTTGTAGGTGGGAAAGTACGACTTAAAGGTGCCGTTGTAGGGACAGTCGTCCTCAAAGTCGGCCATCAGCAGGCCCTGGCGGTAAAAAAGCTCGGCTTCCGAAAGCCAGCGGCCCGCACCGCCCTTGGGGTCATCCTGCCAGCGCGATATCTCGCGCATTTTACGGTACTGGTCGGGGAGGAAATTCTGCATCTGTCGGCCGGTTTTGAGAATCGGCTCGTCTGCGTAGGTTTCGTTTGAGAAGCGGGCGGACTGATGGGTCCGGGCCTCGGCCATAATGCGCTCGATGAGCATCTTGATGTCCTGGTCGGCCACCGCTCCTCCTCTCGAACGCAGCTACGGTGACCTCATATCATAGCACAGCATCAAACAGATGTTCGAGATACCGCTGCGTTGATAGATTTAGAACAGGAGGGCGTATATGACGGCGATGACGACGGAGGGAAGCATATTGGCCGTGCGGAAGGTCTGAGGACGGATGAGGTTGACGCCGACGCAGAAGATGAGCATGGAGCCTACGAGCGAAAGGCTGTTGAGGGCTGCTGTGGTCATGATGGGGGAGAGCGCGCCGGCAAACAACGTGATCGTCCCCTGGAACACGGCGACGGGCAGGGCGGAGAAGATGCAGCCGCGGCCAAGCGAGGCCGTCATGGTGCAGACGATGATGCAGTCCAGTGCGCCCTTGAGGGCAAGCGTTGACCAGTCGCCGAGCAGGCCGTCCTGGATCGATCCCACAATGGCCATGGCGCCGATGCACACGGTGAGTGAAGTCGAGACAAAAGCGTTGGTGAACTCGTTATCGCCCTCACTGCCAGTCTTGCGCTTGAGCCATTCGCCAAGGTTCTCGATGGAGGCCTCCAAGTTGATGGCCTCGCCGATGAGCGAACCGAGCGCAAATGAGACGATGAGCATGGTGGTACCGGTGGTCGCTAGCGCCTTTCCATCGATGATGAGCATCTTTTGCATGGTGCCGCCCAGGCCGATAAACAGGACGCACAGCCCCGATGCTTTCATGAGCGTGTCTTGGATGCGCGGTGTAATGAAGCGGCCGCCCGCTAATCCCAAAAGACCGCCCGCAACTAAAAGCGCAACGTTGATGATTGTTCCCAAGCCCGGCATGAGCCCTCCTGTATTGATGCCAACGTGGCAATCGTAGCAGAACGAAATGCGAGGCACATCGCGACTCATCTAATACGTTATATAAGTGGTATTAGGAATGATGCGCAGCATTTAAGCCTCAGGTGGTTGTCGGGACATAGGGATAGTAGTCAAAGCGCAGTGTCATAAGCCGCTGTGGGGATTCAATAGCCGCGGCGATGATATTGGCATCGCGGGCACGATCAAACCCTTCGAGTTCGATCTGATACGAGACGTCTTGCATAATGTCCAGACGTCGCCAGGCTAGAAGTGTGTCGCCATCGAATTCCAAGGTCTTGCCTCCGTCTGGGGCAACGGCGTATAAACGCAGTTTAGCGGTGGTTGCAGGGTCGACAACCGTGACCTTTTTAATTTCGTTTCGAGTATTCTTGGCGCCCAACAAGGTGAGCAGTGTTGGGGCCACGACCTCGCCTGATGGCAAAAAGACGACTTCGATGGATTCGGGAAATGCGATGATGGCCGACTTGCGGACGGGCTGATTGGCGGCGGCAACTTCGATGTTTGCAGCATCGATGACCTCTGTGTGGTCGAGGGCGGCAAGCACGCAGCAGTTACCTTCATCGATCTCCTGAGGATCAGCAAGTCCCAGACTGTCCGCGAGCTCGGGATCGTTTGGACCGGTAGCGGGCTCATTCGGTGCTTCGAAAGAAGCTGGGACGCTGTTTGTCGGCGACGGCGTGTCGCCCGCACCTGCTTCTTTGTCCGTGCTCTCTTCTTGTATGGTTGCGTTGATGGGTTCGTCGTTTGAGGGGAGCGTCTTGGCGTCAAGCGCGGAGGGGACAATCCCGATGGCTCCGGATCCGTTCCACTCCATTTCGAGAAGCGCCGGGTCGGCAAGAATGCGTTGCCTGCTTTGCGCGTGGGCATCGATTTCAATAGGGCCTGCCTCTATCCCTCGTGTAAGGCTGAGTGATCCGGCTGACTTCTCGAAATGAGCGTCTGTGTCTTTGGTGCTGACGGCGTAGAACAGCAGGGATGCTTCTCCCGCCGCGATGGCATCGGTGCCCGCCTTGGTCAGCCGCAGCGATGCCGTGAATGAGAGGGTGGGCTGCACATCGTCTGCATTCGCGGCGGCGCAGCCCAGACATATACCGCCTCCTTTCTCGAAAAACGCACCGTCGAAGGCGACCTTCGCTCCGTTCGCCGAGTCATCGACCGAAGCGATATCGATGCGCAACCCCAAATCGCACGGATCGCCATCTGCATCGAGCACAATCGAGCGCCATGTGCAGACGGCGCACCCCGCCTGGGAGCCGTTTGCCTTGTTCGAACGATTGATATCCACGACTATCGAGCCGTCCGTATTACGACGAAGGCATCCCGAGGTTGAGATTGCGGCCTGTGCGAACGAAAAACGCTTGCACGCAATGGCGCTCGACGGATTTGGTGCGGAGCTTAGGGCTGCTGGTAAGGAGTCTGCCATGACGGGAGTCGCCCAAGCGGCGACAGGCGTTCCGGTTGCGAGCGCGCCGCAGAGTGCGACGACGGGCAAAAGGTTCTTCGATGCCATGGGGTCTCCTTAGCTAATTTAGTGCGGCCTGTCCGTGTTTCGTTTCTGGCTGCGTTTGATGTGCAGACCGAGGCCGGCGGTTCCCGCACCTGCTGCCGTGGCGCCTGCTGCCAAGAGCCATCGTCTGTCGTCTGTCTGTGCCAACGGTTCCTTGCAGTTGCCGCGGTCGAGCTCCGAGAGGTCGACCGTCACTTGCGTGGCGGCCTGCGCCTGTTCTTGCTGGGCAAAGGCCATGGCTGGCCCAAACGCTAGGATACTGACGGCGGCCAGGGCGACGGCCTTATGCCGTGTGCGCACCGGGCTCGACCGTCCAGGTGATCGTTGCAACCTGATCGCCTTCGCCGGTTACGCGGAAGATGTCGCGCGTGACGCGGGCGACGTTTCCGCTTGTCTTGAGCTTAATTTTGTCCGTGCCGCCGGCAATGCCCTGGTAGCCCATGTCGAAGGCTGCATTCTTGGAAAGATCGAGGCCCGTCTCCTGCATTGCGGCGCTGGCGTTCTGGAGTGCGCCGTCGGGGCCGACCTTAAAGTCGATGGAATTCTGCGCGGTTCCGGCCTTGGCGTCGGCGGCAATGGTCCAGGTGTTCATGGCGTCGATCTTCATGTTGGTGACATGGATGCCGTAGGCCGAATGATTGTCGATGGTGGTCGCGTCTTCTGAGGGGCCCTGAAGCGTGCCGTCGGCCTTGGCGACGAAGGGAATAACCGTCGGAACTTTGAACTCTACGTTGTCGATCTCGGTCCTGACCATTACTTTCGTGGTTCCAACGCGCCCGGCTGCCAGAGCTGGCGTCGGGGCGGCGCCCATTGCGAGCGCGAGCCCTGCGCCCACGACGAGCGCTCTGGCTCCGTTCATGTTCCTGGTGATGTCCATGGTCGTTCCTTTCTATTCGCCGCGGGCCGTCCCCGCGATGATTGGACGAATGCTGGTGAATTGCGTGCGGTGTCGCGTCGGCCGAAAAAGCTAGTTCTCGGCTTGCTCAACCCGTACCTTGACACGTGTCGGATTGCCGTGGCTGTCGAGAGTCTTGGCATCGAGTGCCTGGATCTCGATGTATGCCTCTCCTTCTTTGATGTCGCCGGCGGGGCACGTCTCGATTGTCTTGCCGGTCTCGACCACACCGGATTCGTACATGGTCTCGTCGTTTTGGATGACGCGGAATCGCTGGGGAAATTTATTGTCTTGGACGTTTTGCACGTTGACGCGCAGCTTGCCGTCCTCCTGTAGCTGAGCGACCGGCGCGACCGAAATCGTCATCATGTTGTCGCGGACGATGGCATCGAGCTCATCTTGGATTTCTTGTCGCGATTTACCCTCTGCCGTCGTGACTGAGGCGCCCGCTTCGGGCACGGGCTGCGACTGCCAGGCGTATAGCCCTACGGCGATGAGGGCGCAGGCGATAGCCAGGCAGACAACGACGAGTTTCTTGCGACGCCCCAGTCCTGCGAGGCGGGGCGGCTTCTTCGCACTCATGCGGCGTCCTTGGTGGTGTAGACACGTGCGAACGTGGACGGGTCCGCTCCAAAGAGCATGTGAAGCATCAGGCGGCGCGAGTAGATGAGCTCGTCAAAGTCGTGAGGGAGCTCGATGTCGTGGATACGCGCGATGTGGTGGGCGAGCGCCGAGAACGACTCGGGGTCGCAGATAACATCGGTGGTGACGTGGTAGACCGCCGTATCGGGGAACGCCTCTTCGTCGAAAGGCAGGAGATAGGGATCGTCGTCGACCTCGATGGCGACGCCGTACTGGGGCCAGTAATATGCCATGGGAACCTCCCTGCTTCTGGGGCCAAAACTTCTATCGGTTTTGGCTGTCGACGCCGACCGTATCAGCCGCTACTTGACCAATTTCTGACCAAATGCTTGACGGATTGACATCTCCGCAGGTAAAAGGTGAAAAAAATTACTTCAACTTTTTTCGAGCGACAATCGAGCGGCCGGCGACGGCGGGGCGATATGTGTCAAAAGCATCGTCTGCCGAGGAAGCCTTGCCGTTCGCCGAATTGCACAAACGTAAAAATCGCCAATTATGGAGACGGTCTCGAACACGTCGACGAAACGATGCGGTAACATCTCCCTGCAAACACTGTAGTTAGCTAAAGGGGGAGTTCGCGTGTCTGCAACCATTAAACCCTTCACCGATGAGTTCGAAGAGTATGGCCGCGATGAATCTCGTGCATCGGGCGAAGCATCGAGCATCTCGTTTCCGACAACGGAAGACGAGGTCCGTGCCATTTTGGAAACGCTCCATGCCGAGCGTGTCCCGGTAACGGTTCAGGGCGCCCGAACCGGCCTTGCCGCCGGTGCCGTGCCCCACGGTGGGCATATCCTCAATACTTCCCGTATGAATCGCTACTTGGGCCTTCGCCGCGATGAACAAGGCCAATTTCTGCTGCGCGTGGAGCCGGGCGTTGTGCTCTCGGAGCTGCGTAAGCAGCTGAGCAAGAAGGTACTGCCGACCGCTGGTTGGGACCAGGCATCGCTTGAGGCCTACGAGGAGTTCCAAGAGTCCCCCGAGCAGTTCTTTCCCACCGATCCCACCGAGGCATCTGCCTGTCTGGGCGGCATGGCGGCATGCAACGCCTCCGGCGCCCGCAGCTACGCTTACGGCCCCATGCGCCCTCACGTCACGGGCCTTCATGTCGTGCTGACCGATGGCGACCTGCTCGAGCTTCACCGTGGCGAGGTTTTTGCACGGGGCCGCCACCTGTCGCTCGTGACGGCAGAGGGTCATACATTCGAGCTTGATCTGCCTGACTACACCATGCCCAAGACCAAAAATGCCTCGGGGTATTTTGTTGCGGACGATATGGACGCCATCGATCTTTTTATCGGTGCGTGCGGCACGCTCGGCGTCATTACCGAGCTCGAGATCGCCCTGCAGGCGGCACCTTCGGTCGTATGGGGTGTGAGTTGCTTTTTCGATAGCGAAGACAAGGCCGTGTCCTTTACCGATTCCGTGCGTCCCGTGCTGTCCCATGCCGCCGCTATTGAGTATTTCGATGCTGGCGCCCTGGATATCCTGCGTCGCCGGCGCGAGCAGTCGACCGCGTTTGCCTCGCTGCCGGCGCTCGACGACGAGGCAAAGGTCTGTGTCTACGTGGAGCTCGACTGCGACGACGAGGCGCAGGCGACCGAGGAGCTGTACCACCTGGGATGGGTGCTGGAGCTTGCGGGCGGCCGCGACGATGCGACATGGGTCGCCCGCACCGAAGTCGATCGCGAGTGCCAGCGGTTCTTCCGCCACGCGGTCCCCGAGAGTGTCAATATGCTCATTGACGAGCGTCGCCGCATCGACCCCACCATTACCAAGCTGGGATCGGATATGTCGGTGCCCAATGCGTGCCTTGCCGATGTCATGGCCCTCTATCGCCGCACGCTGGCCGAAAGCGGGCTTGAGTCTGCTGCCTGGGGACACATCGGGAACAACCATCTGCATGTGAACATCCTGCCGCGCGATGCGCAAGACTACCGTCGTGGTGGAGAACTCTTTGCCCAGTGGGCTTCCGAGGTCACGGCCATGGGCGGTGCCGTTTCTGCCGAGCACGGCGTCGGCAAGATCAAGGCGGGCTTCTTGGAGACGATGTACGGTCACGAGGCCATGGTCGAGTCGGCGCGTCTCAAACTCCAGCTCGATCCTGCCGGCCAGCTGGGTCGCGGCAGCCTGTTTACGGAGAAGCTCTTGGATGAACTCGTCCAGAAAGGGGGCGCGTGAAGATGAGTGATTTCCATATGGTGGTGTGCGTCAAGGCGGTGCCCGGAAGCACCGAGGTCAAGATGGACCCCAAGACCAATACTATCGTGCGTGATGGCAAGCAGGCGGTCATTAATCCCTTCGATGCAAGTGCCCTCGAATGTGCGCTAGCGCTGAAGGACGACTTTATCGGCTTTGGCATGGACGTGCGTGTGACGGTGGTGTCGATGGGCATCCCCGCGACCGAATCGCTGCTGCGCGACTGCATCGCCCGCGGTGCCGACGACGCGCTGCTGCTGACCGATCGCGCCTTTGCGGGCGCCGATACCCTAGCCACCACCTATGCCCTCAAATGCGGCATCGAGGCACTCGATGAGGACTTTGACCTGCTCATCTGCGGCAAGATGGCAGTGGACGGCGATACGGCCCAGATCGGCCCCGAGCTGGCCGGCGCCTTTGGGGTCCCCTGCGTGACCGACGTGAGCTGTGTGCAGAGCGCGGGATTTACGACGTGTGGCTCGCTGGCGCTCGTTCACGGCTGCGATGCCGGCGAGGAGACGGTGTACCTGGAGATGCCGTGTGCGATGACGACCGCCAAGGAGATTGGCCAGCTGCGCATGCCGAGTATTGCCGGTATTCGCGCGGCCGAGGATGCAGACGTGCGTGTGGCCAGCGCTGCCGACGTAAACGCCGATCCCTCGCGTTGCGGCCTTGCCGGATCACCGACGCAGGTCGTGCGCTCGTTTGTGCCCGACCGTGACCAAACGTGCGAGGCCGTTGAGGGAACGGCGTCCGAGCAGGCGGTAAAACTTGCCAAGATTATTGAGGGGATGGCATAGATGAGCGGGCTGATTATCGATAGCGAAGCCTGTATCGGCTGCGGTCGCTGCGTTCGCGCCTGCGCCTCGGGCGGCATTGTGGTGGAGGGTGAGCGCCCCAATCGCTGTGCCCGCGTAACCGACGGCTGTATCCTGTGCGGTGGGTGCGTCGACGCCTGCCCCGTCAACGCCATCTCGATTGAGCGCGACGAGGCCGCCGGCGCGGCAGACCTTGACGCATATCGAGACATCTGGATCTTCGTGCAGACTGACGAGCACGATGCCGTTGCATCCGTGGCCTTCGAGCTCATGGGCAAGGGGCGCGAGCTTGCCGATGCCCGCGGCTGCCGTCTGGTGGCACTGGTCGGCATGAGCCCCGAGGGCTCACTCGGGGACCTGGAGCATCTGATTTGCGCCGGTGCGGACGAAGTTCTGGTCTGTCGTGACGAGCGCCTGCGTCAGAACGACGCGGAGGTCTACGCTCGCTTGATCTGCGATTTGGTAGCCGAGCGCAAGCCCGAGGCCATTCTGTACGGCGCGACCGCCTTTGGTCGCGAGCTGGCGCCCGGTGTGGCCGTGCGCTTGCAGACGGGTCTTACGGCCGATTGCACGGTGCTTTCTATGGATACGGAGACGGGTCTGCTGCAGCAGACGCGCCCGGCGTTTGGCGGCAACCTGATGGCCACCATTATCTGCCCCAACCACCGTCCTCAGATGGCAACGGTGCGCCCCGGCATCTTTAAGGCGCCCGAGTTTGACTATAGCCGCTCCGGCACGATTACCCAGGTAGTGCTTGCGGATGACGTTAAGGCCCGCGTCGAGATCTCGATTCCCGCCGAGGAGTGGGGACAGCAGGCCTCAATTGCCGATGCCGAGCGTCTGGTCGTGGTGGGCCGCGGCATCGGCTCCAAGAAGAATCTGCCCCTGATGCGAAAGCTCGCCGATGCCCTGGGTGCCGAGCTTGGTTGCACGCGTCCCATTGTGGAGGCAGGCTGGTTGGAGTATCGCCACCAAATTGGCCAGACGGGTGTATCGGTCTCGCCCAAGCTTCTCGTGAGTATCGGTGTTTCGGGCGCCATCCAGCATCTTGCCGGCATCGGTGGGGCGGAGTGCATTATCGCCATCAACGAGGACCCGGATGCCCCCATCTTTGGTGCTGCCCAGTACAAGGTTGTCGGTGATGCCGTCGAGGTCGTCGAGGAGCTGCTGGCCCAGTTTGAGCGCTAGGCACGCGCCAGCCAGTCGCGCATCTCGTCCTTTAGGCGGCTCCAGGTTGCCTGCGTGGCGGGGTCGGTAAAGGGCCGCGTAATGCCAAAGGGCGCGTCGAGCAGGCGGTAGATATCGCCTTGCTCGCGCGCCAGCGCGCGGCTTGCCGGATAGACGAGCTCAAACATAAAGCAGATAAGCCCCACCAAGAAGTCGGCGGGCTCATCGCGCTCATCGCGCGCGACGCAGCGGTGCTCGTCAAAGGCGGTAAGCGCCGATGTCGAGAAGTGGCTGGCGAGAAACGTGTCCTCATCCACCTTGAGGACGGTGTCGACGGTGCTGTCGGCGATGGTGCGCATAATGTCGATCTTGTCGCCATCGCGCACGATGTCGCAGAAGCTCCGCGTGCGCTCGTCGAGCTGTGCGGGTAGACGGAAATCGCTGTGATAGGCGATGCTCGCTCGGATGAGCTCATCTTCTGCCGGGTCATCGATAAAGTCGCGGATGCTCATTACGGCGGGTGCATCGGCGGGATTCTCGCCAAAGAGGACCTCGATGCCCAGCACTGCATGGCTCATGCTCTCGGCGTCCTTAAAGGTGTCCCAGCGTCGCAGCTGCTCAAAGCGGCCCATATCGTGCAGCAGGCCGCAAAGCCATGCCAGGTCAATATCTTCTGACGACCAGCCCTGCTCGCGCGCTACGGCATCGCATGCCTCGGCCACGTGGTACGTATGCTCGATTTTGAGCGCGATGCGTGGGTTGGTGGCGTCGTAGGCATCGGTGTAGCTTTTGAAGGCCGCGCGCGCCCGGTCTCGATCGATAGCTGTCATAATGACTTCCTAAAAAGTTGTGTCTTTCGATCCGGTGGCAATTGTAGGTGAACTTTATTGCCACCGGTTGATATTTCTGCTGCGTTGCAAGGCGCGCTGCAGACGACTTACCAGAATGGGAGTGGCATGGTCCTTAGGATCTTTAAAATCGTCTGGCCAGTGATGCTTACCTATGTTGCAATAGGCGCGCCGTGCGGAATGATCATGGGGCAGACGGGAATGGAGCCCTGGATGGTCTTTGCTCTGAGCAGCACGTTTGTGACGGGCAGCGGCCAGTTTATGATCTGCAATCTTTGGCTGGCGGGCGTACCGGCACCTTCGATTATCGCGAGCGTCGCCGCCATCTCCTCGCGCTTCGCTCTTTACTCGGCATCGATCGCACCCCATCTGGCGGGCGCCTCGAAGCGTCAGACGCTGGCTGTTGCCGCGACGCTCACCGAGGAGGCATACGGCATCTCGCTTGCCAAGCTGGTTGAGGGGGAGGATTGGGGCCCGCGCGAATCCTTCGTGCTCAACGTGATCCTCATCGCGACATGGGGCGCTTCGTGCACGATGGGTGCCATCGTCGGTGCCGTTGTCGATGTTCCCACCGCTATTGCGAGTTTCGTCTGCACGTCGCTCTTTATCTGTCTACTCTTTTCGCAGCGGCTGTCGCGCGGCAACGTTGTCGCGGCGGTTTCGGGCGCGGTGTCCGTCGCCGTATGCAAGTTCTTGGGCCTCACGAATATTGCCGTGCCGGCAAGCGTCGTGGTCGGCATTGCCATTGCGCTGGCGTGCGATGCTGTATTAGACGGAAGAGGTGCCCGCGATGCCCGTTAACGAGTTCTTGGTTCTGTGGCTGTCGTCGTGGGCTGCTATCGCGTTCTTTCGCATCGCGCCGGCGTTTGCCTTGCGCGGGAGAACGCTGTCGCCCCGCATTACCGAGGCCCTGGGTTATATCCCGCCCGCTGCCTTTGCCGCGCTGGTCGCCAACGACTTGGTGAGCCCCGGGGCGTTCGACGCGGGACTCTGGCCTGCCTTGGTTCCCTGGATTGCGGCTGCCGGCGTCGTGGTGGTGGCAATCAGGACAAAGTCGATGTTGTGGTGCTGTGTTTCGGGCATCGTGCTCTATATCGTTTTGAGCCTCGTATAAGAGCGGGACACGTTTAGCATCCCGGCCAACGAATCCAATTTTTCACCGAGCTGGTCTATTTCTTCTGGTACCATGGTCAAACTTTACTGTAGCAAAGCGTGACGTGGGCTTTTGTACCCCGTCAGCGGAAATGGGGGTTTCATGGCACAGGAAGCGACCGCCAACGAGCAAAAGAAATTCAAGGTCCCGCGCATCCCGGGCGACATCATGATCTATCCGATGATCGTCGGTCTTTTGCTCAACACCTTCTGCCCGCAGGTTTTTGAGATCGGCGGCTTCTTTACGGCTGCCTGCCGCGGTGGCTCCAATACCATCGTCGCCGCGATCCTGCTGTTTGTGGGCGCCGGCATCAGCTTTAAGTCCACGCCGGGTGCCATCAAGACCGGTATCGTCGTGCTGATCCCCAAGCTGGTCGTCGCAGCGGCTCTCGGCCTGGGCGTGGCATATTTCTTTAACGACAACTTCCTGGGTCTGAGCTCCGTGTCTATCATCGGCGGCATCACGTTTTGCAACATGGCGCTCTATACGGGCATCATGGGCGAGTTCGGCGATGAGTCCGAGCAGGGCGCCGTCGGTATCCTGTTCTTTACGGCTGGCCCCGCCGTCACGATGATCATCCTCGGTGTTTCCGGCCTCGCCAACATTCCCATTGGCACCATTATCGGCTCCATCTTGCCACTCGTTATTGGCATGGTTCTGGGCAACCTGTTCCCGTTTATCAAGAACCTGCTGGTTCCCGGTGCCAATCCCGCGATTGCCGTCATCGGATTTCAGCTCGGTGCGTCCATGAGCCTGTCGAGCTTTATCACCGGCGGTATTTCCGGCATCTTGCTGGGCCTTGTCACGCTGTTTGTCGTCGGTCCCATCACCTTTGCGTTCGAGCGTCTGTGCGGCGGCAATGGCAAGGCCGCTGTGGCTTGCTCCACCATTGCCGGCACGGCTATGACCACACCGGTTGCCCTCGCCGAGGTCGCACCGCGTTACGCCGAGCTTGCGCCCACCGCGTACGCTCAGATCGCCACCGCCGTTATCATCACGGCGATCATGGCTCCGATTCTGACTGGCTGGGTCGACAAGAAGTTCTGCCAAGGCAAGGAGGATCTGTCGCCTGTCGGTGTCGAGGCCATCGAGGAGGCCGTCGCGACTGACATCGATGGCGAGTAGCAATCGATACCCATCAATGATGCCGGCGTGTGCAATTCGCGCCGTATGGGCGCCCGAACAGAAACTGTTTTGCAGTGATGTTCGGGCGCTCTGCTATTATCCCCTTTACCCCTGCGGAGTAAAGGGGTGTTTATTGCCCTGATTCGAATTGGGCGATTCTGACCACTTGGGTATTGAAGGGATGGCGCTAGTGGTTAAGGCACTCAAGATTGAGATATTCGTGCTATGCATGATTGTTCTTATCGGGCTTGCCGTGCGAAGTCGTCGCTCCTTGTTCTCGAGCACCCAGCAGCTATTGTTTAGCATGCTTGGCTACGCCTCTGCCGCGTACATATTATTCGATATGATCTGGACGCTTTCGGACGGTGTGGACGGCACGTTGGGCATTGCTGCCAACTGGATTTCCAACGCGGTTTCGTTTTCGCTCTTTGCTATCGCGTGTCTCATTTGGTTTATCTATTCCGAGACGGTGCAGGGTTCTCGTCTTTTGACCTCGCGCTATAGGGTGGTGCTTGTAGCGTTGCCTACGGCTCTGGTGGTCGTGCTGGCGTTTACCAGTTACTGGACGCACGCCCTGTTCTATATCGATTCGCAGGGCGTGTATCGTCGCGGCTTTGCCTATATGATCCAGCCCATCGTCAGCTACTGTTACGTTATACATACGTCCCTGCATGCGTTTGTGCAATCTCGCAGGGTCGAGAGCCTGCAGACGAAGGCCATCTATCGAACCTTGGCATTTTTCGCCATTCCGGCCCTGGTGGGCGGTACCTTTCAGGTCGTATACTCGCTGCCCGGCCTTTGTGTCGGCATAATGATTAGCATGTTGCTGCTCTACATCATCTACCAGGAGCAGCTCATCTCGACCGACCCGTTGACTGGACTTAACAATCGCAACCGTTTTGAGACCTATATGCTGTCGCTCTTCTCAAATGTGGATCAGGCCGAAGATGTATATCTGCTTATGATGGACGCCGACGGCTTTAAGCAGATTAACGATCGCTATGGGCATGTGGAGGGCGACCACGCTCTTCAGGTCATATCCGCTGCGCTCAAAGAAGTCTGCTCGGCGTCTGGCGGCTTTATCGCACGTTATGGTGGCGATGAGTTCGTGGTGCTCCAAAAGGCAGTGGCGGAACAGGATATCATGCATCTGTGCGCGACAATCAACGATGAGCTCGCGCGCGCCGAGGTTCCGTATCTGTTGCGGATGTCCATCGGCTACGCACGGGTTGGTGATGGCGTCGATACCTGGCAAGACTTGCTTCGTGCTGCCGACGCGGAGCTCTACCGTGTAAAGCGCGAGAAGAAGAAAGCCGGCGTTCAGATACGCTAGGAAAAGGGGCACACGACCGTTGCGATGGTCGTGCGCTCCTTTTGCGTTTGTGGGGGCCACCGGTCATAATGCCCAGGCGCGGTGCGGCAAGACGGGCGTCTGCCGCCGCGACTCGGTGCGAAATCAACGAGAACCAGTGCATTCCATTAAGCTAAAGTGTGTGAAGGCTCTCCCTAAAAAGGTGAGCTCTCTAGGCTTTTTTGGGTTTGTTGACGATGATGATGCCGCTGCAGACCAAGAGCAGGGCAACGATGACAGTAACGGGGCTCGTGCCGGCGCCCTCGCCAAGCAGCAGTGCGCTCAGCAGTACGCCAAAGACCGGGTTCATAAACCCAAAGACCGAGACGCGGCTGACGGGGTTGACGGCAAGCAGGCGCGACCACAGCGAGTAGGCGACCGCGGAGATAAGCGCCATGTAGATGATGAGCACGATGGCGGGGACAATCGCCGTGGGGGAGAGCGCGCCACCCATCAAAAAGCCGATGGCGGTGAGGACCAGGCCGCCGACCAAGAACTGCCACCCGGCAAGCAAGACGCCGTCGTGCTTGCGCGAGAAGATGCCGATCAGGCAGGTCGAAAGAGCACCCGCGACAGTGGAGGCTAGGATAAAGCCCTCGCCATCGAGCCTGAAGCCAAAGGTGCCATCTGCGCCCGAGATGTTGACGAGCGCGACGCCGGCAAAGCCCAGCGCACAGCCAAGCACCTTGGCCGTATTGAGCTTCTCGGTGTGAAATGCCAGGGCGGCAAAGAGGATTGCGAGGAAGTTGGCGCTGGCCTCGATGATGGAGCTCGACATGGCGCTGGCGCGCGAGAGTCCCAGGTAGAAAAAGAAGTACTGCCCGATAGTCTGGAAGAGCGACAACGTGAGGATGGGCTTGATGTCGCGAGCCTGCGGAATGAGGGGGCGGCGTTGGGCCGCACTCATCCCAACGATAACCAGGGCGCCGGCAAGCGTGAAGCGCAAGCCCGCAAAGAGCAGCTGCGAGGCGCTATCGTGCGCCGGGATACCAAAGAGTGCGTAGCCGATCTTGATGCAGGGAAAGGCCGACCCCCAGAGCGCGCAACAAACAAGGCAGCCCAGGATGAGTCCGGGCAGGGTGGCGAGATACGGCTTGCGGCTTTCCATGGTGTCCTTCCTGTATGCGCGAAGCAAAAAAGAACCCGCCACCGGGTGTGCCGGTGGCGGGTGTTGTTACCCGAGGGGATTGTACCCGATGGGAAAGGTTTAAGCGAAGTAGGCCACGCCGCTCTCAAAGATCGGCATGAACTTATCGCCGGGGACATGCTCGGGCACGTTGCGGTACAGGTTGTCGCCGCGACGCTCGGCATGGCCCATCTTGCCCAGGACGCGGCCGTCGGGGCTCGTGATGCCCTCGATGGCGAGTGCGGAGCCGTTGGGGTTGACGGAGAGATCCATGCTGGGCTTGCCGTTCTCGCCCACGTACTGCGTGGCGACCTGGCCGTTGGCGATCAGCTGGGCGAGCACTTCGTCATTGGCGACAAAGCGGCCCTCGCCGTGGCTGATGGCGACGGTGTAGGGGTCGTCCAGGCTGCACTGCGACAGCCACGGGGACAAGTTGGACGAGATGCGGGTGCGCACCAGACGGCTCTGGTGGCGACCGATGGTGTTGAACGTCAACGTGGGCGCATCGGGCGTGGCGTCGACGATGTCGCCGTAGGGCACCAGGCCGAGCTTGATCAGGGCCTGGAAGCCGTTGCAGATGCCCAGCATCAGGCCATCGCGGGCCTTGAGCAGGTCGCGGACTGCCTCGGTGACCTCGGGAGCGCGGAAGAACGCCGTGATGAACTTGGCGGAGCCATCGGGCTCGTCGCCGCCCGAGAAGCCGCCGGGGATCATAACGATTTGGCTTGCACGGATGCGGCGGGCAAGCTCGTGGGTGCTCTCGGCGACGGCCTCGGGCGTGAGGTTGTTGATCACGAAGGTGTCGGCCTCGGCACCGGCGGCACGGAAGGCGCGGGCGCTGTCGTACTCGCAGTTGTTGCCGGGGAACACGGGGATGATCACGCGCGGGCGGGCGATCTTGGCGCCGCCGTACACGTGGATATCCTTGGCGCGGAAGTCGATGGTCTCGACCTCGGGGGTCTCGCCGGCGCTGCGGTAGGTGAAGACGCCCTCGATGCCGCTCTCCCAGGCCTCCTGGAGCTCGGAGAGCTCGATGACTTCGGAACCGGTGTCGATGACATAGCCCTCGACGGTGGTGCCCAGGGGCTCGACGACAACGCCGTCGGCGACCTCGGGCAGCTCGGCATCCTCGGCGAGCTCGACAATAAAGCTGCCGTAGAGCGGGGTGAAGAGGCTCTCCACGTCTACATCCTCGGCAAGCTCGATACCGATCTGGTTACCGACGCACATCTTAAAGAGGCTCTCGGCGCCGCAGCCGTAGCCGGGCGTGGAGATGGCCAGGGCGTTGCCGGTAGCAGTGAGCGCCTCGACGGCGTCAAACGCGGCGAGCAGCTGCTGAGCATCGGGGCGGTAGTCCTCGCCATAGGTGGCGGGGGCGATGCGGACGACGCGGTGCGTGAGGCCCTTGAACTCGGGCGAGACGGCGCGGGCGGCCTTGCCCACGGCGACGGCGAAGCTGATCAGGGTCGGCGGAACGTTGAGCTCGCCGGCCTCGTCCTCAAACGAACCGCTCATGGAGTCCTTGCCGCCGATGGCGCCGGCACCCAGGTCGACCTGGGCCATAAGGGCACCCAGGACGGCAGCCATGGGCTTGCCCCAGCGCTCGGCCTCGGTGCGCAGGCGCTCGAAGTACTCCTGGAAGGAGAGGTAGGTGCGCTTGTGCTCAAAGCCGGCGGCAACGAGCTTGGCGATGGACTCGACCACGGACAGGTAGGCGCCCGCAAACTGGTCGGCCTCCATCAGATAGGGGTTGAAGCCCCATGCCATGGCGCTCGCCGTGGTGGTCTCGCCGTCCACGGGGAACTTGGCGACCATGGCCGAGCTTGGGGTGAGCTGCGTCTTGCCGCCAAAGGGCATGAGCACGGTCGCGGCGCCGATGGTGGAGTCGAAGCGCTCGGAAAGGCCCTTGTTAGAAGCGACGTTGAGGTCGGTGACAAGCGAGGTCATGCGCTCGGCGAGCGTGGTACCGGCCCAGCTGGGCTGCCACACACTGCGGGCGCAGACGTGGGCGACCTGGTGCTTGGGCGCACCGTTGGAGTTGAGGAACTCGCGGGACAGATCGACGATGGCGACGCCGTTCCAGGCCATGCGCATGCGCGGCTCGGCGGTAACCTCGGCGATAACGGTCGCCTCCAGGTTCTCCTCGGCGGCGTAGCCCATGAACTCCTCGACGTCACCGTCGGCGACGGCGCAGGCCATGCGCTCCTGGGATTCAGAGATGGCGAGCTCGGTGCCGTCAAGACCGTCGTACTTCTTGGTCACGGTATCAAGGTCGACATACAGGCCGTCGGCAAGCTCGCCTACGGCGACCGAGACACCGCCGGCGCCAAAGTCGTTGCAGCGCTTGATCAGACGGCAGGCATCGCCGCGGCGGAACAGGCGCTGCAGCTTGCGCTCGACCGGGGCGTTGCCCTTCTGGACCTCGGCGCCCGAGGTCTCGATGGACTCGGTGTTCTGGGTCTTGGATGAGCCGGTGGCACCGCCGATGCCGTCACGGCCGGTGCGGCCGCCCAGCAGGATGATTTTGTCGGTGGGGGCGGGGCACTCGCGACGCACGTGGTTTGCCGGGGTAGCGCCCACGACGGCGCCGACCTCCATGCGCTTGGCCACGTAGCCGGGGTGATAGAGTTCGTTGACCTGACCGGTGGCAAGGCCGATCTGGTTGCCGTAGCTGGAGTAGCCGGCGGCAGCAGTGGTCACGAGTTTGCGCTGCGGCAGCTTGCCCTCGAGCGTCTCGGAAACCGGGACGGTGGGGTCGCCGGCGCCGGTAACACGCATGGCCTGGTACACGTAGCTGCGGCCCGAGAGCGGGTCGCGGATGGCACCGCCCACGCAGGTGGCGGCACCGCCGAAGGGCTCGATCTCGGTCGGGTGGTTGTGGGTCTCGTTCTTAAAGAGGAACAGCCAGTCCTGGTCCTCGCCGTCGACATCGACCTTCACCTTGACGGTGCAGGCGTTGATCTCCTCGGACTCGTCGACATCGGTCATGACGCCGGTCTTCTTAAGGTACTTGGCGCCGATGGTGCCCATGTCCATGAGGCAGACGGGCTTGGCGTCGCGACCGAGCTCGTGGCGCATTTCCATGTAGCGGTCGAAGGCCTGCTGCACCACGGCGTCGTCGATCGTCACGTCGTCCAGGACGGTGCCGAAGGTGGTGTGGCGGCAGTGATCGGACCAGTAGGTGTCGATCACGCGAATCTCGGTGATGGTGGGGTCGCGATCCTCATCGCGGAAGTACTGCTGGCAGAAGGCGATGTCCGCCTCGTCCATGGCAAGACCGCGCTCGGAGATAAAGGCGGCAAGGCCGGCCTCGTCGAGCTCGCGGAAGCCGTCGAGCACCTCGACGGGCGCAGGCTCGGGGGTCTCCATGTACAGTGTCTTGGGCAGGTCGAGCGAGGCGATGCGCGCCTCGACGGGGTTCACCACGTAGTGCTTGATGGCCTCGACGGCGGCTTCGTCCAGAGTGCCCGAGATCATATAGACCTTGGCGGAGCGCACGGCAGGGCGCTCGCCCTGGCTGATGAGCTGCACGCACTCGCTGGCGGAGTCGGCGCGCTGGTCAAACTGGCCAGGCAGGAATTCGACGGCAAAGACGGCGCCATCGCTTGCGGGGAGCTCGTCGTAGGTCACATCGACCTGGGGCTCGCTAAAGACGGTCGGCACGCAGGAGCGGAAAAGCTCCTCGTCGATGCCCTCGACGTCGTAGCGGTTGATGATCCTCAGGGCCTCGATGCCCTTGATGCCGAGAATTTCGGTCAGCTCGCCCTTGAGCTGCTGAGCCTCGACGTCGAACCCGGGTTTCTTCTCCACGTAGATACGAGAGACCATTGGTTCCTGCCTTCCTGATCGGTTGGGCGTACGGTACGGTATGCGGCAGCGGTCGGTTTGCGGGGTCTGCCCTGCGGTCGCCTTGAGCCACATGTTTGTAAACCTCACTATGATACGACAGCTCGCGGCGCGTTGAGGACGGCGAGGGTGCTACAGTGAAGCGCAAACAAGAGAAAGGCATCACATGGCATTCGTTTCGCTCGCCATTATCGCACTCGTGGCCTTTGCGAGTCCTTTTATCGCCTCGGCGATTCCTGGAAAACCCGTTCCCGAGACGGTCTTTTTGCTCGTGCTCGGCGCGGTACTGGGGCCCCATATGCTCGGCGTCATCCATGTAGATGCCGAGGTCTCGCTGGTGTCCGAGCTCGGTCTGGCCTTTTTGTTCCTGCTTGCCGGCTTTGAGATCGACCCCAAGAGCATCACGGGTGTCGAGGGGCGCTACGGTTTGGCGACGTGGGTCGTCACGTTTGGTATCGCCTGGCTCGCCGTGCGCTTTACCCCGTGGTTCTCGGTCAGCCATTTCGACGGTATCGCCGTGACGCTTGCCCTCACTTCGACGGCGCTCGGCACGCTCGTGCCCATCATGCGTGAGCGTTCGCTCACCGGCACACGCGTGGGCGACTCGATTCTCGCGTATGGCACCTGGGGCGAACTTGGGCCCGTGCTTGCTATGTCGGTGCTGCTGTCTGCCCGCACTGGCATTCAAACGCTTGTAATCCTTGGCTTGTTTGCGGCGGTTTGCGTGTTGCTGGCCGTGGTCCCTAGCCGCTCCAAGCGCGTCGGCAGCCGCTTCTTTGCGTTTGTCGAGGAACGTGCCGATACCACGTCGCAGACCTTCGTGCGCCTGACGGTGCTCATCCTGGTCACGCTCGTGGCGTTCTCGGCCGTCTTTGATCTCGACATCGTGTTGGGTTCTTTTGCCGCCGGCTTTGTCCTGCGCTATATCATCCCCGAGGGCAACCATACGCTCGAGACCAAGCTCGACGGCCTGGCCTACGGCTTTTTGATTCCGGTGTTCTTTACCGTATCGGGCGCAAAGATCGACCTGACGGCCGTGGCGTCGCGCCCGGGCTTGCTCGCGGGCTTTATCGTGGCGTTGTTGATTATTCGTGCCGTGCCCATTCTTATCTCTATGAGCATTTGTCCTGCGACGCGCGATGTCTCGGCGTATGGCCGCATCACCGTGGCGCTCTACTGCACCACGGCGCTGCCGATCATCGTTGCCGTGACGAGCGTTGCCGTCAACGCGGGTGCGCTGTCGCAAGACATCGCGTCGGTTATGGTTGCCGCCGGCGCCATCACGGTGTTCTTGATGCCATTGCTCGCGCAGCTCTTCTACCGCGTGGTCGACGCCGCACCGGTCGCCGCCGTGGCAGAGGTTGCCGAGCATCCATCCGATGCGCTCGACATCTTGCGCGCCCACCACGACCTAGCGAGCTTGCTCGCGCGCGAGCACGAGCTGCTGACCTCGCATGGCCATGGTCGCGTATTCGAGGGCCTGCCTACGCTCGATACGATTGCCGAGCGTCTTTCCGCCGAGGCAGCGAGCGGCCACATCGATGCCCGCATCGTGGACGCGGCGCACCTGCTTGCCGATAAGACCTATGGAGACGAGGTCGACCCGTCCGAGCTGACTCCGCGTGAGCGCCGCCGCCTGGAGCGCGCCAAGCTCGCTGTGCGCGAATACCGCCGCCGCATGCTGGAGCTCTATGCGCGCGAAGAAGCCGAAGACGACGACGGTAAGTAGTCGATACTTTCTCGGGGAAGCCGCGTCCCGCTTTGAAGGCTCGGAACGGGATGTGGTTTCCGAAACGGGGGCCGTTGGGAAGCTGTGTCCCGGAATGGGCGCTCAGAGTGGGATGCAGTTTCCGCAAGGAGGTCCTGGGGGAAACCGTGCCCCGTTCTGATCCGAAATACTGGGACATAGTTTCCCTTTCATAACAGGAGAAGGCGCGCTGTCTGCAGTTGATTCAGACGGCGCGCCTTTTTGGTTGAGCTATGTTGAAGCTTGAAGCCAAAGCTTGTGGCTCCTTAGGAGCGGGCGGCTCCGTCGACGGGGAGCACGGCGCCCGTGACATAGGAGGACATGTCGCTCGCCAGGAAAACAAAGGCGTTGGCGACATCCTCGGGCTCGCCCATGCGACCCAGCGGAATGGTGGCGATGATGGGCTTGATGACCTCTTCGGGCAGGTTGGCGACCATGTCGGTCTTAGTCACGCCGGGGGCGACGGCGTTGACGCGGATGCCCATGGGAGCGAGCTCGCGCGAGAGCGACTGGACCATACCGTTGACGGCAAACTTGGACGTGGGGTAACCGACGCCGGAGGGCTGGCCGTACTTGGCGACCATCGAGCTTGTGGTAGTGATGGTGCCGCCGTGGCCGGCCTCGGTCATGATCTTGGCGGCAGCCTGGTGGCCATTAAAGACGGCGACGACGTTGAGGTCCATAACTTTGGCGAACTCCTCGGCCGTGTAGTCCAAGAGGGGTGAACGCTGGGAGATACCGGCATTGTTGACGACCGTGTCCAAGCCGCCCATGTCGGCTGCAGTCTGCGTAAAGGCCTCAGTCACGGCCTCGAGCGAGGTGAGATCGCAGGAGCGACCCCAGACCTTGGCGTCGGGATAGGCGGCTGTCAGCTTCTCAACGGCCGTGTCGGCAGTCTCCTGGCGCGAGCCAAAGACGGTGACGGCAGCGCCTTCCTCGATAAAACGGCAGGCGATGGCATAGCCGATACCGCGTGTGCCTCCGGTGATGATTGCTTTCTTGCCCTCGAGCAACATGGTGCTTCCTCTCATCGCGGGCGGACATTCGCAGCACAGCGTAGCGGTAGTCGGAATCGGCCGCGTTTGCATATCGGTGAACGGTAGCCCGCGTTACCGATGAGCGGCTCGCGCAAATATGCTTTGCCGTTGTGCTTAGGGCAGGTGACAAAAGGGCTCCCGTCCCACATCGGACGGGAGCCCTCAAGGCGCGTATTGCTAGGCGAGCGTTGGGCTAGTTCGCCATGACGCCTTCGGTCCAAGCCTCAACGTCCTCGATGCGCAGGACGTTGGCGACCTCGGCCACGCAGCCGACGCTGGCAAGCTCGGCGGCGGCAGCCTGGACGTCCTTCTCGAGCGCGCGGTGCGTCAGGAAGATGACCGAGCAGGCATCGCTGACGCCCGATTTGCCGTCCTCGACCTGGTTGATGAGCGAGATCGAGATGTTGTGCTTGGCAAAGATGTCGACCGTCTCGGACAGGGCGCCCACGCGGTCGGCGACTTTCAGGCGCACATAGTACTTGGTCTGGAGCTCGTCCATGGGCTTAAAGGTGAGGTTGTGGCCATAGGGCTCAATCTCGGGCAGCGGAGCCACGCCGCGGCTGATCTGCTCGGAGAGCGACAGGATATCGCCCACGACGGCGCTCGCGGTGGGGAAGGAGCCTGCGCCCGCGCCGTAGAACATGGTCTCGCCCACGGCGTCGCCTACCACGTAGACGGCGTTCATGGCGCCGTTGACCTTGGCGAGCATATGGTCTGCGGGGATCAGCGTGGGATGCACGCGAACGTCGACGCCAGCGTCGGTGTTGCGGGCGATGCCGAGCAGTTTGATGGTGTAGCCGAGCTCGCGGGCCTGGGCGATGTCCTCGGCGCCGATGGTGCGGATACCCTGCTGGTACACATCATCGGTGGTAACGCGGGTGCCAAAGCCGATGGAGGCGAGGATGGCCGTCTTGCTGGCGGCATCGAAGCCGTCGACGTCGGCGGACGGGTCGGCCTCGGCATAGCCCTTAGCCTGTGCGTCGGCGAGCACGTCAGCGTAATCGGCGCCCTCGGCGTCCATGCGCGACAGGATGTAGTTGGTGGTGCCGTTGAGGATGCCGGCGATGGTCAGGATCTTGTTACCCACCAGGTCGTGCTCGAGTGTGCTGACAATGGGGATGCCGCCACCGCAGCTGGCCTCGCACTTAATCTGCACGCCGCACGCACGCGCCTTCTCGGCAAGCGTCTCGACATGGCGGCCCAGCAGGGCCTTGTTGGCGGAGACGACATGCTTGCCGTTCTCGAAGGCAGTGGTGAAGATCTCGGTTGCGGGATGCTCGCCACCAATCAGCTCGACGACGATGTCGACGGCGGGGTCGGTGACGACATCGTGCCAGTCGCTCGTAAAGGCCTCGCGCTCAATGCCTGCCGCCTCGGCCTGCTCCCAAGCAAGCGCGCAGGCGCGGGTCAGCTTAAGGTCGATGCCGTAGGCTGCCAGGTACTCATCGTGGTGGCTCTTGATCAGACGGGCCACGCCGCCGCCGACGGTTCCCAGACCGATCAGACCGACGTTCACGGTGCGCAGGGGTTCGCTCATAGATAACTCCTTCGTGCATCTTATGGATGGATAAACCGCTTAAAGGTTGAGTGCATTCTAGCGTGAACCGGGGGCGCGTGCTCGCCAGGCAACAGGAGCCGCACAAAACGGCACCCCCGAAACGCTGCGGAAACATTGGAAACACGCTCGCTACAAACGGACTTCCGTAACAAACTGTCAACGTTTGCGCCATAAGGTTTGCCCTGTACCGCAAGACGGCCGCACCGCGGCCAGCGAAAAAGGGGGACACCATGTTCAACATCAACAGCACGCTCAGCCGTAGGAACTTTCTCGCCGGCGCTGCGGCGCTCGGCAGCACCGCCGCACTCGCTGGTTGCTCGTCGGGTGGCTCGGACGGCGGCACCGCCGATGACGGCAAGACCTTCAAGATCGGTGTCATCGGCCCTCTGACCGGCGCCGCGGCAACCTATGGCGTTTCGGCCGAGAAGGGTGCCAAGCTTGCCGCCAAGGATTTCTCGACCAAGGACTTCAAACTCTCGCTTAAGTCCGAGGATGACGTCGCCGACGGCGAGAAGGCTATCAACGCCTTCAATACCCTGTGCGACTGGGGCATGCAGGCTCTCGTCGGCCCCGTCACGACTGGTGCCGCCGTCGCTGTCTCGGGCGAGATCGCCGACGATATGCTCATGGTCACGCCCTCTGCTTCGTCCCTCGACGTCACCAAGGACAAGACCACGATTTTCCAGGTTTGCTTTACCGACCCCACCATGGGCGCGAGTGCTGCCAAGTTTTTGGCCGAGAAGTATGCAGACGCCAAGATCGCCCTGTTCTACAACTCCGGCGATACGTACAGCTCGGGTGTTGCCGATGCCTTTGCCGAGCAGGCCAAGGAGTCCAAACTTGATATCGTCGATACCGAGACCTTTAAGGACGACTCCTCCACGAGCTTTACCAACCAGCTCACCAAGGCCAAGGAGGCCGGCGCCACGCTCATCTTTGCGCCGATCTACTACACGCCGGCGTCCGTTTTGCTCAAGAACGCCAAGGACATGGGATACGACATGACCCTCATGGGTACCGACGGCATGGACGGCCTGCTCTCCGTTGAGGGCTTCGACACCTCCCTTGCCGAGGGCGTGCTGCTCATGACCCCGTTCTCTGCCGACGATGAGAAGAACGCCGACTTTGTCAAGGCATATAAGGACGCCTACGACGAGACGCCCAACCAGTTTGCCGCCGATGCCTATGACTGCGTCCATGCGATTGTCGAGGCTATCGATAAGGCAGACATCGATATTACGGCCGACGGCGCCGACATTGCCGGCGATCTTGCCAAGGCCATGCGCAAGATCAAGATCGAGGGCCTGACGGGCGAGCTCACGTGGAACGACGAGGGCCAAGTCGAGAAGCCCGCTACAGCCTATGTGATCCAGGACGGCAAGTACATCGCCGCCTAAGTGCGTATAAAGCGCTACCGGTGAGGCCGTTTTAATCAGGGCAGGGAAGCTTGTAACAGAATGGAAACATTACTTTCACACAATAAAGTGGCTAAACTGCATAAACAAATAGAAATACGCATAATTATGGATAAACGGACAAAACAAAAGAATAGTTGAAATAATCGCCACTTTTCTCAACTAAAGCGTCTACTATTTTGCGAACGCCGAACACGGCGAAGGATGGCCTGTTGGGTAACCGAAACCCGACGAGATTTGAGAGGAGAGCCGCATGTCGAGCCTCACCGGTAAGTCATTGAACCCTGTTATGAATCGCAGGAGCGTTATCGCGAGCGCAGCAGGTCTGGGGGCGATGTCCATTCTAGCTGGCTGCTCCTCCAACGGCGGCGACAGCGGTTCCGCTTCGGGCGACGCTTCGTTTAAGATCGGCACCATCGGACCGCTGACCGGCGCCAACGCGTCCTACGGCAAGTCCGTTACCCAGGGTGTCGAGCTTGGCTGCAAGGATTTCTCGACCAAGGAGCTGCCGCTTGCCAGCAAGGCCGAGGATGACCAGGCCGACGGCGAGAAGGCCGTCAACGCCTTTAACACCCTGCTCGACTGGGGCATGCAGGCCCTCGTCGGCCCGACCACCACGGGTGCGTCGGTTGCCGTTGCCGCCGAGTGCGGTAACGACCCCAAGACGTTCATGATCACCCCGTCCGCGTCCTCCGAGGACGTCACCGACGGCAAGGATTGCGTCTTCCAGGTTTGCTTTACCGACCCCAACCAGGGCGTCAACGCTGCCAAGTTCCTGGCGCAGAAGTATGCGGACGAGAAGTTCGTACTGTTCTATAACTCCGGCGACGCCTATTCTTCGGGTATCGCAGATTCCTTTAAGGCCCAGGCCGCTGAGTCTAAGCTCGAGATTGTTGACGAGGAGACCTTTAAGGACGACTCTGCCACGAGCTTTACCAACCAGCTGACCAAGGCCAAGCAGGCCGGCGCCACCATGATCTTCGCGCCGATCTACTACACGCCGGCGTCCGTCCTGCTCAAGAACGCCAAGGACATGGGCTACGACGTCAAGATGATGGGCTGCGACGGCATGGACGGCATCCTGGGCGTTGAGGGCTTCGACACTTCTCTTGCCGAGGGCCTGCTGCTTATGACCCCGTTCTCCGCCGACGACGAGAAGAATGCCGACTTCGTCAACGCTTACAAGGATAAGTACGGCGATACCCCCGACCAGTTTGCCGCCGACGCCTACGATGGCGTGCACGCGGTGGCTGAGGCCCTCAAGGAGGCCGGTCTTGGTGTCGACGCCGATCCGACCGAGGTCGCCGAGAAGCTGCCCAAGGCTATGCTCAAGATTACCGTTGACGGTCTGACCGGCAAGCTCACCTGGAACGATAAGGGTCAGGTCCAGAAGGACCCCACGGCGTACGTTATCACCGATGGCAAGTACGTACAGGCCTAATAGACCGCCTTACATAGAGCGGTTTTGATCCCAAGCAGGGGAGGTTTTGGCCTTCCCTGCTTGCTTGGTATCTAGGGACAGTGTAACGTCCCTGTTTCATACATCAACTGGAAACCTATTCGAAAGGGGGATGTGGAACATGACGGTCTTTATCCAATACCTGGTCAACGGCCTGTCCATGGGCAGCGTCTACGCCATCATCGCGTTGGGCTACACCATGGTCTACGGTATCGCCAAGATGCTGAACTTCGCTCACGGCGACGTCATCATGGTCGGTGCCTATGTCTCGTTCTGCGCCACGTCGTATCTCGGCCTCCCGGGCTGGGCATCTGTAATTCTCTCTTGCGTGGTCTGCACGGTTCTCGGTGTTCTCATTGAGGGTCTGGCCTATAAGCCGCTGCGCCAAGCAGGCCCGCTGGCCGTTTTGATCACGGCCATCGGCGTGTCCTACTTCCTGCAGAATGCCGCGCAGCTTCTGTGGGGCGCCACGCCCAAGAACTTCACTTCGCTCGTCACCTTCCCGGTGCCGGAGTTCTTGGCCAAGTTCAACGTGAGCGCCGTGTCGCTCGTCACCATCGTCGCCTGCCTGGTTATCATGGCCGGCCTGATGTTCTTTACAGGTAAGACCAAGATGGGCAAAGCCATGCGCGCCGTGTCCGAGGACAAGGCCGCCGCTCAGCTCATGGGCATCAACGTCAACCGCACCATCTCGATGACGTTTGCCATCGGCTCTGCCCTTGCCGCCATCGCCGGCGTGCTCCTGTGCTCCTACTCGCCGGTGCTGCAGCCCACGACGGGTGCCATGCCTGGCATCAAGGCCTTCGACGCCGCCGTCTTTGGCGGTATCGGCTCCATCCCCGGCGCCTTTGTCGGTGGCATTCTCATCGGCATCATCGAGGCGATGGCGCAGGCCTACATTTCCACGAGCCTTGCCAACTCCATCGTCTTTGGTGTTCTGATCATCGTCCTGCTCGTCAAGCCTGCCGGCCTCTTGGGCAAGTACGTCCCCGAGAAGGTGTAGGTGAGCGTTATGAAGTTTCTTAAAGACAAGCAGACGCGTCACGACTTTGTTACGTACGCCATGTGCCTTGTGGCGTTCGCCATCGTGTTCTTTATGCAGTCCAACCACATGATTCCGCGCATGATCGCCGGTCAGCTGGTTCCCATTACGGCCTATATCGTCATGGCCATCTCCCTTAACCTCGTCGTCGGCATCGCGGGCGACTTGTCGCTGGGCCACGCGGGCTTTATGAGTGTCGGTGCCTATACGGGAATCGTCACCGCCGTCGCGCTGGAGAGCGCCGTTCCCTCCGATCCGGTGCGCCTTATCATCAGCATCGTGGTCGGCGCCATCGCTGCCGCCATCCTGGGCTTCTTGATCGGCATCCCGGTCCTTCGCCTGAGCGGCGATTACCTGGCTATCGTGACGCTGGCCTTTGGCGAGATCATCAAAGAGATCGTCACCTGCCTTATCGTGGGCGTCGACTCCCGCGGCCTGCATGTGATCTTTAACATTACAGGTAACTCCACGATCGACGACCTGCACCTGCTCGAGGACGGCACCGCCATCATCAAGGGCGCCCAGGGCGCATCGGGCGTGTCGACGTACTCGACCTTCCTCGCCGGTGCCGTCCTGGTCATGGTCGCACTCGTGATCGTGCTCAACCTGGTTCGCAGCCGTACCGGCCGTGCCATTATGGCCGTGCGCGACAACAAGATCGCTGCCGAGTCCGTGGGCATCTCCGTCACCGAGTACCGCATGATCGCCTTCGTGGTTTCCGCCGCTCTCGCCGGCGCTGCCGGAGCCCTCTTCGGCGGTAACTTCTCGCAGCTTTCCGCCACCAAGTTCGACTTCAACACGTCCATCCTCATCCTGGTATTCGTGGTCCTGGGCGGTCTGGGCAATATGCGCGGCTCCGTCATCGCGGCGGCGTTGCTCACGGTGCTTCCCGAGCTGCTCCGTCAGTTCTCGGACTACCGCATGCTCATCTACGCCATCGTGCTGATCCTGGTCATGATCTTTACCAACAACCCGCAGCTCAAGGCGTTCTTCGCACGCATTAAGGACCGCTTTGCTTCCAAGAAGGAGGTAGCAGCCGATGCCCAGTAAGTTTGAGTTCAACAAGGGCAAGATGGTCCCGTATCCTTCTGGCGCCATCGTTCCCGACCGCGACCTGGGCCAGCGCCCGGCGCTCGAGTGCATCCACTTGGGCATTGAATTTGGCGGCCTTAAGGCAGTCGACGACTTTAGCCTGACCATCGGTAAGACCGAGATCGCCGGTCTGATCGGTCCCAACGGTGCCGGTAAGACCACGGTCTTCAACCTGCTCACCAAGGTGTACCAGCCCACGCACGGTACTATCCTGCTCGACGGCGAGGACACCTCGGGCAAGTCGGTCTATCAGGTCAACCGTATGGGTATCGCCCGTACCTTCCAGAACATTCGCCTGTTCAACACCATGACGGTGGAGGACAACGTTAAGGTCGGCCTGCACAACCAGGAGCGCTACTCTGGTTTTGAGGGCGTGCTGCGTCTGCCGACGTACTGGAAGCACGAGAAGGCCGCCCACGAGCGCGCCATGGAGCTGCTGTCCATCTTTGATATGGAGCACCTGGCAAACGAGCAGGCCGGCTCGCTGCCTTACGGCGCCCAGCGTCGTCTGGAGATCGTCCGCGCGCTTGCCACCAACCCCAAACTGCTGCTGCTCGACGAGCCTGCCGCCGGCATGAACCCGTCCGAGACCGCGGAGCTCATGGAGAACATCGTCAAGATCCGCGACACCTTTGGCATCGCCATTATGCTTATCGAGCATGATATGTCGCTCGTCATGAACATCTGCGAGGGCATCTGCGTGCTCAACTTTGGTAAGGTCATCGCCAAGGGCACGGCCGAGGAGATCCAGAACAACGATGCCGTAATTGAGGCATATCTGGGCAAGCAGGATAAGGGGGAGAACTAAATGGCAGAGCCGATGCTTTCCGTCTACAACATCAACGTCTGGTACGGCGCTATCCACGCCATCAAGGACATCTCCTTTAACGTCAACGAGGGCGAGATCGTGGCCCTGATCGGCGCGAACGGCGCCGGTAAGTCCACGACGCTTAAAACCATCTCGGGCCTGCTGCGTTCCAAGACCGGCTCCATCAAGTTTATGGGCGAGGACATTACCCATACGCCTGCCGATAAACTGGTGGGCAAGGGCCTGGCCCAGGTTCCCGAGGGCCGTCGCGCCTTTTTGCAGATGACGGTCGAGGAGAACCTGGAGATGGGCGCCTACACGCAGCCCAAGTCCACGGTGGCTCCGGGCCTTGAGCGCGTCTACGAGCAGTTCCCGCGCCTTAAGGAGCGCCGTCGCCAGGTCGCCGGCACCCTTTCGGGCGGCGAACAGCAGATGCTCGTTATGGGGCGCGCCCTTATGAGCAACCCCAAGCTGCTCATGCTCGACGAGCCTTCCATGGGCCTGGCGCCGATTCTGATTGAGCAGATTTTCCAGATTGTCGAGGACCTGCACAAGGCCGGCACCACGGTGCTTCTGGTCGAGCAGAATGCGCAGATGGCGCTCTCGATCGCCACACGCGGCTACGTGCTCGAGACCGGCAAGATCACCATGACTGGCACCGGCCAAGAGCTCCTGCACGACGATAACGTCCGCAAAGCCTACCTGGGCGGTTAACTAGTTACGCGGTTTTACCAAACCGCGTAACGGCTCGACGCTGCAAGCCCGCCAGAGCGGCAATCTGCCTTTCAACTTCGGCGGCATGACCAGAAGGTCAATGCCGCCTTGTTTCAAGGCACCTTGCTCGCTCTGGCGGGTTTTCGCTGTCGTTGCCAAAACATCGACGTTGTGGCAGATGCCAACGACTATTCCCTTTAAGTTGCGGTGGAATAGGGACTAAATGGGAGCCTCAGAGGTCAAAAGAGTCCTTATTCCACCGCAACTTCATGGGGGTGTGTGACAATGCCCGTCGGAAAACATCTGCTGTCTTTGGGGGTCTAGCTATGCTGTACGAGTTTTGTGCCGAGAACTTTGAGCGTGTGCCGGCGGCTATCGATGCCGGTGCTAAGCGCATCGAGTTGTGCGACAACCTTGCCGTCGGTGGTACCACGCCCTCGGCCGGCGTTATCAGCACTACGGTCAGCTATGCTCACGAGCATGACGCGCGAGTGATGTGCATGATTCGCCCGCGTGGCGGTGACTTTCACTACAACCAGGACGAGCTGCGCATGATGGAGATGGACTTGGGTCTTGCCGTGAGCGCCGGCGTTGACGGCCTGGTCTTTGGCTGCTGCAAGCCCTGTGCCGGCGGCTGGGCGCTCGACGAGCTCACCCTCGGCGCCCTCGTGATGGCTACGGACTGCGCGACCGAGGAGTGCAAGCGCGGGGCCATCGATATCACCTTCCACATGGCCTTTGACCAGCTCTCGCCCGAGGCTCAGCTGGACGCCATTGACACACTCGCCGACTGCGGCATCACGCGCATCCTGACGCATGGTGGTGCTGCCGGAACGCCGATCGAGGACAACCTGGAGCACCTGTCGCGTCTTGTCGAGTATGCGGGCGACCGCCTGACCATCCTTCCCGGCGGCGGCATTTCTACGGCCAACCGCGATACCGTGGCGGCGGCATTGAGCGTCTCCGAGCTCCATGGCACCAAGATCGTGCCGCTGGAGGCGTAACCCGTGGCGCTGGTATTTGACGTTCAGCAGGCGAACGGTAAGCCCGACGACAACCGGCGCCCTGGCACCGCGTGTCCCTTTTGCGATACCGAGGAACTTGCCGATATCATCCGGCGCGATGGTGACTGCATCTGGCTCGAGAATAAGTTCAAGACCCTGCGCGCCACCCGTCAAACCGTGCTGATCGAGTCGGCCGATCACGATGCCGACCTGGTGATCTATGAGCCGGATGAACTCCACCATGTGATGCGGTTTGCCCTGGGTTGCTGGCAGCAGATGATCGATTCACAGCAGTATCGCAGCGTTCTCATGTACAAGAACAAGGGTCCGCTCTCGGGCGGTAGTCTCGTTCATCCGCACATGCAGATTGTGGGTTTGGAGCAGGAAGACGGCTACACTTCGCTGACTTCCGCCAATTTCGAAGGCATCAATGTCTGGCAACAGGGGAGAATCTCGGTCAATATCTCAACCGAACCGATCATGGGGTTCTTTGAGATCAACGTTTCAGCCCCGCAGGGAATCGCCGCCAGCGATGACGCACGAGACCAAGCCGAGGCGGATCTCTTTGCCGATGCGATCCAGGTAGCTCTGCGCTATATCCTAAACGAGCACCACGGTGGTCGCGCAGAGTCGTACAACTTGTTCTTCTATCACCTGGGCGGTCGGACCATTGCCAAGGCGCTGCCGCGTTGGGTGGTTTCGCCCTACTTTGTCGGCTATCGTTTGGCCCAAGTCAATGCCGAGACGACGCTCGATATCGATGCTGAGCGTCTGCGTGCGCATCTGGAAACGCTCGTATAGCAAGACTAACACCCGCGTAATGCGGACAGCCTAGCGCGCCATGGCGTCGCGGCCGGCTTCGACCCGCTTGCGCTGTTTGGTGCGCTCCTCGCAGGTTAGGCACTCAAAGAGATGCCCGATAATCGAGGCCAGCACCTGCTGAAACAGCGTGCCGCACATGACGGGGAACACGACCTCGCCCGGAAAGTACTGCGTGGCGATGACGGCACCCGAAGAGATGTTGCGCATGCCGCAGGTAAAGCACATGGTAGTCGTCTCGCTATATGGCAGATGCAGCGCACGTGCGACCAGAAAACCGACGACAAAGCCGCTGATGGCGAAGACCAAAATAAAGAGGGCGACTTCCAGGCGCACCGCGTTTATGTGCAGCACGTACTCGCTCATAGCGGTGGAGTTGGACGCGATGACGCCCATCATCATGAACTTGCAGGCGGGCGAGAGCACGGGAGAGAGTTTCTCGTGGCCCCAGCCGCGCGTGAGTTCATTGATGGCAATACCGAGCACAGCGGGGATGGCGATCATAAAGGCCATGTTCTGCATCATGCTCGGCACGTCGATCGAGACGGTGGCGCCCAGCAGGAGCTTGAGCGTAAGCGGAATCGTCACAGGTGAGATGACCGAGGACGTCAGGATGATGGTGAGCGCGAGCGGGCCGTTGCCGCCGAACATGCTGATCCACATAAAAGCGGTGACGGCCACGGGCACGCTGTATTCGAGCACAATGCCGCAGACAAGGTTGGGGTTGGAGCCAAAGAAGAGTGACCCCATGGCATACGCCGCGATGGGAATAAGCACCGCCGAGACGAGCAGCGCCAAGACTAGGTGCAACGGACGGCGGAACACCTCGGTTACCTGGTGAAAGGTGTTGCTGAGCGCACCCTGAAACGTCATAAAGGCAAACAAGGTGGGAACGATGGGCTTGAGTACGCCAATCTGTTGGGGAAAGAGCACGCCGAGTGCCACGCAAATCGGAACGATGACCTGCATGTGCCCCGCGAGAAACTTGCCCAGTCCAACCCATTGCTTCATATGCGCTTGTGACTCCCTTTGCCCGTGAACCCGTTTTGAATGGATATGCTAGACGCTCGCATGCGTCCGTGCGTCAGAAACGCTCGAATATTTCGAGGCTATTACCGGCATCGTTTACCGAAACCGCGGCGTGCTGCGGCGATTTGCGTCTGCTCTGCACGGTATAATAAATCCGTTCAACAGATCTGCCTGCCGAAGCGGGCATACACAGAGGACTCATCGCTATGAACCGTGAGAGGTATCGCGGCGACCTGCCCCTATCGGGGGTGGGCGCCTATGTCATCGCTTAAGACGACGCATCGCTGGGCAGTCGCTCGGCAAAACCCCGAGCTCGAAAAGGAGTTTTCGGCTGGCCTGGGCATACCCGGGCTGGTGGCGCGCATTATGGTTGCGCACGGCATTACATCCATCGAAGAAGGCCAGCTGTTTTTGACGCCTTCGCTCGATCGCGACTGGGCCGACCCGCTCGTTATTCCGGGCATGGCGGTCGTCGCCGACCGCGTTGAGCGCGCTATTCGCAGCCACGAGCACATTGCGGTCTTTGGCGATTTTGATGTTGACGGTATTACGTCGACCTGCCTGTTGACCGAGGCATTGCGCACGTTTGGCGCCGATGTCACGCCGTTTATTCCGCATCGCTTTGACGAGGGCTACGGCCTGTCGCGTGCGGCGCTCGACCGCGTCAACGAGCTCGCCCAACCCAACCTGATTGTGACCGTCGATAACGGTATTGCCGCCAAGGAAGAGGTTTCCTATCTGGAGAGCCTGGGGATCGATTTGGTGGTCACGGACCATCACGAGCCCTCCGACCAGGTGCCGCAGGGCGTGCCCCTGACCGACCCCAAGCTCGAGGACGAGGGTCCCTCGCGCGAGCTTGCCGGTGCCGGCGTGGCGCTCAAGCTGGTGCAGGTCCTGGGCGAGCGTTTGGGCAAGCCGTCGTATTGGCGTTCGCTGATAGAGGTCGCAGCGCTGGGCACCGTGTCCGACATGATGCCGCTCACGCCCGAGAATCGCGCACTGGTCGCCGAGGGCATCCAGCAGATGCGCGTGACGGCCCGCCCCGGCTATATCGCGCTTGCCGCACTTGCCAAGGCCGACCTTTCTACCATTACGGCCGACGGCCTGTCGTTTTCGCTCATCCCTCGTCTGAATGCTGCCGGCCGCATGGCTGATCCCAAGCTGGCGCTCGACCTGCTGCTTGCCCGCGACCCCATCGAAGCGAGCACTCTTGCCGCCGAGCTCGAGGAAATCAATCGCCAACGCCGCGAGATCGAGGCCGAGCTTACGCGCGATGCCATGGCGAAGGTCGAGGAGACTTATGACGGCGGGCGCGCAATCGTCGTGGGTGGCGAGGGCTGGCACGAGGGCGTCAAGGGCATCGTGGCAAGCCGTCTGACCAACCGCTATCACGTGCCGGCGCTACTGTTCTCGATCGAGGACGGTATCGCGCGCGGCTCTGGTCGCTCGGTGGGCAAAGTTAACCTGTTTGACGCCGTCGAGCGCTGTTCCGACCTGCTGATTCGTCGCGGCGGACATGCCGGTGCGGTGGGTGTGACCATCGAGGCATCCAAGCTCGATGAGTTCCGCCGCCGCCTTTCCGCCGTGCTATCGGAGCTTCCCGCCGAGGACTTTGAAGACACCGACGAGGTCGCCGCCACCGTCGACCTTTCCGAGCTGAATATCGAGACCATCGAGCAGATCTCCCGTCTTGAGCCGTTTGGCCAGGGCAACAAGGTGCCGCTGCTGGCTGCCGAGGGCGTGACGATGTGCGACCGCGCCGTGGTGGGCAAAACCGGCGAGCACATGCGCTTTGTGGCGACCGATGGCGCCGCGAGTGTGCCGGCCATTATGTTCCGCGTGCCGCAGATCGATAAGCTCATCAATTGCGATAGCGCCGTCGACTTGGTGTTCGAGGCCGTGGCCGAGCATTGGCAAGGTCGCGTAAAGCCAAAGCTCATGATCAAGGATGTTCTGGTTCGCGATACCACGCTGCCCAGCGTCGATGATCCGGCGTGCGAGCTTCGCCGCGGCGTGCAGCCGGCGGATTCTGGCCTGCGCCTGGAGTCGCGTAAACGCGAGACGCTCGCCCAGCTTTCCTATACCGAGCTCACGCGCTCGCTTATCCATAGCTTTATCGGATCGAACCAGCCGCACCGCGCGCAGGTTGAGGCGCTCGATGCCTTGGCCGACCACCAGAGCGTCTTGGCCGTTATGGGAACGGGCCGCGGCAAGTCTCTCATCTTCCATGTACATGCTGCGCGCGAGGCTGTCCTTCGCGGACGTGCGAGCATCTTTGTCTATCCGCTGCGCGCGCTTGTTGCCGACCAGGCCTATCACCTCTCGTCGACGATGGCAGCGCTTGGCATTGGCGTTGGCGTGCTGACCGGCGAGACCGTGGAGGCCGCACGCGATGATGTGTTCGCCGGCCTAGCTTCGGGCCGCACCGGTATCGTGCTCACGACGCCCGAGTTCCTATCTATCCACCGTGACCGCTTCGCGCGTTCGGGCCGCATCGGCTTTGTCGTTATCGATGAGGCGCACCACGCCGGCCTTGCCAAGGGCGGCGACCGCAGCGCCTATCTCGACATGCCCGATATCCTCAAAGCCCTGGGCGACCCGGTTGTTATGGCTGCGACGGCCACCGCGACGGCTCCGGTCGTGGCCGAGCTTGCCCGCATGCTGCCGATTACTCGCACGGTGGTCGACGAGACGGTGCGCGAGAACCTGCAGCTCGAGGACGACCGCGACCTTGCGAGCCGCGAGAACCGTTTGGTGTCGATCGTGGCGACGGGGGAGAAGACCGTCATTTACGTCAATTCGCGCGACCAGTCCGTGGCGCTCGCCAAGACGTTGCGCAAGCGTGTGCCCGATTGCGCAACCCATATCGCGTTCTATAACGCGGGGCTTGCGCGCTCCGATCGCCGCCGCGTGGAGGAAGCATTCCGAGACGGAAGCCTCAGCTGCATCGTCTCGACCTCTGCCTTTGGCGAGGGTGTCAATCTGCCCGATATCCGCCATGTCGTGCTGTACCACATGCCGTTTGGCGCCATTGAGTTCAACCAGATGAGCGGGCGTGCCGGTCGTGACGGACAGCCCGCCGTGATCCACCTGCTCTATTCGTCGCGCGACGCCCGCATCAACGAGCGCCTGCTCGACTGCTACGCACCCGAGCGCGACGAACTCGTCACACTCTATCGTGCGTTGCAGACCATGTGGCGCTCCAACCGCGGTAAGACCGGGGATGATTCATTCTGCGCAAGCGATATCGACATCGCGCAGATGTGCCTTGCCATCGATGCTCGCACGCCGGTCGACGAGCGCTCGGTGGAAAGTGGCCTGGGAATCTTCGAAGAGCTTGGTTTCTGTCGCATTTCGGGGTTTGACGACACCCGTCGCATCGCGATGGCCGAAAACCCCGGCCGTGTGCAATTGAGCAGGTCAATTCGCTATTTGGAGGGCTTGCGCTCGCGCATGGAGTTCTCGGCTTTCCGGAGTTGGGCGCTCGATTCGTGCGCTTCTGATATGCTAGCCAAAGTTAACCGCCCGATCGTACCGCGGGCCTAGGGGAAGGGGACCTCGATGGATGCCGCAGCCCGTACCGCCCATGATTCCACCCTCCAGCCGTTCTCGGAGATGGAGCACTATAAGCATGCCGATGAGCTGCCGCCCGAGATTATGGCGGACAGCTACGACAAACTGGAGCGCCTGTGCCTCAAATATATGAATGAGGACGACTTTTCTAAGGTGGAGCAGGCCTATTGCTTTGCTGCCGAGAAGCACTGCAACCAAAAGCGCCGCTCGGGTGAGATGTACATCAACCATCCCGTCGAGGTGGCCATCATTTTGGCCGATCTCAAGATGGACTGCGATGTAGTGTGCGCCGCGCTGCTGCACGATACCGTCGAGGATACCGAGACCTCGCTTGCCGATGTTTCCGGCCTGTTTGGCGATACGGTGGCCGAGCTCGTCGATGGCGTGACCAAGCTCACCAACATCGAAGTCGACAGTATGGACGAGAAACAGGCGCTCACGCTGCGAAAGATGTTCCTCGCCATGTCCAAGGACATCCGCGTCATCATCGTTAAGCTTGCCGACCGTCTGCACAACATGCGCACCCTTGCAGCCCTGCGTGAGGACCGTCGCCTGTTTAAGGCTCGCGAGACCATGGACGTGTATGCGCCCCTGGCCGACCGTCTGGGCATGAGCTCCATTAAATGGGAGCTCGAGGACCTGTCCTTCTTCTACCTGGAGCCCGATGCCTACCAGCGCATCGCACGCATGGTGGCGGAGTCGCGCGAGGTCCGTGAGCGCTATCTGGCCGAGACCATCAAGACGCTCACCGACGAGCTCAACCGCATTGGCCTGGAAGACTTCCAGATCAACGGCCGTTCCAAGCACTATTGGTCCATCTACCAAAAGATGAAGCGCAAGGGCAAGGAATTCTCCGAGATCTACGACCTGGTGGCACTGCGCGTCATCACGCATTCGGTGCGCGATTGCTACTCCACGCTCGGCGCGGTGCACACGCTGTGGCACCCCATGCCCGGCCGCTTTAAAGACTATATCGCCATGCCCAAGGTCAATAACTACCAGTCGCTCCACACGACGGTCATCGGCCCCACGGCTCGCCCGCTCGAGATTCAGATTCGAACCTATGAGATGCATGAGCAGGCCGAGTACGGCATTGCCGCCCACTGGCTATATAAGAAGTCGGGCGGATCGTCTGCTTCCAAGACCAATGACGCTCAACGTTTGGACGACCAGATCAACTGGCTCAAGCATTCGCTCGATTGGGCGGCTTCCGACGAGATCACCGATGCCAAGGAATACCTGCATTCGCTGAAGGTCGACCTCTTCGATCAGGAGATCTTTGTCTTTACGCCCAAGGGCGAGGTCATGGCGCTTCGTGCCGGCTCCACGCCGCTCGACTTTGCCTACGCCGTTCACACCGAGGTGGGAAACCATTGCGTCGGCGCCAAAATCAACGGTGCGGTGGCTCCGCTCACGCACGAGATTAAGACGGGTGACCGTGTCGAGATTCTGACTAACAAGAGTTCCAAGCCGTCGCGTGATTGGCTCAAGATCGTTAAGACACCTTCCGCCAAGTCAAAGATCCGCCGCTATTTTGCCGCTGCGACCAAGGACGACGACGCTGCTGCTGGTCGCGATATGCTGGCTAAGGACCTGCGTAAGCGTGGCTATGGCATTTCTACGCCGCGTTCGACGCGTGCGCTCAACGCCGTGGCGGAGCAGTTTAACTTCAAGCAGCTCGAGGACCTGTTTGCCGCCGTCGGCGCCGGCAAGGTTGCCCCGCGCGCTGTGGGCAATAAGGTCGAGCAAATCTTGGACCCCAAGCCCGAGGAACAGCTCACCAAGGCCGAGGCTATCGCCGAGGTCGTGAAGCAGCCTGCTCGCGGCTCCAACCGCAAGCCGCAAAAGCGCGGCAAGAGCGCCAGTAACGGCATTATCGTCAAGGGCGAGAGCAACAGCGGCCTACTGGTCCGTCTGGCTCATTGCTGCAACCCCGTGACGGGCGACGACATCGTCGGCTTCATCACGCGCGGTCGTGGCGTTTCGGTGCATCGCGCCAACTGTCCCAACGTCAAGGGTCTTATGGAGCATCCCGAGCGCATGATCGAAGTGGAGTGGGACGGCGCTGCCGACACCCTCTTCCAGGTCGAGATCGTGGTCGAGTGCCTGGACCGCATGGGCCTGCTCAAGGATGTCACCATTGCCATTGGCGATGCGGGCGGCAATATCCTTTCTGCCGCCACGTCGACCAACCGCGAGGGTATTGCAACCCTGCGCTTTATGGTCGAGATCTCGGACGCGAGTGGTCTGGATCCGCTGCTGGCCTCCATCAGCAGCGTTGACTCGGTCTACGACGCGCGCCGCCTGATGCCCGGTGAGGGTGGAGCCCAGCTTAAGCGCCGCGTTTAGTCGCGACGAACGTGTCACATTATCGATATTCGCTACACTCGAGGCATCGTTTGATGCCTCGAGTTCTATAGAGAGGAGAGGGACATGAGTGCTGTGTCCTTGGATTTAACTCCCAAGGGATCGGTCGAGATCGAGACGCTCGTAAACGGTCCCATTCAGACCAATAGCTATGCTGTTATTTCGGACAATGAGTGCGTGATTATCGATCCCGCATGGGAAGGCGAACGCCTGGTGGAGCATATTCGAGCCGAGCATCCCGGCGTACGCGTGTTTGGCGCCGTATGCACTCATGGCCATGCCGATCATGTTGGTGGTGTTGCAGGCGTGCGAACCACCGTTGGCGAGGGCTGCCAGTATGAGCTGTGTGCTAAGGATGTGGCGGTGCCGCATGCGAACATCGAGGAACAGCGAGCTATGTGGGGCATTGAGACGCCTGACCCCGGGGAGCCGACGCACCTGCTCGCCGAGGGAGATGCTATCAAGGTGGGCGATATCTACCTGCAGGTGATCGAGACGCCAGGGCATACGCCGGGCGGGATCGTCTTGTTTGCTGCCACCGAGCAGGGGAACATTGCCTTTGTGGGCGACACCCTGTTTCCGGGTGGGCACGGCCGCACCGATCTTTCTGGAGGAGACGAGGCGGCGATTCTGCGCTCGCTCTCCAAGCTCGCCCGGCTTCTCCCGCCCGATACCGTTTGCCTAACCGGTCATGGCGATTCGACCACCATGGCACGCGAGCTCATGCAGAACCCTTTCATGCAGATTTAGCTTAATAGTCGGCTTTTGAAGCACGAGAAGCGTCCAAACGTCAAGCTATTTTTCCCCAATGGGTCGATTTCGTAGGGCAAACGGTCAAAAAAGTCTGTTTGGACGATATTCGTGAACAAACGAACGTTTATGCTCGGGTGCGCCGTGGTAAAATCTCAGGCGTTATCGGAGCAACCTTACAGGAGGTTTCTTTTATGCTCGTCAACGCAGCAGACATGCTCAAGAAGGCCGAGGCCGGCAAGTACGGTCTTGGTGCCTTCAACACCAACAACCTCGAGTGGACCCTGGCTATTCTCCAGGCCGCCGAGGAGGCCAAGTCTCCGCTGATCCTTCAGTGCACCGCTGGTGCCGCTAAGTGGATGGGCGGTTTCAAGGTCTGCGCCGACATGGTCAAGGCTGCCGTCGAGGCCACGGGCGTTACCGTTCCCGTCGCCCTTCACCTCGATCACGGTTCTTACGAGGACTGCTTCAAGTGCATCGAGGCCGGCTTCACGTCCATCATGTATGACGGCTCTCACGAGGAGACCTTCCAGCTTAACCTCGACCGCACCAAGGAGCTCGTTGAGCTTGCTCACTCCAAGGGCATGTCCATCGAGGCCGAGGTCGGCGGCATCGGCGGCACCGAGGACGGCGTGACCTCCAGCGGCGAGCTCGCTGATCCTGCTGAGTGCAAGCAGATCGCTGACCTGGGTGTCGACTTCCTCGCCTGCGGCATCGGCAACATCCACGGCGTGTACCCCGCCGACTGGGCTGGTCTTTCCTTCGAGCGTCTGGGCGAGATTAAGGCCCAGACCGGTGACCTGCCCCTCGTTCTGCACGGTGGCACCGGCATCCCCGAGGATCAGATCAAGAAGGCCATCTCCCTGGGCATCTCCAAGATCAACGTCAACACCGACCTGCAGCTCGTCTTCGCCAAGGGCGTCCGCGAGTACATCGAGGCTGGCAAGGATCAGCAGGGCAAGGGCTTTGACCCCCGCAAGCTCCTCAAGCCTGGTCGCGACAACATCGTTGCCCGCACCAAGGAGCTCATGGAGGAGTTTGGCTCCGTCAACAAGGCGTAAGCGTCGCTAAACTTCCCGCCGGAAGCCCCGTCCCCCTACACTGTTTCCTTTGCGCTCACCTGGCTTTGCCAGAAGTCGCGCCAAGAAAACAGCTCCGGGGGACGGGGCTTCCTTCGTTTAACGCCGCAGGGTTACGAGTCTGAATTAAGATGGCTACTGGCTTTGCCAGAAGTCGCGCGACGGAATCAGCTCCGGGGAAACGGGGCCTCCTTTGTTAACTTGCTACAGGGTTACTGGTCTGATTTTAGTTATATGGTTACCGTTCAGCGGTGTTGATGGCTCCCTTGTTGGGGCTTTCTTTTTATCTCGCTACAATGGGCTTCAAGCGTTCTAGTGACTTGGAGTTTTGGTATGGCTGTTATTAATGTGCTGCCTTCGGATGGGAAGGTTATTGACGAGGGTCCAGTTGGTTGCTCTGCTGATGTTTGCTGTGATGACTTTCGTCATCTCGATGTTGGACTGCCGCCCGAGATTCTTCGTCTTAAGGATGCCGGGTATTTGACGCAGGCTGTTGCTGCCTGCGATCGCCTTTTGGAGCAGAACCCCGAGCCTTCGCTGGCTGCTTGTGTTCGTGCCGAGCGGTATCGCATGCTCGAGACGCCGCTTCATTTTTCGGTGTCTCGCGATCAGGCTATTGCGATGATTCGCGAGGAGTGGCCAGAGTTTACCGAAGAGCAGTTTGATGACCTGATTAATCGTAAGCGTATTGACTGGCGCTTTATCGATGGTGAGCTGTTCGTTCTCGACAACTTCCTCGATTCGCTTCGCGTATATCCCAAAGAGGTTCCCGGCATGCGGCCCGATTCTGCGGACGGAATAGCACTGCGCAACGAGATGCTCAAGGAGATGGAGTCGCAAAACGGATTGGCTCGCGTCATTACGCTTAAAGCGTCCGTGTCTGTCCCCGGCGCTCTGGAAGGGGAGGCCGTTTGCGCTTGGCTTCCCGTCGCGGCTGCCTGCCGTCAGCAGTCTCGGGTCGAGATTCTCGACATGACGCCGGAGGGTGCTGTTGCTCCCGCGAATGCTTCGGCGCGTACCGTCTCGTGGTCTTCCTCGAGCGAGCACTTATTTTCGGTGACCTATCGTTATCACATCGATGCTGCTTATTGTGATGTCTACGGTGGCACACTTCCGGTTCACCCGCTTATGGATGCGCCTCTGCCCGAGGATATTTCCGAGGACCGTCCGCACATTGCATTCACGCCGTATCTGCAGCAGCTGACGGCCCGTGTCATTGACGGGCTCGAGGATCCGCTCGATCGCGCCCGTGCTATCTATGATTACCTGACGCAGTATATCGACTATCGCTATCAGCCGCCGTACTTGCTTTTGGGATCTATTGCCGATGGCTGCGCGCATTCGCTCCGCGGCGATTGCGGCGTTATGGCGCTCACGTTTATCACCATGTGCCGTATCGCGGGCGTGCCTGCCCGTTGGCAGAGCGGCCTGTATGTTGCGCCCGATTCGGTGGGGTCGCACGACTGGGCAGAGTTCTATACGCCGCAGACCGGTTGGCTCAACGCCGACGTGTCATTTGGATCTTCTGCTCGCAGGATGGGGGAGGAGCGGCGCCGCCGTCACTACTTTGGCAATCTCGACCCGTGGCGTATGGTGGCCAACAATCGATTCCAGGCAGAGTTTGAGCCCTCTTTCGACGGCATGCGCGAGGACCCTTACGATAACCAGATGGGTGAGGCTTCGGTTGACGGTCGCGGATGCCGTCGGCGCGAGATGCTCCGCACGGTCGAACTCATCGAAATGCTCGAAGTTCCATTTTCGGACTAATCGGTAGAAAGCTGTGATAAACTAACTCACGCATTGTGTGCCCGAGTGGCGGAATTGGCAGACGCAGTGGACTCAAAATCCACCGTTGGCAACAACGTGCGAGTTCGAGTCTCGCCTCGGGCACCATTCATGCAAGCGAGCGTTCAAGGGGGTTGCGGCCCCCTTTTTGTGCCGAACTCGCGTGAGCGCGCGAAGCGTTAAGCAAACAGGCTTGTGGCCTGTTTGTAACGGAGCGTGGCGAGGGCGCCACGCGCCCGAAGCCTGGAGCTTCGCGAAGCGAAGGCCCTTCGAGTCTCGCCTCGGGCACCATACATACAAGCGAGTGTTCAAGGGGGGGGTCAAGGCCCCTTTTTCGTGTACGTAATGTGATAACGTGCTGTACGTGTTATTATTCGCAAGGCGTTGTTCCCGCAATGCCCTAAAGAGGAACCTGAGGGTTCCCACCTTTTGGCGCCAATGAGCAGCTGACTGGTCATACAACTTAGATTCCCTTCCTCAAATCGAGGAAGTCTATGTGTACGACCTGGTTGCAAAGAAGCGCCGGGTTATTTTTTTATGAATGGAGGTAGGGAAAATAGCTAAGTCTGATGACACCCGCATCAACGACGAGATCACTGCATCTTCGTGCCGTTTGATTGGCGTCGATGGCTCACAGCTCGGCCTGTTCGCCATCCGCGATGCCCAGCGCGTCGCTGACGATCAGGGTCTCGACCTGGTCGAGATCGCTCCCAACGCGGAGCCGCCGGTCTGCAAGGTCATGGACTACGGTAAGTTCAAGTACCAGCAGGCCATGAAGGCCAAGGCCGCTCGTAAGAACCAGTCCAAGGTCGAGGTCAAGGAAATGAAGTTCCGACCCAAGATCGACGTTGGCGATTACGAGACCAAGAAGGGCCACGTTCTGCGTTTCCTCAAGAAGGGCGCACGCGTTAAGATCACCATCATGTTCCGCGGCCGTGAGATGGCTCATCCGGAGCAGGGTCTTAACGTTCTCGAGCGTCTCGCCGAGGATCTCAAGCCTTACGCTACGGTCGAGTCCAAGCCTAAGATGGAAGGCCGTAACATGCTTATGCTGCTCGCCCCGATTAAGGGCGCCTTCGATGAGGATAAAGCGGCAAGCGATACCAAGTAACTAGTGTTCTGTAACCGATTAAGGAGTATTTCATGCCTAAGATGAAGTCCCACAGCGGCACCAAGAAGCGTTTCCGCAAGACTGGTACCGGCAAGCTTATGCGCGCCAAGGCTTTCAAGAGCCACATCCTGAGCAAGAAGTCCACCAAGCGTAAGCGTGGCTTCCGTCAGGAGACCGAGATCGCCGCTGCCGACCGCAAGGTCATCAAGTCGCGTCTCGCCTAAGTTCGCGTTCCCGTTTTTCGTTTTACCGTCTAGGAGTTGATAGAACATGGCACGTATTAAGCGCGCTGTTGCCGCCAAGAAGAAGCGCCGTACCGTTATGCACCGTGCGAAGGGTTACTACGGTGCCGCTTCGCGTACTTACAAGCATGCTAAAGAGCAGGTCCAGCACTCCCTGCAGTATCAGTATCGTGATCGCCGCAACAAGAAGCGCGAGATCCGTTCTCTCTGGATTACTCGTATCAACGCTGCTGCTCGTCTGAACGACATCTCTTACTCTCAGTTCATGCACGGCCTGAAGGTTGCCGGCATCGAGCTCGACCGCAAGGTCCTGGCTCAGATGGCTTACGAGGACATCGAGTCCTTCAACGAGCTGGCTACCATCGCCAAGAAGGCTCTCGAGGCCTAATAGATTCTCTTGAATCGCTAGGGGAGTGTCGCGTTGTGCGCGGCGCTCCCTCTTTTTATCTGAAGCGCGGTTTACATTGCTAAAAGCGCGGGTAGATAAACACTTATAGGTGACCGATCTCTATATATTCCTGAACCAAAGGGTCATCATCTGATACGTGCGGAAGATCCGCACCAGTCTTTCTATTACCTATAGAAAGCAATATGTTGTGTAGGACTTGTGAAGAGTGGAATTGACGTCCCACAGGGCTTCGCGGTCTGGCAATATATCTCCTTGCCGCGCGGCCCGGTCGGACCGGATCAGCCGCCAGGCGTGCACCTTGAGAACCGGATACTGCGAGGATGGACACATTCAGTGTCGCATCCGGGCAGACATCGAACCATTTGAAATGGTCTAACTTGGATTTGTTTTTCGCAAGGCCGCCGAGAGGCGGCCCCGAGAAATTCCTTTTCCTATACTAAAACCATATGAATCGAACGGAACCGATCAGCTAATAGTTGTGAGGACCGGACGGGCTCGAAGCCCATACATTTTGGACGGAGAGTTCGATCCTGGCTCAGGATGAACGCTGGCGGCGCGCCTAACACATGCAAGTCGAACGGCACCCCTCTCCGGAGGGAAGCGAGTGGCGAACGGCTGAGTAACACGTGGAGAACCTGCCCCCTCCCCCGGGATAGCCGCCCGAAAGGACGGGTAATACCGGATACCCCGGGGTGCCGCATGGCACCCCGGCTAAAGCCCCGACGGGAGGGGATGGCTCCGCGGCCCATCAGGTAGACGGCGGGGTGACGGCCCACCGTGCCGACAACGGGTAGCCGGGTTGAGAGACCGACCGGCCAGATTGGGACTGAGACACGGCCCAGACTCCTACGGGAGGCAGCAGTGGGGAATCTTGCGCAATGGGGGGAACCCTGACGCAGCGACGCCGCGTGCGGGACGGAGGCCTTCGGGTCGTAAACCGCTTTCAGCAGGGAAGAGTCAAGACTGTACCTGCAGAAGAAGCCCCGGCTAACTACGTGCCAGCAGCCGCGGTAATACGTAGGGGGCGAGCGTTATCCGGATTCATTGGGCGTAAAGCGCGCGTAGGCGGCCCGGCAGGCCGGGGGTCGAAGCGGGGGGCTCAACCCCCCGAAGCCCCCGGAACCTCCGCGGCTTGGGTCCGGTAGGGGAGGGTGGAACACCCGGTGTAGCGGTGGAATGCGCAGATATCGGGTGGAACACCGGTGGCGAAGGCGGCCCTCTGGGCCGAGACCGACGCTGAGGCGCGAAAGCTGGGGGAGCGAACAGGATTAGATACCCTGGTAGTCCCAGCCGTAAACGATGGACGCTGGGTGTGGGGGGACGATCCCCCCGTGCCGCAGCCAACGCATTAAGCGTCCCGCCTGGGGAGTACGGCCGCAAGGCTAAAACTCAAAGGAATTGACGGGGGCCCGCACAAGCAGCGGAGCATGTGGCTTAATTCGAAGCAACGCGAAGAACCTTACCAGGGCTTGACATATGGGTGAAGCGGGGGAGACCCCGTGGCCGAGAGGAGCCCATACAGGTGGTGCATGGCTGTCGTCAGCTCGTGTCGTGAGATGTTGGGTTAAGTCCCGCAACGAGCGCAACCCCCGCCGCGTGTTGCCATCGGGTGATGCCGGGAACCCACGCGGGACCGCCGCCGTCAAGGCGGAGGAGGGCGGGGACGACGTCAAGTCATCATGCCCCTTATGCCCTGGGCTGCACACGTGCTACAATGGCCGGTACAGAGGGATGCCACCCCGCGAGGGGGAGCGGATCCCGGAAAGCCGGCCCCAGTTCGGATTGGGGGCTGCAACCCGCCCCCATGAAGTCGGAGTTGCTAGTAATCGCGGATCAGCATGCCGCGGTGAATGCGTTCCCGGGCCTTGTACACACCGCCCGTCACACCACCCGAGTCGTCTGCACCCGAAGTCGCCGGCCCAACCGAGAGGGGGGAGGCGCCGAAGGTGTGGAGGGTGAGGGGGGTGAAGTCGTAACAAGGTAGCCGTACCGGAAGGTGCGGCTGGATCACCTCCTTTCTAGGGAGATACATTCTTAGAGAGACAAACTTTAACTCGAATAGAGGGCAGGAGCCCGTCCGGTAGATGTCCGCCAGGATATGTCCCCGCAGCACCCGGTCCCCGGGGTCGCACCCGCGTACCTTGAGAGCCGCATAGCGATAGGAGAGAGATGGAAGATCCGAATCTTCCAGACTCGATTCTTTTCTGCGATTAAAGAAAGAATGATAGCAATCATTCATCCGATCCAAACAAGAAGAATTCACTTATAAATGAGTGAGGAGCATCTGATCGCGAGCACAGTCAACTACTGTGCCGCGGTATGAGATACCCGAATTGCGACATACGAGCGCTATTCATGATATCGATTAATTAATTTTAGCGACACGTGGATATCCCGCGGGCCCGAGAGCGGTCCCGCAAGATACCACGGGCGCACGGCGGATGCCTTGGCACAGGGAGCCGATGAAGGACGCGGCAAGCTGCGATAATCCCCGGCGAGGAGCACACATCCTTCGACCCGGGGGTCTCCGAATGGGCGAACCCATCCACAGCAGTGTGGATATCCCGACCCCGAACACATAGGGGTGGGGAGGACAACCCGGGGAACTGAAACATCTAAGTACCCGGAGGAGAGGAAATCAATCTCGAGACTCCCCGAGTAGCGGCGAGCGAAAGGGGACCGATGGCCAAACCGTCGAGCGGGCATACCCGGCAGGGGTTCCGCCGGCGGGGTTGCAGGGCCGCGCATCCGGGGGCTGCCGCCCCCGGGCGCAGGTCCGGCTGGGGAGCGGAACGGCATGGGAGGGCCGGCCGCAGCGGGTGACAGCCCCGTACGCGAACCCAGACCGGACGGCGCGACGCGGTCCCTGAGTAGGGCCGGGCACGTGAAACCCGGTCCGAACCTGGGTGGACCACCATCCAAGCCTGAGTACTACCCTGTGACCGATAGCGCACCAGTACCGTGAGGGAAAGGTGAAAAGCACCCCGGGAGGGGAGTGAAACAGTACCTGAAACCGTGCGCCCACGAGCAGTCGGAGCACCCTTGTGGTGTGACGGCGTGCCTTTTGTAGAATGAGCCAGCGAGTCGCTGGCGCGGGGCGAGGTTAACCGAAAGGGAGCCGGAGCGAAAGCGAGCCTTAACAGGGCGACTTGAGTCCCGCGCCGCGGACGCGAAGCCGGGTGAGCTATCCGTGGGCAGGCTGAAGCGGGGGTAAGACCCCGTGGAGGGCCGAACGCACGTCGGTTGAAAACGGCGGCGATGACCTGCGGATAGGGGTGAAAGGCCAATCAAACCCGGAGATATCTCGTTCTCCCCGAAATAGCTTTAGGGCTAGCGTCGCGCGTTCACCGCCGGAGGTAGAGCACCGGATGGACGAGGGGGCTTCGCCGCCTACCGAATCCAACCGAACTCCGAATGCCGGCGGCCCAGAGCGCGGCAGTCAGAGCATGTGGGCTAAGCTGTGTGCTCGAGAGGGAAACAGCCCGGACCGCCCGCTAAGGTCCCCAAGTTCCAGCCGAGTGGCAAAGGATGTGCGTCCGCCCAGACAACCAGGATGTTGGCTTAGAAGCAGCCATCCATTCAAAGAGTGCGTAACAGCTCACTGGTCGAGTGGACATGCGCCGACAATACACGGGGCTAAGCTGGACACCGAAGCGGCGGGATTTTAATTCATTAGAATCGGTAGGGGAGCTTCCCATGGGCGGGGAAGCCGCCGGGCGACCGGCGGTGGAGCGCATGGGAGTGAGAATGCTGGCATGAGTAGCGAGAGACGAGAGAGTAACTCGTCCGCCGTGAACCCGAGGTTTCCTGGGCAAGGCTAATCCTCCCAGGGTCAGTCGGGGGCTAAGGCGAGGCCGGGAGGCGTAGCCGACGCGCAGCAGGCAGACATTCCTGCACCGCGCACGCGGCGCTACGACCGACGGGGCGACGGATGGGGGTGGCTCGGCGGGGTTCTGGACGTCCCCGTGATGGAGCGCGGCCCGCGGACCAGGGAAATCCGGTCCGCACGAGGGCGAGGCTCCGGACGAAGCGATCAAGCGAAGCGAGTGAGCCCGAGGTCCCTAGAAAAACCCCTAGGCAGGCGCGTGCGCGCCCGTACCGCAAACCGACACAGGTGGGTGGGTAGAACATACCGAGGCGATCGGGTCAACCATGGTCAAGGAACTCGGCACAATGGCCCCGTAACTTCGGGAGAAGGGGTGCCCGCGCGTACGTGAACGGACTTGCTCCGGGAGCGGAGGCGGGCCGCAGTGGAGAGGCCCAAGCGACTGTTTACCAAAAACACAGGACTCTGCAGAAGCCGCAAGGCGACGTATAGGGTCTGACGCCTGCCCGGTGCCGGAAGGTCACGCGGAGGAGTTAGCCGCAAGGCGAAGCCCCGAAGCCAAGCCCCGGTAAACGGCGGCCGTAACTATAACGGTCCTAAGGTAGCGAAATTCCTTGTCGGGTAAGTTCCGACCTGCACGAAAGGCGCAACGACTTGGGCGCTGTCTCGACCATGGACCCGGTGAAATTGCACTGGTCGTGAAGATGCGACTTACCCGCGGAAGGACGGAGAGACCCCGTGAACCTTCACTGCAGCTTGGCATTGGCCGCTGGTCCCGCGTGTAGAGGATAGGCAGGAGGCATCGATCCGGAGGCGCCAGCCCCCGGGGAGCCGCCCTTGGAATACTGCCCTCGCGCGACCGGCGTCCTAACCCGAGGCCGTCGACCGGCTCGGGGACCGTGCCAGGCGGGCAGTTTGACTGGGGCGGTCGCCTCCTAAAGGGTAACGGAGGCGCGCGAAGGTCCGCTCGGGACGGTCGGCAACCGTCCTTTTGAATGCAAGAGTACAAGCGGGCTTGACTGCGAGGCCCACAAGCCGAGCAGGTGCGAAAGCAGGCTCTAGTGATCCGGCGGCCCCGAGTGGGTGGGCCGTCGCTCAACGGATAAAAGGTACTCCGGGGATAACAGGCTGATCTTGCCCAAGAGTCCACATCGACGGCAAGGTTTGGCACCTCGATGTCGGCTCATCGCATCCTGGGGCTGGAGCAGGTCCCAAGGGTACGGCTGTTCGCCGTTTAAAGCGGTACGCGAGCTGGGTTCAGAACGTCGTGAGACAGTTCGGTCCCTATCCTCCGTGGGCGCAGGAGAATCGATGGAGGCTGCCCCCAGTACGAGAGGACCGGGGTGGACGCACCTCCGGTGAACCGGTTGTCGACCAACGGCACGGCCGGGTAGCCGCGTGCGGCGCGGATAACCGCTGAAGGCATCTAAGCGGGAAGCCGTTCCAGGGATTAGTTCTCCTTCCGGTAAGGGCCCAGGTAGACTACCTGGTCGATAGACGGCAGGTGCAAGGCTGGCGACAGCCTCAGCCGAGCCGCACTAATCGCCCGAGCTCTTCCGGAACCGCACCTCGCGGCCCGCGGGACCCAGCGCTCATGCGCGCGGTCCGGGCACGAGGATGCCCCCGAGTCACCTCCCCTATGCGCCATGCGGCCCCCAGGGCACGTAGATGAGACCCAGGACACCGTAACGGTGGGCGCCGCCCACCGGTCAGCGGCCAGAGCATGGGGGGCACGCCCGGTCCCGTTCCGAACCCGGAAGCTAAGCCCCATCGCGCCGAGAGTACTGCGGGGCCAGCCCGTGGGAGGCCAGGGCGCCGCTGACCGGTGGACGGCACCGAGCCGTCGGATGACTTGAAGAAGGGGGAGGCCTCGCGGCCTCCCCCTTTTTTGCGTTTTATAAAGAGCTGTAATACAAGAACTCGCCTTCTTTTAGCTTGTCTTACTGTTTGGCTGTATTTTGAGTCCTTCTTTTGTATTTGCGCGATAATAACTCCCATTGGCGTTAGGGAGGACTTGATGTTTACCGTTTTTGTCTTGGGCAATATTGCTTCGGGTAAGTCGACTGCCTGCCGCTATCTCGAATCTCATGGCGCCATGCTTATCGATCTGGACGAGCTTGCCAAATCGCTGTATGTGCCAGGCTCCGATATCGTCAATGCCCTCGCGGAAGAATTTGGCTGGGATATTTTGGATGAGGAGGGCGGCATTCGCCGCAGCATCCTCGCTTCTCGAGCTTTCGCTTCTCCTGATTCGGTCGCACGGCTCAATGGCCTTGTGCACCCCGTTCTCATTGAACAGCTTTCGCTTAGGATTCTCGATCCGGTTTGTTGTACGGTTTCGTCCCCCCGTTATCCCTTTGCGGTTGTCGAGGTTTCTGCCCCGACTGGTTTTGAGGATGCTTTTGGCCTGGCTGATGAAATTCTGGTTATCAGTGCTCCTTTGGCAGTTCGTCGCGAGCGTGCCATTCATCGTGGTATGGAGTCCTCTGATTTTGATGCTCGCTCTGCATGCCAACCTGATGAGGCTTCGCTTTGCAATCTCGCTACGACGGTAATCGATAATGCGGGAGGCGATAATTCGCTCTTTGAACAACTGGACGCATGGCTTGTGCGCCATGGCTTCGGGGATGTAACGGATAAGGAGGAGGCCGATGCCTAAGACACGTTTCTTTACGTGGTATCGCGTTGCGCCACTTGCCGTTGTGCTCGTCTTCGGCTTTATTTCGCTCGTCTACTCGTATGCTCCTGCCGCCTTCTTTAAGCCTTTGTATCCAATTGACTACGAGGCGTATGTAAAGCAATCGAGCATTTCGCACAATCTTGATCCATATCTGGTGTGTGCTGTCATAAAGTCGGAATCGAATTGGGATCCCGAGGCTGAGTCGAATCAAGGCGCTCGGGGATTGATGCAGCTGATGCCCGAGACTGCCCAGGATATGATTGCCAAGGGTCTTGTCGATGGTAGCGAGTATTCCGCCGACAACCTTAACGATCCCGCTACGAACATCGAGTTTGGCTGTGCGTATCTTTCGTATCTTCTAACGTATTTTAACGGGTCGACTGACAGCGCCATTGCCGCCTATAACGCCGGCATGGGCAATGTCGACGGATGGGCGCAGCAGAGCACGTCGCTTCATAATGCAATCACCTTTCCCGAGACGCAGGCGTATCTGATTCGTGTCAATAATGCCTGGGTTCGCTACAAGACCCTCTATCCCGATCGGTTCGTATAGGACTATGCCTGCCGCCTGCGTATACTGCAGATATATGAGTTAGGAGTATCCATGGCGGAATTTGAAGTTGAGCGTGTTGGAGGAGAGCTCAAACGTTTTGGCGTTGAGGGCTCTGAGGTGCCGTTTGAGGTCGTGTCTCCCTATGAGCCTGCAGGTTCTCAGCCTAAGGCCATTGAGTCGCTTGTGCAGGGTGTGAGGGACGGAGATCGCTATCAGGTTTTGCTGGGCGTGACTGGTTCGGGCAAGACCTTCACGATGGCTAAGACTATTGAGGCCCTGGGGAAGCCGACGCTGGTCATGGCTCCCAATAAAACGCTCGCCGCTCAGCTTGCGAGCGAGCTCAAAGAGTTCTTTCCCAACAACGCTGTGGTCTACTTTGTCTCGTACTACGACTACTATCAGCCCGAGGCGTATGTGCCGCAAAGCGATACATATATCGAGAAAGACTCCTCGATTAACGAAGAGGTCGAGATGCTGCGCCATCAGGCGACCGCGTCACTGCTCTCTCGACGCGATGTGATCGTTGTCGCATCGGTCTCGTGTATCTATGGCATTGGCTCTCCTGAGGACTATGCGGGTCTGGCTCCAAACGTCGACAAGAAGGTGCCGCTCGAGCGCGATGACTTTATCCATGCACTTATCGACATTCAATATGATCGCAATGACTATGACCTAGCGCGCGGCACGTTCCGCGTGCGCGGCGATGTTGTCGACGTGTATCCGCCTTATGCCGAGCATCCGTTGCGGTTTGAGTTCTTTGGCGACGAGGTTGAGCTTATTGCCGAGATCGATGAGGTTACCGGTGAGATGCTTCGTGAGTACGAGGCCATCCCCGTATGGCCGGCATCGCACTACGTGACCGAGAAGCCGAAGGTCAAGGCGGCTCTGAAATCAATCAGTGAAGAGTGCGAGAAGCGTGTGGCCGAGCTCAAGGCGACCGACAAGTTGCTCGAGGCACAGCGTCTGCAGCAGCGCACCGACTATGATCTCGAGATGCTCGAGACCATGGGTTTTTGTAACGGTATCGAGAACTACTCGCGTCATCTGGACGGTCGAAAACCGGGCGAGCCGCCGTTTACCCTGATCGATTACTTCCCTAAGGACATGCTCTGCATCATCGATGAGAGCCATGTGACGGTGCCGCAGATTCGCGGCATGCACGAAGGTGACCGCTCGCGTAAGGTGACGCTGGTGGAACACGGTTTTCGCCTTCCTTCGGCACTCGATAACCGCCCGCTTCGTTTCGATGAGTTTGAGGCAAGGATCCCCCAGTTCATCTACGTTTCGGCCACGCCGGGCGACTACGAGCTGCGGGTGAGCCAGAACGATGTTGAGCAGATTATTCGTCCGACCGGCCTGCTCGATCCCAAGATCGATGTGCGTCCGGTTCGCGGTCAGATTGACGATCTTGAGGACGAGATTCGCGAGCGCGTTGCCCGCAAGGAGCGCGTGCTGGTGACCACGTTGACCAAGCGCATGGCCGAGGACCTGACCGACCATCTGCTTGATGCGGGCATTAAGGTCAATTACATGCATTCTGATACGGCGACAATGGACCGTGTCGAGATCCTGCGAACGCTGCGCGAGGGCAAGATCGATGTTCTCGTTGGCATCAACCTGCTTCGCGAGGGCTTGGATCTTCCCGAGGTCTCACTGGTGGCAATTCTCGATGCCGATAAGGAAGGCTTCTTGCGCAACCGCCGTTCGCTGATTCAGACGATTGGCCGCGCGGCCCGTAACGCCGATGGCGAAGTCATCATGTATGCTGACGTTGTGACCGATTCGATGAAAGAGGCCATCGAGGAGACGCAGCGCCGTCGCGAGATTCAGATGGCATATAACGAAGAGCATGGCATTGTGCCCAAGACGGTGCGCAAGGCCATCAACGACATCTCAAGTTTTATTGCCGAGGCCGAAAAAACCGTGGGTTCCAAGGGACGCTCGAAGGGCGACTCTCTTGGCCATGGCGCATTCTATACGCCCGATGAGTCGGGCGAGGGTGGCGTGCCGGAAACGGTGGCGCCCGAGCAGACACTTGCGGAGCAGTTGGAAGAACTGCCGCATGACGAGCTCGTGCGGATCGTCGAAACCATGGAAGAGGATATGCGTAACGCTTCTGCCGCCATGGACTTTGAGGAGGCGGCGCGCCTGCGCGATGCCGTCGTTCAGATTCGGGCGATGCTCGAGGGTGCGTCTGAGGACGAGACGATCGAGCGCTTACGTTCGCAGGCTCGCAAGGGTTCCACGTTCGCATCGGGCAGAAAACGCCAGGGTGCACGGTTTAAGAAATAGCGAACATGCCCCGAGTTCCCTGCGGAGCTCGAGGCATGCGTCTTTTGCGCGCTGGAATTCGTGCGTTAGAGGTCTGCGATCAGGGCTTCGGCACAACGGATGCCGTCGGTGGCGGCGCTCATGATGCCGCCGGCATATCCAGCTCCCTCACCGCAAGGGTAGAGGCCCGGGGTCGACACGGCATGGCATGTTCGGTCTCGGGTGACGGTGACCGGTGAGCTCGAGCGAGTCTCCACGCCGGTAAGGACAGCATCGGAGCGGTCGTAGCCTCGTAGCTTTTTTCCAAGTAGGGGAAGTCCCAGGCGGAGCGACTCGACGATATGCTGCGGCAGGGCTTCGTCAATTGCCGTCCAGGTCACACCGAGCGGATAGGTGGGCTTTACCTTTCCGGGCGCCTTGCTGGCGCGTCCTGCGAGGAAATCTCCGACGAGCTGTGCCGGTGCGTTCCAGTTGGAACCGCCCAGGCGGTAGGCGGCCGCCTCGCAGGCGCGCTGGAGCTCGATGCCGGCGAGTGGGTCATCGTTGGGAAGGTCCTCAGGCGTGACGTTAACGAGCAGGGCGGCATTTGCGTTGCGTCCGTCGCGGGCATTGAGACTGGCGCCGTTGACGCACAAGTGGCCCTGCTCGGAAGAGGCGGCGACAACCTGCCCGCCGGGACACATGCAAAACGAGAACACGCTGCGGCCGTTGGGAAGATGGGCGACGAGCTTGTAGGGGGCTGCTCCGAGGGCAGGATGTCCCGCCGAGGCTCCGAATTGGGCTCGGTCGATGTCGCGCTGCGGATGCTCGATGCGAACGCCCATGGCAAAGGTCTTTTGTGCGAGGACCACGTTGTGGTCCTTAAGGAGCTCAAAAATATCGCGAGCAGAATGCCCGCAGGCGAGGATGAGGTGCTTTGTCTCGATTGGCTCGCAAGCGGTGTCTTGGGACGATTGGACATCAATACCGGTGATGGCGCCAGACGCGTCGATGCGAATGTCGACGAGCTTCGTTCGATAACGGACGACACCTCCGAGCTGCTCGATGCGCTGGGATATAGCGGTGACGACCGTGGGAAGGATGTCGGAGCCAATGTGCGGCTTGGCATCCCACAGAATATCGCGGGGCGCACCCGCCTCGACGAAGGTTTCGAGGATAAGGCGATGGGCGGGATTTTTGGTTCCCGTATTGAGCTTGCCGTCCGAGAAGGTCCCCGCGCCGCCCAGGCCAAACTGGATATTGCTCTCGGGGTCGAGGATGCGCTCCTTTAGAAAGAGGTCGATCGCCTGCGAGCGGCGAAATGCCGGGTCGCCGCGCTCGATGAGCAAGGGCTTAAGACCTGCTTCGGCGAGCGTAAGCGCAGCGAAAAGGCCGGCGCATCCGGCGCCGACAACGACAGGGCGTTCTTGAGGTACGTCGGAGGCGGAGGAGGGGAATGAAGGCTCATCGTCTTCTATCGCGCGTACGCGCGAGCGGTCACGCTCGGCAACGCTGTCGACCGCTTCTCGCTCGAGGTGGGGACTAGTCAGCTCAACACGAAAGCTCAGGATAAAATGGACGTCTCGTTTTTTGCGAGCGTCGATTGACTTGCGGTGGAGCTCGATGGACTTGATCTCGGAGTCCTTGCAACGTAGGACGCGCTTGGCGACTCGCTTGCCAACAATGAGACAGGCATTTTCATCGTCGGCTTCATCGAGCGACGCGTTGACTTGGGTGATTTCGATCATCGAGGTCTCCTTAGAGGCAAGAAAGAGGCCGTCCGGTATCCCAGACGGCCCGAATGCGTTTTTGATTATAGACTGCGCGGCTACAGGCTGCTTGCAGCGCGAATGCCCGAGATCCAGGCCCACGCAAGGTTAAAGCCTCCGCAATCGGCGTCGATGTCGAGCGCTTCACCGCAGACGTAAAGCGGGGCGTCGACAACGCTGCGCGCGCGTAGGCTGGGTGTTGAGATGCTCTCGACAGATACGCCACCACGCGTGACCTGCGCTGAGCGCTCCTCGGCTGTTCCCTTGACGAGCAACTTAAAGTGCTTGAGGATCGAGACCAGGTGGATGACATCGTTGGAGCCTGGATGGCACTGCTCGAACGCTGTGCAGACGACGCGGGAGAGTTGCGGGGCGAGCATGCCGTCGAGCCAACGGGGATCGCGGGGCGAAAAGCCGCCGAGCAGCTCAACGCGCCGGTTGAGCGTATCGAGCAACTCGTCTTTGGAGAGGTCGGGGAAAACGTCGAGCAGGATCGTATCGCCGTGCTGGATACGACGAGAGAGGTTGAAGACAGCGACGCCCGAGATACCGAAGGTTCGAAACAGCACTTCACCGTCTTCGTGCCAGAGCTCATTATGATTGCGGGCGAGCGTCAAGCGGGCGCGGACGCGCAGGCCATCCAACGTCTTGAGCGCCGCCCGATCGCCAAAGACCGTTGCCGATACGGGGCAGAGGATGGGGCGCAGCGAAGTGAGGGGGAGGCGAAACGTATCGGCGATACCGGTGGGGTTGCCGCCCGTGGCGATAATTACGGCATGTGCCTGCAGGGCCACGTTCTTGCGAGGGACATCAGCGAGCGCTTTCCGAAGCGAGCGGAGCTCCGATTTTCGGTCGTCGTGCTTTTTTGCCTTGAGCGCCCGCGCTGGACGGTCTATTTGGAGTGCCCAGCCTTCGGAAGCTTTGTGCGCCGAGGCAACGTAGGCTCCGCAGATTAAGGTGATACCTAGGCGGTCGCAAACGTTGAGAAGCGCGTCGCGCACCGATTCGGCGCGAAGGGAGCGCGGGTACAGCCGGCCTTCCTCGGAGGTTGTCATGATACCCAGCGAGGAGAAGAAACCCATAAGCTCTTGTTCGGGCTGGGGGCCCATGACGGATGTGACGAATGCTGGGTGGTTATACCGCTGAGGATCGATCGATTCGTTGGAGAGGTTGCAGCGGCCGTTACCGGTCGCAAGGAGCTTAAGGCCGCAGGCGACATCGCGCTCAACGATGCAGACGCTTTTGCCAACGCGTGCGGCCGTAATGGCGGCGGCGAGGCCTGAAGCCCCGCCGCCGATTACCAGGACGTCATAGAAGGCGCTCGCGTTCACTTAGGCCTCGTCGGTCTCGTGCGGGGTAATAGCCTCGACGGCAGAGACTGCCTTGGGCAACATGCCATCGGGCAGCGCGGTCTCGACCTCGCCCTTATCGCAGGCCTCGGCGAGTGCCGGATTAATGGGAAGCTGCCCCAAGATGTCGAGGTTATAGCGCTCTGCGACCTCGGGGAGCTTGCTCTTGCCAAAGACCTCGATCTTCTTGCCGCAGTCGGGGCACTCAATATAGCTCATGTTCTCGACAATGCCCAGAATGGGGACGTTCATCTTCTCGGCCATGTTGACCGCCTTGGCGACGATCATCGAGACCAGATCCTGCGGGCTCGTGACGATGACGATGCCGTCGACGGGCAGCGACTGGAAGACGGTGAGCGCGACGTCGCCTGTTCCCGGAGGCATGTCGACCAGCAGGTAGTCGATGGGGCCCCACGAGGTCTCGCTCCAGAACTGCCTAATGGCGCCTGCGATGACCGGACCGCGCCAAAGGACGGGGTCGGTCTCGTTTTGGAGCAGCAGGTTGGAGCTCATGACCTTGACGCCGTGCTCGGAGATTTCGGGCAGCATAAGGTTGCCAAGGGCATGGACGTGGCGTCCACTCATACCGAACATCTTGGGGATAGAGGGACCGGTGATGTCGGCATCGAGGACGCCGACCTTGTGGCCGTGACGGGCAAGCTCGGTGGCGATGGCACCGGTGACAAATGACTTGCCGACACCGCCCTTGCCGGAAAGCACGGCGATGACGCGCTTGACCTCGGACAGCGTGTTCTCCTCAAATTGCGACGGCGACGTTTGTCCGCCGGCGGCCTGTGCGTGTTCGCAACCCATGTATGACTCCTTTGTATATGCTGGGGCCGGGGCCCCGCGATGTGACACGAGCGTCATTGTACCCTCGTTTGCGAGCGGGAGTCATTTGCGATGCGTTTGGGCCGAGCGTGCTTGCAATACGATGGGCCCAAGCGAATGGGCGGGCTTACTGAACTTTGCTGGCGAACTCGAGGTATTGCATGCGCTGCAGCTTGTCGATCGTCGAGGCGTAGGGGCTGTCTTCCGATTCCAAGTCGTAGCGCAGCCCGTCGGCACCGAGATAGCCGGCGACATTGATGGTGGGCACATCTGACCTTGTCGCAAGCAGGGCCTTTTGGTAATTGGTGAGCGGGGCGCCGATCTTATTAAGGGTAATGGCTGCAATCTCGTTTGCCCCGACGGTGTCGTAGACGTTGAGCTCGGTATTGCCGGCGATCTCATAGTTAGCCCAGACGAGATATGTCGACTGATAGATACGGAAAGCGTGGCTTGCCGTATCTTCCTGAGGGTACAGCCCGTCGTTGAGAGTCGTTGCGGCGCTCGGCTGATGGTCGCCAAAAAAGACAAGAACAACCGGTCTGCCGATGTTGCGGAGCTCGTTGATAAAGTACTCGAGGTCCCGGTCGGATGCGTTGATGCAGGTGAGATAGGTGTTGAGCGCGCTGTTGGCGCCTTCGCTGGCTCCCTCGACCCAATAGTTTGTCAGCTCTTCGGCGGGAACGGTGCCATCGTCGTAGCCGCCGTGATTTTGCATCGTGACGTCAAAGATGAACTGCGGCGCTTCGTCGGTTCTAAGCAGGTCGAGTATCTTGTCGTAGGTGGCGTAGTCGCATACGCCGGCATGGTAATAGGGCGCACCTTCGAAATCGCCGATTGAAAGAAAGTCTCCAAAGCCCAGCTGCTGATAGATTTTATCTCGATGGTAGTTGACGGGGTTTTGCGGGTGCATAGCGGTAGTGGTATACCCAAGCTCTTTAAGGTCCTTTGCCAGGCTGTTTACGCCATTCATCTGATACAGCTGATAGGGGATCTTGCCTAATCCGACAAAGGCCGTTGTCGCTCCGGTCAAAAATTCGAATTCGGAGTTCGCCGTTCCGCCACCGGCGACCGAAGCGAGCATGGTGCCGCGAACAAGTGTGTCGGGAAGCGAGTTGTAGAATGCGGGGCCGAAGTACCCGGCCGCCTGGAGCTGCTCAAAGCACGAAAGGTCGCTAAAACTCTCGTTCATGACGGCAACAATCGTCGGCTTGATTTCATTGAACTGGGCAACGGCCGCCGCGCGCTGTTCGCTCGAGCCATATGTGCTGTCGTAGACGGCGGCGAGCTCCTGCTCGATGCTCTGCGCCTCATCGGGCGTATAGTCTTCGGGCTTCTCAATGGGCAACTCGTTGACCATTTCGGTGAACGAAGTGATAAAACCCTGAGACGCATACGTGGTGATGGGCTGCCAACGGTCAAATCCAAAATCCAGCGCCTGCTCCAAGTCGATGTTGGAAAAGCCTGAGAGCCCCACAACGGTCACTAGCAGAAAAGCACAGAGGTTAGCGGCGATAGCGGGGAAGACATGGGTGGGCGTACGGAGCTTTCGCGGTCGGATGAGCGAAAGAAGCCCCAGGGAAATCTCCAGCAGGGCGAGAGAGGTTACGATTCCGGCGGTAAAGGTAAACTCGTATCCCTCGCTCACTTCCATTGCGGTGCCAAGGGCCAAGATATCGCTTGGCAGGATGGCTTCGCCTTTAAACGTTATGACGAAGTGCTCGGCAATGCCAAGGACGCAACAGACGACGGGCACGAGGACCATGACGCCTCCATGACGCTGTCCCAGCAAATAAAGGGAGAGCAGAACCGTCGCGAGCAACCCGACGGAAAACCCGAATGAGTTGGCGGGAATGCGATAGAACGTTTCGTTGCAGGCAATTTCGATTGAAACGAACGAGAGCGCTGAAACAGCGGCGATGACAAGGATGTCGCGGCAAATACAGGCAACCGTTCCCGTCGCAAGGTCGGTTTGGTCGATAAGTCCCGAAACCAAGGGCTCGACAAGAAGCATGACGGCGGCAGCACCGAGCGCCGAATAAGAAAGGACCCATAGGGAGCTGCCCTCATTTACGAGCGATTGATTCGTAATCCATGCAGCTACCACGCCGAGCGGGATGAGGAGCGTCGCGCACCAAAAGACGCGGGCAATGGGTGGCTTTTCGTTGCGTTTGATTGAAAAATACACGCGCACGACGACGGCGGCCACGATAAGGACGGCGATGAATATGGGCAGATTGGCCATGTCGCTCGAAGTGATTTCAAGGGGGATATCTTCGGTCATGGACGTTCCTCTGGTACAGCAAATTAAGTTCAGTATTAGATTACTGTAACCTTTCCACGGCATTTCGAGAAACAAAGCGCCCGATACGCAAAGCTAAAGGTCTGCGAATCTTGTATTACGAACATCTGTGCGCGTCGAGTGCGCTAAACTCATCGGCAGTATGATTCGATGCAATAGGAGGCAAGGAGCTTCCATGTCTGATTCCTCTATCGTTATTCGCGGCGCTCGTGAGCACAACCTCCGTGATATCGATGTTTCCATTCCGCGTGACCAACTCGTGGTCATTACCGGTCTTTCTGGCTCGGGCAAGAGTTCGCTGGCATTCGACACTATCTATGCCGAGGGCCAGCGTCGATACGTCGAGAGCCTTTCGAGTTATGCGCGCCAGTTCTTGGGCCAGATGGACAAACCCGACTTGGATTCAATCGACGGCCTTTCGCCGGCGGTGTCGATCGACCAAAAGACGACATCTAAAAACCCTCGCTCGACGGTTGGCACCGTAACCGAGATTTATGACTATCTGCGTCTGCTGTTCGCCCGTGTGGGCACCCCGCACTGTCCCGAATGCGGCCGCGTCATTGAGCGCCAGACGACCGACCAGGTCGCCGATAAGGTCCTGGCGGCGGGGGAGGGCCGCCGCGCGTTTGTGCTGGCACCGGTGGTGCGCGGGCGAAAAGGCGAGTACACCAAGCTGTTTGAGGACCTTCGCGCCGAGGGCTTTAGCCGCGTGCGTGTCGACGGCGAGGTTCGCTCGCTTGATGCCCCTATCGATTTGGATAAGAAATTCAAGCACGATATCGAGGTCGTGGTCGACCGCATCGTGATTCGCGAGAACTCGCTGGGCCGTATTGCCGAGTCCGTTGAACAGGCGACTGCGCTGGCGCACGGCAATGTGAACGTATACTTGCTGCCCGACCGCGACGCTCCCGAGGGGACCGAAGGCGAGTTGCTGGAGTATTCGCTGGCGTTAGCGTGCCCGGAGCATGGACACTCCATCGATGACCTGCAGCCGCGTGATTTCTCGTTCAACGCGCCCTATGGCGCGTGCCCCGAGTGCGATGGCCTGGGCTTTAAGAAGACGGTCGATGCCGAGGCCCTAATCGAAGACCCCTCGAAGTCGATCGCCGACGGGGTCTTTGGCAGCCTGTTTGGCAACTCTAACTACTATCCGCAGATTTTCGCTGCGGTCTGCAAACACTTTAAGGTGAGCGTCGATACGCCGTGGGAGGATCTGCCTCCGCGGGTGTGTCGTGCGTTTTTAGACGGCATGGGCGACCAGAAGATTTCGGTCGACTATCAAAAGCTCGATGGGCGCCGCAGCCAGTGGGACACCAAGTTCTCGGGTGTGCGCAATATCCTGTACGAGCGCTATACCGAGACGACGAATGAGAACACCAAGGCGCGCTTGGAGAAGTACATCCGCGAGGAGCCGTGCTCGAGCTGCCACGGCGCTCGTTTGCGCCCCGAGATGCTCGCCGTCACCGTGGGCGGCAAGTCCATTTACGAGGTTTGTTGTCTGTCGTGCCGTGAGTCGCTCGAGTTTTTTGAGGGCCTGGAACTCACCGAGCGCCAACAGTTTATCGGCGGACGCATCGTCAAGGAAATCCTGGAGCGCCTGCGTTTTCTGGTCGATGTCGGACTCGACTATCTGACCCTCGATCGTGCCTCGGCGACGCTTTCCGGAGGCGAGGCCCAGCGCATTCGCCTGGCAACGCAGATCGGCGCCGGCCTCATGGGTGTCCTGTACATTTTGGACGAGCCATCGATTGGCCTCCATCAGCGCGATAACGAGCGCCTGATCAAGACGCTTGAGCGCCTACGCGATATCGGCAATACCGTCATCGTCGTCGAGCATGATGAGGATACGATTCGTGCTGCCGACTATGTGATCGACATGGGCCCCGGCGCGGGCGTGAACGGCGGACACGTAGTCGCGGCGGGAACGCCTGCCGATATCATGGCGTGTCCCGAGTCGATGACGGGCGCTTATCTGACCGGCAAACGAATGATCCGGGTTCCCGATGAGCGCCGCAAGCCCGGTCGCGGCTGCCTTAAGATCACGGGCGCCCGCGCCAACAACCTCAAAAACGTTACCGCCAAGATCGAGTTTGGTACGCTTACGGTCGTTACCGGCGTGTCGGGATCGGGTAAGAGCTCCCTGGTTACCGACACTATCGCACCTGCCCTTACGAATGCCATTCACCGTTCGACGCGCCCTGTGGGTCCGTATAAGAAAATCGAGGGCATCGAGTGTATCGATAAGGTTATCGATATCGACCAGTCGCCGATTGGCCGCACGCCGCGTTCCAACCCTGCTACGTACATTGGCCTGTGGGATGATCTTCGCGCGCTGTTTGCGAGTACGCCGGAGTCGAAGGCGCGCGGCTACTCGCCGGGACGTTTCTCCTTTAACGTGAGCGGCGGTCGCTGCGAAGCATGCAAGGGCGACGGACAAATTAAGATCGAGATGCACTTCCTTCCCGATATCTATGTCCCCTGTGAGGTCTGCGGCGGCAAACGCTATAACCGCGAGACGCTTGAGGTCACCTACCGTGGTAAGACCATCTCGGACGTGCTCGACATGAGCGTCACCGAGGCACTGGCCTTCTTTGGGAATATCCCGCAGATTAAGCGCAAGCTCCAGACGCTGTACGATGTAGGCTTGGGCTACGTGAGCCTGGGCCAGCCCGCTACGACGCTCTCGGGCGGCGAGGCGCAGCGTGTGAAGCTCGCCAAGGAGCTTCATCGACGCCAGACGGGCAAGACGTTCTATATTTTGGATGAGCCGACGACCGGCCTTCATTTTGAGGACGTCCGCCAGCTGCTCGATGTGCTGCAGCGCTTGGTCGATGCGGGCAACACGGTGCTGGTGATTGAACACAACCTTGATGTCATCAAGGTTGCCGACCGCCTGATCGATATGGGCCCCGAGGGCGGTAACGGCGGCGGAACCGTCGTGGTTTCGGGCACACCGGAGCAGGTTGCGGACTGTCCGCAGAGTTATACGGGCAAGTTTTTGGCGCCGTTGCTCAGGCGTGACCGGGAGCGTCAGGCTCAACTTGATGCTCAATAAATAGGCGATTCAGTTTATGGGCGCCATCGACTCCTTGTGATTCGATGGCGCTTGCTGTGTCGAAGTGACGTATGCAGCCGAATTGGACATATACTTAATCCTTGCGTCCGAATGCGAGGGAAAGGATATGCCATGGCAAAGGCTGTAAAGACGCCAAAAACCAATGCGATGCGCGAGCTGGAAAGCGCCGGCATTTCCTATGTTCTACATACGTACGAAGACGATGGTGATGAGTCGGCGGGCCTGGGGGTCGCGATTTCGGAGCAGCTTGGCGAGGAGCCCGGACAAGGATTTAAGACCTTGGTCTGCGTGACGCCGTCCAACGACCACGTCGTGTGCTGCATCCCTGTTGCCGACGAGCTCGATCTAAAGTCCGCCGCGCGTGCCGCGGGGGAGAAGTCCTTGGCCATGATGCATGTGAAGGATTTGCTTGCGGCGACTGGCTACGTTCGCGGCGGCTGCAGTCCGGTCGGTATGAAAAAACGCTACCGGACGCTCATTGATGAGACATGTGTCCTTTGGGATACCATTTTTATTTCGGGAGGCAAGCGTGGTTATCAGCTTGAGCTTGCACCTGATGATTTAATTGCATTTTGCGGGGCGACGGTCGCCCCGATTACGAGAGAGGACTGAGCGATGCCGCAGGAAGAATTGAAGTGCGGAGCTCATTTTGCAAAAGAATCTGCGCCTCAGACACCCTCATCCGAAGCTTCTTCGTCGCGAGACGACACTGACGACATGGGCTCGTCGGACTACTCCACGGTTGGTCGTTCCGCCGGGCTTATGACCATCCTGACCATCGTGTCTCGCGTCACCGGTTTTATCCGCACGTGGGCAATGGCGGCCGCTATCGGCATGTCGCTGCTCTCGTCTTCCTATCAGGTCGCCAACAACCTGCCCAATATGCTCTACGAACTCGTGATGGGCGGCATGCTCGTGACGGCGTTTTTGCCCGTGTACATGGGCGTGAGGCGTGAGCAGGGTCGCGAGGCCTCTAACGAGTACGTGGGCAACCTGCTCGGTATTCTGCTATTGGTGCTGGGTGGCATTTCGTTGCTGGGGACCGTGTTCGCCCCGGGCTTTATCTGGACGCAATCGTTCCTTTCGGGTGACGGCGGCAGCATGGATACCGCTGCGTTCATGTTCCGTTTCTTTGCCATCCAGATTCTGTTTTATGGTTTGGGCTCGGTGTTTTCGGGCGTCCTCAACGCACACCGCGACTACTTCTGGTCGACGTTTGCCCCGGTCCTCAACAATGTGATCGTCATTGCGAGCTTTATGGGCTTTGCGCCCGTGTCCGCACAGTTTGGCGAACGTGCCGGCATCATCTTGATTGCGGCCGGTACGACCCTCGGTGTCTTTGTTCAGATGGCATGTCAGATCCCCGCGCTTGGCAAGCACGGCGTGCATCCCCATATCCATATCGACTTTAAGGACCCCGCACTGCGCCAGACGATTGCGCTCGGTATCCCGACGCTGCTCGCCACGGTGTGCATGTTTGTCTCGACTTCTATCACCAACGCTGCTGCGCTGGTGGTCCAGCCCGAGACTGGTCCTTCCGTCATCGCCTATGCGCGCCTGTGGTACACGCTGCCCTACGCGCTGATTGCCGCCTCGCTTTCGACGGCGCTCTATACCGAGCTCTCTCACGACGCACAGGAGAAGGATTACGACAGCGTCCGCACGGGCATTTCGCGTGGCGTCGCCCAGATGCTGTTCTTCCTGATTCCATTCGCGCTGTACCTGATTGTCTTCGCGCGTCCGCTCAACATGATCTACTGCGCTGGCAAGTTCGATGAGTCCGGTGTGGCGCTGGTGTCGGAGTTCCTTATCTACCTGGCACTTTCCCTGCCGCTCTACGGCGTGGTCGTGCTGATGCAGAAGAGCTTCTCTGCCTTGCTCGACATGAAGCCCTATAGCCGCTATTGTCTGTATTCCGCCATCGGCCAGGCCGGCTCGGTTCTGCTGTTTGGCGTTGTGCTGGGCTTCGGTATGCCGGCAATCGCGCTTTCGTATGTCGTCGACTACGTGATCTTGGTCGGTTGCTCGCTGTGGTGGCTGCGTCGTCGTCTGCGTGGTCTTCAGGTTAAATCTATCCTGCATGGCGGTTTCTTTGGCCTTTTGCTCGGTGGCCTGGGTGCTGCCGCAGGCGCCGGCGTCATGTGGGCGCTTGAGCACTTTGTCGGGGCACTTGGCGGCTCGATTCTGATTACTCTTGGCTACGTTTGCGTTGCGGGTGTCGTCTCGCTTGCTGTTACCTTTGGCCTTGCCGTCGTCCTTAAGATGCCCGAGGTCTCGGCGCTGATTCGTCGCAAGTAGGTGCGCGTGGCCGGTCACGACAACATTCCAACGCTTGCCGAGCAGGTTTCGCGCGTTCCCACGCAGCCCGGCTGCTACCTTTGGAAAGACGCCAAGGGCGATGTCATCTACGTGGGCAAGGCGAAAAACCTGCGCGCCCGTATGCGTCAGTACGTGACGCTGCAGGACGAGCGCCAGAAGATCCCGCTGATGATGCAGCTGGTGGCGAGCTTTGACTATATCGTGGTGGAGACCGAGCACGAGGCGTTGGTGCTCGAGCGCAATTTGATTGGTCAGTACCATCCGTACTTTAACGTCGACCTCAAGGATGACAAGAGCTACCCCTTTATCGCCATTACAAAGGGCGACCTGTATCCCGCTATCAAATACACGCGTGAGCGTCATAAGCCGGGAACGCGCTATTTTGGACCTTATACCGATAGCCGCGCGGCACGTGAGACGATAGATACGCTGCGCAAGGTTATCCCCATCTGCTCCGCATCCTGTGCGGAGTGGCGTCGTTGTCGCCGTATCGTCGAGTCCCACAAGGGCGAGGAAGACATCGTCAATATGATTTGCGCGCAAAACGGGCGCCCCTGCTTTGACTACCATGTCGGGCGCGGCCCGGGTGCGTGTGTCGGCGTGATTTCCCCGGCAGACTATGCCAAGAACGTCAAGCGTGTCGAGCGCTTTTTGTCGGGCCATCGCAAGGATGTCGTCGATGAGCTGACCTCCGAGATGACGGATGCCGCTGAGGCGCTCGACTTTGAGCGCGCGGCACGCGTCAAACGTCGTTTGGAGGTCATCAGGGGTCTGGACGATCGTCAGCAAGTCGTTTTTCCCTCCAGTGTCGATATAGATGTCATCGGTTTCTATCGCGAGGAGACCATCTCCGCCGCTTGCGTCTTCGTCGTTCGCGAGGGCCGAACAGTTCGCACCTGCGAGTTCATTCTCGACAAGGGTCTTGATGTTGACGAGGAAGAGCTCCAGTCGGGCTTTCTTAAGCGCTATTACGACGAGACGGCTGATATTCCAGCTGAGGTCAACCTTTCCGTCGAGCTTGAGGATGCGGAGGCGCTGGGGGAGTGGCTTGCGGGCAAGCGTGAGCGTTCCTGCCATCTCCATAGGCCGCAGCGTGGCGAAAAGCACCGTCTGCTCGATATGGCATCCAAAAATGCGCGCCATGCTCTCATGCGCTACATGATGCGAACGGGGTACGCTGACGACCGCACCAATCAAGCGCTCCTGGAGCTCGAAAGTGCGTTGGCGCTGCCATCGCCGCCGTTGCGTATCGAGTGCTTCGATATCTCTACACTGCATGGCACCTTCACGGTCGCCTCGATGGTGGTGTTTACCAACGGGCGCGCCGACAAGAGTCAGTATCGTCGTTTTAAAATTCAGGCCGAATTGGACGAGGCAAACGACTTCGTGTCGATGTCCGAGGTTTTGGGACGACGTTATGCTCCCGAGCGTATGACCGACGAGCGCTTTGGCTCGCGCCCCGATTTGCTCGTTGTCGATGGCGGTAAGCCGCAATTGACCGCTGCGATCAAGCAACTTGAGGCTCTTGGGCTCGATATACCAGTTTGTGGCTTGGCAAAGGCCGATGAGGAGGTTTTCGTGCCTTGGGACGAGACTCCAGTCGTGCTGCCGACCGGGTCCGCGTCGCTCTATCTAATTAAACAGGTGCGCGATGAATCGCACCGTTTTGCCATCACGTTCCATCGCGAATTGCGCGATAAAGCCATGACGGTTTCGGTACTCGATGACGTTCCAGGCGTGGGACCCACCAGAAAACGTGCCCTTATGCGCCATTTTGGCTCGATGAAGCGTTTGCGCGCGGCGAGCGAGCAAGAGATCGCGGAAGTTCGAGGCATTCCTGCCGATGTCGCCAAAGCGGTTCACGAGGCGCTCGTTGCATGGAATGCCGAGCGCGCCGAGGCGGCGGCAAAGCAATCCGAAAACTAAACACGCCTCTAAACAACTGATATACATGATTGCGTGATTTTCAATCATTTATTTCACGGCGATTACCAGCCGATTTCGGGTTTAATTAACGCTAAAACGTTTGACTAGCCATGGTGAACAACCCTGCTATCCTGCGGGTTGACGAAGACTGATATCTCACCTCGTCGATACATACTGTCTGGCGAATCGTTTGTCAATGAATTCGGTGAACGGTAGTAAATACCGTTCAAGCGTATGTATGTATCGGTCGCCGAGCGCGGCACCTCAGTTGGGTTCGTCGGTAGGTAAGGTATATATCGTCCGCAAGTTGCGCGGGGGCACGTCTAGGTGCTCCCGGGTAAGATTCTCTATTGATAGGAGAAGACATGGCCATCATCAACAAGGGTATGTCCAGGCGTTCGTTCCTCGGCCTCACCGGCAGCGTCGCTGCTGTCGCAGGGCTTGGTCTCACCGGCTGCGGTGGCAGCTCCAACGACGAGGGTTCCGCTTCCGGTTCCACCGATTCCGCCAACCGTGGCGGCGGCGTGATCACCGCTGGTTCCGCTTACGCTCCGTCCAGCTTCGATCCCGCCAGCACCGGCTCCGCTGTGGGCCTGGGTGCTAACTGGCACGTCGTCGAGGGCCTCTACGGCATCGATTACCACGACTACAGCACCTTCAACGAGCTCGCCACCGACGATCCCAAGTCTGTGGACGACACCACTTTCGAGGTCACCATCCGCAAGGGCGCCAAGTTTTCCGATGGCACCGAGGTCACCGCTGACGATGTCGTTGCCTCCTACACCGCTTGCGCCGCTTCCGCTACCTATGCTCCGTTCTTCCAGCCCTTCGAGTCCATCGAGGCCAAGGACGCCAGCACCGTGACGGTCAAGACCAAGGTCCCCAACTTCTCCCTGCTCAAGGATCGTCTGGCCATCGTCCGCGTTACCCCGGCCACCCAGACCGAGGAGGATCGCGCCAAGCAGCCGATCGGCTCCGGCCCCTGGATGTACGACTCTATCTCCGATACCGAGATCACCCTGGTTCCCAACCCCGAGTACAACGGTGAGTATGCTGCTGAGGATAAGAAGATCCAGTACAGCATCCTGACCGACCCCACCGCTCGCGTTACCGCTCAGCAGGAGGGCTCCACGCTCGTTATGGAGCTCGTTACCGCTGACGCCGTCGACCAGCTCGAGAGCGCCGGCTGCAAGATCGATAACGTTCAGGGTTTCGGCACCCGCTTCATCATGTTCAACGTCGCCAAGGAGCCTTGGAACAACGTCAAGGTCCGTCAGGCTGTCATGTATGCGCTCGACACCGAGAAGATGGTCAGCAACACCTTCGCCGGCCTTGCCACCGCTGCCAGCTGCTACCTGCCCAAGAGCTTCACCAACTATCATGAGGCTTCCACGGTGTACAAGACCGACGCCAAGAAGGCTAAGAAGCTCATCGAGGAGTCTGGCATCACCCCGGGTGCCATCACCCTGCGCACCACCGACAACGAGCAGATTAAGGGCATGGCCGCCCAGGTCAAGAACGACCTCGACGCTCTCGGCTTCGATGTGACCATCCAGACCGATACCTCGCCGGCCACCTACGCTGCCATCGACGGCGGCGAGGCCTACGATATCCTCCTTGCCCCTGGCGATCCTTCCTGCTTCGGCGCCGACCCCGACCTGCTGCTCAACTGGTGGTACGGCGACAACGTCTGGATGCAGACCCGTTGCCCGTGGAAGGAGTCCGCTGAGTGGCAGAAGCTCCACAGTCTCATGGACGAGGCTCTTGCCGCCGAGGGCGACGAGCAGCAGAAGAAGTGGAACGAGTGCTTCGACATCATTGCCGACAACGCCGTTCTGTACCCCGTTGTCCACGTCAAGACCGTCTCCGCTTCCTGGGACGATCCGTCCACTGCGCCCAACGGCGAGGCCCTCGATGGCTTCAAGGGCATCGGCACGACGAGCATGTCCTTCAGGGGCGTTGCGACCGTCAAGGCGTAAGACTCGCTTGAGTCTGTATGCAGGATGTCGGTCGTTGGGACCGTATCCTCATAGTTGAAACAAAGACCCGGGCGACCTCGATGTCGCTCGGGTCTTGTAATGAGTATCCGTACTCATATACCAGTTGGTCCTACCGACAAAAGAAAGGGGAGAGAACGTGAACAACTTGCTACGTTTGATTGGAAGGCGTCTTGTGGCGCTGCCGATCATGGCATTGGGCGTCACCGTCCTGGTGTTCTTCCTTATGTCGTTCTCCAAGACCGACCCCGCCTACACGGCGTTGGGTGACGGTGCCTCGCCCGAGGCGGTTGCCGAGTACCATGAGAAGTATGGTCTGGACGACCCCTGGCCCGTGCGCTACGTGCGCTATATGGGCGATTTGATCCATGGCGACATGGGCACCTATGGTGCTGCTCGCAACTCCGTTGCCAAGCGCATCTCCACGGCCCTGCCCGTCACGATGCAGCTGACCTTCATCGGCCTTGCCATCGGTGCGGTCGTTTCGTTTTTGCTCGGCGTCATCGCGGCACTGTATCGCGACAAATGGCCGGACCAAGTGATCCGCGTCTTTTCCATCGCCGGCTTGGCAACCCCGTCGTTCTGGCTTGCCGTTCTGTTGATCCTGCTGTTCTCTTCCTACCTTAAGGTGCTCCCGGCATCGGGTGCTCTGCCTCACTTCACCACGAATCCGGCTGGTTATCTGGGCCGCATGATTATGCCCGCCATCGCCTTGGCATTTCCGCTGACGGGCCAGATGACTCGTATCGTGCGTACCGCCATGGTCGAGGAGCTCGACAAGGACTATGTCCGTATGGCTCGCGGTGCCGGCGTTCCCGAGAAGGTCGTCGTCGGTATCAACGTTCTTCGCAATGCGCTGATCACCCCGGTCACCACCCTCGGTCTTAAGATCGGTTACCTCATGGGCGGCGCCGTCGTCATCGAGGTTATCTTCAACCTCCCCGGCATGGGCACCGCGATTCTGCAGGGCGTTCAGGGCAACGAGGCGAACCTGGTTCAGGGCGTCGTTATCGTCGTTGCTCTTGCCTTCATCATCATCAACATCGTGGTTGACATGCTCTACCTGCTCATCAACCCGCGCATCAGGACGGTGTAGATTATGGTAAAGATTCGAGAGAAGCAAACCGAGCAGCTCGAGAAGGCTGCCTCCAAGGGGCTCAAGCTCGGTGGCTGGAAGAAGATGACGCTGTCTTCTAAGATTGCCGCCGTCGTGCTGGTGCTGGTCGCCCTGACTGCGATTCTGGCGCCCCTTCTTGCCCCCTATAGCCCGGTCGAGATCTTTACGGCTCGCCAGGCTCCCGGCAACGGATTTATCTTCGGTACCGACGATAAGGGTCGCGATATTCTGTCGCGTATGCTCTACGGTGGTCGTTACTCGCTGATTATCGGCTTTGGCGCCACTGCCATGGCTCTGGTCTGCGGCTCGGTCGTGGGCGCCCTTGCAGCGGTTTCGCGCAAGGCCGTCTCCGAGACGATCATGCGTATCTTGGACATCATCATGTCCATCCCGGGCATCGCCCTCGCGGCCGTCTTCGTCTCCATCCTGGGCAACTCCGTGCCGTCGATCATCTTCGCCATCGGCTTTATGTACACTCCGCAGATTGCCCGTATCGTGCGCGCCAACATCGTGTCCGAGTACGGCGAGGACTATGTCCGCGCGGTCATCGTTTCCGGCGCCAAGGCTCCGTGGATTTTAATCAAGCATGTTCTGCGTAACTGCATCGCCCCGATCATGGTCTTCACCGTTACCCTAGTCGCCGACGCCATCATCTTCGAGGCTTCGCTGACCTTCATCGGCGCTGGTATCCAGGAGCCCACCGCTACCTGGGGCAACATCCTCGCCGACGCCCGCGGCGGCGTGCTCGCCGGCCGTTGGTGGCAGGCGTTGTTCCCGGGCCTGGCCATCATGATCACCTGCCTGGCGCTCAACATCCTCTCCGAGGGCATTACCGACGCCATGGCCGCTGCTCCCTCCGCCGCCCTGGATCCGACCGATTCCTCCAAGCGCCGCGAGGCCGACCTGCTGGTCTCCGACCCCGTTCGCGCCTACAAGGAGCAGGCCCAGTCCCTCTCCGCTCGCCTTGGCGCCCTGCGCGATGTCGAGCTCAAGCGTGACGATCGCCATGTGCCCGACGAGTCTGTCGAACCGATTCTCTCGGTCCGTGACTTCTGCATTCAGTTTGAGCATCACGGTGATATCAACGTCGTCGACCATGTCAACTTTGACGTCCGTCCTGGTCAGACCATGGGCCTGGTGGGCGAGTCCGGTTGCGGTAAGTCCATCACCACGCTGGCCATCATGGGCCTGACCGACGACGATGAGCACCTTTCCGGCGAGGTCCTCTGGGAGGGCCGCGACCTGCTCAAGATGAGTAAGAAGGAGTGGTTCGGCCTGCGCGGTACCGATATCGCTATGGTCTATCAGGACGCCCTGTCCTCGCTCAATCCCTCCATGCTCATCTCTGCCCAGATGAAGCAGCTCACCAAGCGTGGCGGCACCCGTAGCGCCGAGGAGCTCCTGGAGCTCGTGGGCCTCGACCCCAAGCGTACGCTCGAGAGCTATCCGCACGAGCTTTCCGGTGGTCAGCGTCAGCGCGTTCTGATTGCTATGGCCCTTACCCGCGACCCCAAGCTGGTCATCTGCGACGAGCCCACGACCGCCCTGGACGTTACCGTCCAGAAGCAGGTCATCAAGCTGCTCAACGATCTTCAGGCCAAGCTCGGCTTTGCCATGATCTTCGTCTCGCATGACCTGGCGCTGGTCGCCGAGGTCGCCCATAACATCACGGTGATGTACGCCGGTCAGGTTATCGAGCAGGCGCCCACCAAGGAGCTGCTCACCAACCCGATCCACGAGTACACCCGCGGTCTTCTGGGTTCCGTCCTGTCCATCGAGAGCGGTTCGGGCCGCCTGCACCAGGTGCCCGGCGCCGTTCCGAGCCCGCGCGATTTCCCCAAGGGCGATCGCTTCGCGCCCCGCTCGAGCCATCCGCGTATTGGCCTGGACACCCGTCCGGTCTTCAAGCGCGTGCCCGGCACCGAGCACTTCTATTCCGAGCTCCCCGACGAGGTGCTCAAGGCAAATGGTTTGACCCCTCACGCGGAGGTGATGTAGATGAGCGAGACCGCAGTCAACGGCGTCGAGCCGATCATCTTCCTTGATGACGTCCACGTCACCTTTAGGACCCGTACCGGCTCGATTCTGCACCCTAACCTGGTTCACGCCGTCCAGGGTGTAACGATTAGGCTCATGCCCGGTCAGACGATCGGCATCGTCGGCGAGTCCGGTTGCGGTAAGTCCACCACCGCCAACGTCATGTGCGGCCTGCAGGCCCCCACGAGCGGCAAGGTCTACTTTAAGGGCAAGGACGTTACCAAGCGTACCGCCGAGGACCGTCGCCACATGGGTCGCGTCATCTCGGTCGTGTTCCAGAACCCGGCCACGGCACTCAACCCCCGCATGGTCGTTCGCGAGCAACTGCTCGACCCCATGCGCGTCCACAACCTGGGTACCGAGGCCGAGCAGGAGAAGCGCGTCAAGGAGCTCTTGGAGCTCACCGGTCTGCCCAGCTCCGCCGCCGAGGTTCTTCCCGGCCAGCTTTCGGGCGGCCAGCGCCAGCGCGTCGCAATTGCCCGTGCCCTGTCGCTGAACCCCGATGCCATCATCGCCGACGAGCCCACCTCGGCTCTGGACGTTTCGGTCCGCGCGCAGATTCTGAACCTGCTGACCGACCTTAAGAAGGAGCTCGGCCTGGCCATGGTGTTCATCAGCCATGACATCCAAACGGTCCGCTATATCTCTGACGACATCATCGTTATGAATGGCGGCAAGATCGTCGAGCAGGGCGAGGCCAAGCAGGTCTTCCAGCACCCCCAGGACCCCTACACCAAGATGCTGCTCGGCGCTGCGCCGTCGCTGCTGCATCCCAAGCTCGGCGAGTAGCCTCGCTTTCCCTCCCGTGCGCCCGGTTCCCTTGCCGGGCGCACCTCCGTTGCGATTTCGAAAGGTTGGGTTCACGAGCCATGCCAAGTGCTCAGGAGCTACAACATCAATTTGGTGAATATCGAGGCGCCATGCCCCGTCCATCAGATTTCGATCTCTTTTGGAAGGATCGCATGGCCGAGGCCGACGCGGTCGGGCTTGACTATGCGATCGAGACGGCATCGGTCACAGATGCCGTGACCTGCCAGCTTTTCGACCTCTGGTATACCGGCATGTGTGGCGCTCGCCTGCATGCCAAGTACCTTAAACCCGTCTCGGACGAGCCCGTGCCATTGGTACTTCAGTTCCATGGATATCCGGGTGCAAGCCGCAGCTGGTTTGAGCAGGCGTCGTTTGCGGGCATGGGCATGGCACTCATCGCCCTCGACTGCCCCGGTCAAGGAGGTCCCTCCGAGGACATTGGTGGATTTGAGGGCACAACGGTCGCGGGCCATATCGTCGCCGGTATCGACGGCGACCCGGCCAACCTCTACTATGTCCGCTTGCACCAAGATATTCGCATCCTGTGTCGCATCGTTCGCGAGCTCGAGGGCATCAATCTTGCCCGTGTGTTTGTGAACGGCGCGTCGCAGGGCGGCGGTTTGGGCATTGCGACCTGTGCACTTAACAGCGAGCTTATCAATCGCGCCGCCATCCTCTATCCCTTCCTGTCGGATTTCCGCCTGGTCTGGGATTTGGATGCCGACGACATTGCCTACGAGGGCCTGCGCTATTGGTCTCGCTGGTTTGACGAGGACTCGACTCGTATCGACGAAGCCTATGCCAAGCTGGCGTACTTCGATTCCAAGAACTTTGCCCCTATGGTCAAATGCCCCGTGCTGTTTGGCACCGGCACAGCCGATACCGTCTGTCCGCCAGCGACGCAGTTTGCGGTCTATAACAACCTGACCTGTGAAAAGCGTCATGAGTTCTTTGAAGGCTTTGGCCACGAGGAGATTCAGGATTTTGACGATCTGATCATTCCGTTTTTCTGCAAGGGAGGGGAGGCTCATGTCTAAGTGCGAGAGCAATGTCGGCGAGCTGATTGTCCCCGACCTTGTGGGGATTCCCGGGACGGTTTCGTCAAGGCTCGCTGAATATCGGGACTGGCACGGTGATGTTCAGGCAGATGTTTCTGATTTGGAGACATGTGCTATGGATCTTGAGATTCAAAGCCTGACCATTACGGCGATCGATTTCGCCAATCCGTATGCCCGCTACTCTGAGGTTTCCTTTGAGCTTGGTGGCGATGTGGTCCACGCACGTTTGATCGAGCCTGCCGGTCGCGCCCGAGCATCCGAGCTTGTGCCGCTATGTCTGATGTTTCACGACATCGACCGACCCGTGCGGGGATGGCATCACATGACGAGGTTTGCGGCCATGGGATATGCCGTGCTTGCGCTGGACGATGAGGCGATTGGACCCAGCGATCTGCGGCAGGGGATTACCTCGCCTGCTTTTGTCAGGCGCGTCCGTTGGGGCTGCGCGTTGGCGGAGGTCGCGCGCAATCTTGATGGCATGGACCCCGACCGCATCTTTGCATGGGGCGAGGGTCTTGGCGGCGGAGTCGCGCTGGCGGTTTCTGCTCTGGACGAGCGGGGCCTCGCCCGCACGGCGGTTGCCAATCCGCTTCCTGGCGGCCTCGAGGTGCTGTCGTCTCGGGTGCGCGGATCGGTGCTCATGGACACATCGCTTATGGATACCGTGAGCGATCCCAAGGATCAGTTTGCCGTATTCAACGGTCTTGAGTGTGACCGGAGGCATATCATCTATGCAAAATACGCTCACGAGCGCATCAATGCGTTCGAAAACGAAGTCGTAGACTTTTTTAACCAAACGTTCCACTCGTGTTCTTTGGCCTAGACGGCCTGGACACTGCCAACAAGAGTGGGTGGCATAGGGCCGCCCGCCAGACAACTAAGGAGATTCTTGTGGCAACTCAGAAATTCACCGGCGTTATCCCTCCCGTCGTTGTTCCCGATACCGAAGATCACCAGCTCGATGTTGCCTCCTTTGAGCGCAGCATCAACCGCATGATCGATGCCGGCGTCGATGGCCTGTTCTTCTTGGGCTCTTCGGGTGAGGTCGTTTTCTCCACCGACGAGCGTCGTCGCCAGATCATCGCCGAGGCCGTCCGCATCGTCGACCACCGCGTGCCTGTTCTGGTCGGCATCATCGATACCGAGACCGAGCGCATGATTGAGCACGGCAAGGTCGCTCAGGAGCTGGGCGCCGATGCCCTCGTCGCCACCTGCCCGTTCTATGCCCTGCAGGGCATGACCGAGGTCGAGGAGCACTTCCGCATCCTGCACGAGGAGCTTGACCTGCCCATCTTTGCCTATGACATCCCCGTCTGCGTTCACACCAAGCTCCCCTGGAAGCTCCTTGCCAAGCTCGGCGCCGAGGGCGTCCTTGCTGGCGTCAAGGATTCCTCGGGTGATGACATCTCGTTCCGCTACCTCGTTCAGGAGAACGAGAAGAACGGCCATCCGATGAGCATCCTCACCGGCCACGAGGTTGTTGTCGACGGCGCTTACCTCGGTGGCGCCGACGGCTCTGTCCCGGGTCTCGCCAACGTTGAGCCCGAGGGCTACGTTCGTCAGTGGAAGGCCGCTCAGGCTGGTGACTGGGCTACCGTCAAGGCCGAGCAGGATCGCCTCAATGAGATTTCGCACATCTGGGATGTCACCTCGGGCGTCCAGGGCTATGCCGGTGGCGTCGGCGCCTTCAAGACCGCTATGAACCTCATGGGTATCTTCGACAGCCCGACCATGCCGCGCCCGGTGAAGGCCATGACCGGCGAGAACGTCGAGGCTATTAGGAAGGTCCTCCAGGACAACGGCCTCCTGTAAAGCTTTCCCAGGCACCCGACCTCGCCGTTCAACCGTGTGGCCATGACTATTAGGTCAATGGCCACACGGTTTCTCGGCGATCTTGGGCACCAGGAAAACCTTTACTGCGCTGTGACGGCTAGCCTGACGGCGCATTTCCTATAGTTGTTTTTTATCTCCGAAGGAGAGCGACATGGAGAACAAGTACGTCTGCTCTGTCGATATCGGCGGAACTAAGATTGCGACTGCCATTATGGAGTATCCGGCTGATGGCAGCGTGCCCCATCCGGTCTTTGAAGCTGAGGTTCCCACCGAGGCCCAAGAGGGCGGTGAGGCCGTCTTCCAGCGTATCGAGGCGTCCATCAAGGCTGCTCTCGAGGCGAATCCCGATGTCGAGGTCCTTGGCGTCGGTATCGGTGCCGCCGGCGTCGTCGATCCCAAGACGGGCGCCATCGCGTATGCCAATGAGATCATGCCCGGCTGGTCCGGCGTTCAGTTGGGGCCGCGTCTGCGCGAGGATCTCGGTCTTCCCGTTGCCGTTGTAGGCGACGTGCAAGCTCATGCTCTGGGCGAGGCCCACTGGGGCGTCGGCAAGGGCAAGTTCTCCGTCTTGTGTCTTGGCATCGGTACGGGCATCGGCGGCGCATATGTCGAGAACGGCCGCGTGATGCAGGGCTTCCATGGTGCTGCTGGCCATATGGGCCACATCGAGTGCTCGGCTGCCGCCGGCATTCCCTGCGCCTGCGGGCGTTCCGGCCATCTGGAGTCGGTTGCTTCGGGCACTTCCATTGGTCGTATGTACGATGAGCGCTTTGGCCGTGTCGACCCCAGCCGTCCTTCGGTCGGTCGCGATGTGAACGACCTGTGCCGTGCAGGCGACGCAAAGGCGACCGAGGTCATCCATGATGCCGGCTTTGCGTTGGGTGCCAGCTTGGGCTCGCTCGCTAACATCCTGGACCCTGAGGTCATCGTGCTTTCGGGCGGCGTGATTCACCAAGGTCCCGATTGGCGTTCGCAGACGTGGAAGGATTCGGTGCACGAGGGCTATGCCAGCCAGGCGCTCGATCCGCTTCAGGACACGCCGATCCTCATCGGTTCTCTGGAGGGCGATGCTCCGCTCATCGGTGCCGCTGAGCATCTTCTTGCCTCGTTGAAGTAAACGTATCTGCTGTAGGAGCCTCCCGAGACAACACGCCTCGGGAGGCTGTTCTGAGAAAGGTTGCAGCCTTATGACCGTCGATCCTTTGATTCAATCCCTGAAGGGCAAGCTCGTCGTGAGCGTTCAGGCGTATATGGGCGAGCCGCTTCGTACGCCCGAGACCATGGCTCAAATGTCTCGCGCTTGCGAGCTTGGCGGCGCCGCCGCCATTCGCTGTCAGGGCCTTGCCGACATTGCCGCCATTAAGGGTCGCTGTGAGGTTCCTGTTATCGGCCTGTGGAAGGATGGGCACGAGGGCGTTTACATCACGCCGACGCTGCGTCACGCTCGCGCCTGCGTTGCCGCGGGTGCCGATATCGTGGCGATCGATGCCACCGATCGTCCGCGCCCCGATGGCAAGACGGTCGAGGATACCTTCCGTCCGCTGCACGAGGAGGGTGTGCTCCTGATGGCGGATTGTGCCACCATCGAGGACATTCGCCGTGCGGTTGATATGGGCTTCGACCTGGTATCTACCACGCTCTCTCACGGTGTCGCCGCCATCGACTGCACCATGGCCGATGGCCCCGACCTGCCGCTCCTGCGTCAGGCGACCGAGGAATTCCCCGGCCTTCCCATCATTTGCGAGGGTCGCGTGCATACGCCCGAGGAGGCTCGCGCCGCGATCGATGCTGGCGCCTGGGCCGTTGTCGTCGGCACCGCCATCACGCACCCCACGAGTATTACAAGTTGGTTCAAGGCTGCGCTTGAGGCGTAAGACAGGCCTCGTATCCGCTCGGGGCGGTATACTCAATAAAGGCAATTGACCGCGCGGGATCCGGGTTGCTGGGTCCCGCGCTTGTTTTCGGGAGGCAGCACATGCAAAAGGGAGATGCCATGGATGCGGCGGAGCGCTCGGAGCGCATCCCCGATATCGTCATCATCACCGGAATGTCCGGATCGGGCCGCACGCAGGCCATGCACGTGTTCGAGGACATGGGCTATTTTTGCATCGATAACCTGCCTCCGCGTCTGATCGCCCAGCTTGCCGAGCTCGTCGGCATTAATACGGGCGTGGGCAGGCATCTCGCCGTCACCTGCGATTTGCGTAGCCAGGGCTTGTTCGATGAGCTGCTCGATGCGGTCGCCGCGCTCGAAGAGCGCGAGATGAGCTGCGACATCGTGTTCCTGGAGGCTTCTGACGAGGTGCTGATTCGTCGCTACAGCGAAAATCGCCGCCGTCATCCCATTGCCAAGCCGGGGGAGACTACGGCCGATGCCATTCAGCGCGAGCGCCTTCAGCTGCAGGGCGTGCGCGATCGAGCCGATATGATTATCGACACGAGTCGTCTGCGCACCTCTGCGCTGCGCAACAAGCTACGTATGGCATTTTCCGAGCTGTCCGACCAACAGCTCATGGACGTCCATGTGTTCTCGTTTGGCTTTAAGCACGGCATGCCCGTCGAGGCGGACATTATGATCGACGTCCGCTTCCTGCCCAATCCGTTTTACGATCCCGAGATGCGCACGATGACCGGTCTCGATAAAAAGGTCTCCGATTTTGTTCTGGACCACCCCAAGACGCAGGAGTTTTGGAAGGCTTGGACACAGCTGCTCGATACGGTGATGCCGGGCTATATCGCGGAGGGTAAGCCGCAGCTTTCTATCGCCATCGGCTGCACGGGCGGACAGCACCGTAGCGTCGCCATTGCCGAGGCCACGGCCCGTTACCTGGAAGGCGCCCAGTATCACGTGAGCATCTCCCACCGCGACCTGTCGCGCGCCAACACGAAGGCATAGGCCTGCATGTCGTTTACCGCTGAGGTGCGCGACGAGCTTGCGCGCTGCGAACCCGAATGTGAATACTGCGATTTGTCGACGCTTGCCGCCCTGACGCGTGTGAGCGGTACGCTTTCGTTGGCCGGCTCCGGGCGGTATCGTTTGACGGTCGCGACCGAGACGGGAGCCGTCGCGCGCACGATGATCACGCTGACGCATCGCATCCTTAAGCTCAAAACGGAATTCACCGTTCGTAAATCGGTCTTGCATAAGGTCCGTAACTATCTCATTACCCTGCCCGATCAACCCGACTTGGACAAGGCTCTGGTGCTGCTGGGCATTCTAGACCGCAGAGGAGGGCTCGTCGCTGGTGTTCCCCGACACATCGTTGCCCGTCCCTGCTGCAGGCTTGCCTACATCCGCGGCGCGCTCATCGCGGGCGGCTTCGTGGCCGATCCACGCGGCGATTTCCATTTGGAGATCGCGGTGCAGGGCGAGCAGTATGCCCGGGGACTTTGCGACCTGTTGGGGCAGATTGGGGTCCATGCTCGTGTTAATGCGCGGCGGGGGTCATATGCCGTGTACATTAAGAGCGCCGAGGAAATCGAGCATCTATTAAAGCTGATTGGTGCCAAGCGCAGCGTTGCCGAGATTGAGGAGGCGCGCGCGGTCAAGTTGGTTAAGAACGATGTGAACCGTCGCGTGAACGCCGAGCTCGCCAACCAGACCAGAAGCGCCGGTGCTGCCCAACATCAGCTTGCGCTTATCGATGAGCTCGAGCAGCGCGGCCTTCGCGATGCGCTTCCGGATGCCTTGGCGGTCTTTTGCGACCTGCGCGAGCGCTATCCCGATCTGTCGCTGCGTGATTTAGGGGAGAGGGCTGACCCTCCCTTGTCGAAGTCGGCCCTCTACCATCGAGTTTTGAGGCTTGAAAAGCTCATTGAAGCAAACAGGTAGTTTATAGTATCGACTTATATACGGATTTAGCTGCTATTTTATTCTTTAAAACGTTTTAACGTAAATTTGATTTTCAATTTCGACTATTCTCGTGAAATTCAAGTCAAAAAAAAGGTATATTAGGCGAGTGGTTAGTTTGTGGGCCTCAACGGCGGGCGCTGTAGCTTGCGGGGGCCTTACGAAAGGAGACACAATGGCAGTAAAGGTTGCTATTAACGGCTTCGGTCGCATCGGTCGTCTGGCTTTCCGTCAGATGTTCGGTCATGAGGGCTCCGAGATCGTCGCTATCAACGACCTCACCTCTCCCGACATGCTCGCTTACCTGCTGAAGTACGACTCCACGCAGGGCAACTACGCTCGCGATCACGAGGTCGTTGCTGGCGAGGATTCCATCACCGTTGACGGCAAGGAGATCAAGATCTACAAGGAGGCCGACGCCAACAACCTGCCTTGGGGCGACCTCGACGTCGACGTCGTTCTCGAGTGCACCGGTTTCTATACCAGCAAGGCTAAGGCTCAGGCCCACATCAACGCTGGCGCCAAGAAGGTCGTCATCTCCGCTCCGGCCGGCAGCGATCTGCCCACCATCGTGTACAACGTCAACCACGAGACGCTGACCGCTGAGGACAACATCATCTCCGCTGCTTCCTGCACCACCAACTGCCTCGCCCCGATGGCCAAGGGTCTGAACGACTTCGCTCCCATCGTGTCCGGCATCATGACCACCATTCACGCCTGGACCGGCGACCAGATGCCGCTCGACGGCCCGCAGCGCAAGGGCAACAAGCGTCGTAGCCGCGCCTGCGCCGTCAACATCGTCCCCAACACCACCGGTGCTGCCAAGGCTATCGGCCTGGTTCTCCCCGAGCTCAACGGTAAGCTCATCGGTGCCGCCCAGCGCGTCCCGACGCCGACCGGCTCCATCACCAACCTCTACGCTGTTGTTGACAAGAAGGTCACCGTCGACGAGGTCAACGCCGCTATGAAGGCCTACGCTTCCACCATCTCCGAGACCTTCGGTTACAACGAGGACGACATCGTCTCCACCGACATCATCGGCGAGACCCACGGCTCCATCTTCGACGCCACTCAGACCATGTGCTCTGACCTCGGCAACGGCCAGACCCTCGTTCAGGTCACCTCTTGGTACGACAACGAGAACTCCTACACCTCTCAGATGGTCCGCACCATCAAGTACTTCGAGAAGTTCGTTGCTTAATTTAGCTTTTAGCGAATAGCTCGTTGAGCGTCTAAAGAAGGGCGCGGCCTCATAGGGCTTACACCCTAGGGTCGCGCCCTTTTTATAGGAAATCGTCTGCCGTAATGGGAGGCAGACACGTACGAAAGGTAGAAGCAAACATGGCCTTTACCAAGAAGACCGTCCGCGACATCGATGTCGACGGCAAGCGCGTTCTCGTCCGCGTTGACTTCAACGTGCCTATCAAGGATGGCGTCGTTGGCGATACCACCCGCATCAAGGCTGCCCTGCCCACCATCAACTACCTCGTTGAGCACAACGCTCGCGTCATCCTCATGAGCCACCTCGGCCGTCCCGATGGCACCGGCTTCCAGCCCGAGCTCTCCCTTGAGCCTGTCGCCAAGAAGCTCGCTGAGCTCTCTGGTCTCGATGTTGCCTTTGTCGCCGACACCTACGGCGAGAAGGCTGCTGAGGCTGTTGCCGCCGTCGAGCCGGGCAAGGTCCTCGTTCTCGAGAACGTCCGTTTTGACAAGCGCGAGAAGAAGAACGATCCCGAGATCGCCAAGAAGCTCGCTTCCTATGGTGACGTCTTCGTTCTCGATGCTTTCGGTACCGCTCACCGCGCCCAGGGTTCCGTCGTGGGTCCCGCCGCTTACCTGCCTGCCGTCGCCGGCTTCCTGCTCGAGAAGGAGGTCGACACGCTGACCGGCATCTTCGCCGAGCCCGAGCGCCCCTTCGTTGCTATCGTCGGCGGTTCCAAGGTTTCCTCCAAGATCGGCGTTCTCGATCACCTCATCGACTCCGCTGACACCCTGATCATCGGTGGCGGCATGGCCTACACCTTCTTCCTGGCTCAGGGCCTGACCGTCGGTCAGTCCCTCAAGGAAGAGGACTGGGTCGAGCGCGCCGGCGAGATGCTCAAGAAGGCCGAGGAGAAGGGCGTCAAGATCCTGCTCCCCATCGACAACCGCGTTGCCGATCACTTTGGCGAGGACGCTGTCCCCGAGGTTGTCGCTTCCGACGCTATCCCCGACGATCGTGAGGGCATGGACATCGGCCCCAAGACCGAGGAGCTCTACGCCGAGGCCGTCAAGGGCGCCAAGACCGTGTTCTGGAACGGCCCCATGGGTGTATTCGAGTTCGACAACTTCGCTCACGGCACCCAGGCTATCGCCGAGGCCGTCGCCGAGGCCGACTGCACCTCGATCATCGGCGGTGGCGACTCTGTCGCGGCTGTCAACAAGTTCAACCTGGCCGACAAGATGAGCTGGATCTCCACCGGTGGTGGCGCTTCCATGGAGCTCGTCGAGGGTAAGGCCCTGCCCGGAGTGGAGGCGCTTCTCGATGCCTAATCGTACCCTTCTTATCGCTGGTAACTGGAAGATGAACAACGACGTCGCCGAGGCCGCCAAGCTCGCCGATGAGCTGGCTCAGGCTCTGCCCGAGGTTCCGGCTGGCGTCGAGGTGCTCGTCTGCCCTCCGAACATTGACATCACCACGGTTCATGACCGCATTCAGGCTGCCCCCATCGCCCTCGGTGCACAGAACGTGTACTGGGAGGCCAAGGGTGCCTTCACCGGTGAGTCCTCTTGCGACATGCTCAAGTCCGCTGGCTGCACCTACTGCATCATCGGTCACTCCGAGCGTCGCGACTACTTCCACGAGACCGACGAGGATCAGAACAAGAAGGCCAAGGCCCTCGTTGCCGCCGGTCTTGTTCCCGTCTTCTGCTGCGGCGAGTCCCTCGAGGTCCGCGAGGCTGGCACCTATGTCGAGCACGTCGTGAACCAGGTCAAGGCTGGCCTTGCCGGTCTTGAGATCACCTGCCCCAAGCAGGTCGTCGTCGCCTACGAGCCCATCTGGGCCATCGGCACCGGCAAGACCGCTACCGCTGAGGACGCCCAGGAGGTCTGCGGCGCTATCCGTGAGACCCTCAAGGAGATGTTTGGCGAGGAGCTCGCTAACGGCATCCGCGTTCTCTATGGTGGCTCTGCCAAGCCCGGCAACATCGCCGAGCTCGTCGCTAAGCCTGACGTTGACGGCGCCCTCGTGGGCGGCGCTTCGCTCAAGGCTGCCGACTTCGCCTCTATGGTCGTCAAGGCAGGCGAGTAGGACATATGGCACAGCGTCATCTTCCTGCACTCCTGATCATCATGGATGGCTGCGGCCTTGCTCCGGCCGATGGCGAGAACGCCGTCGCCGCTGCCAAGACGCCCTTCCTTGATAGCCTGTACGAGAAGTATCCTCACACCACGCTCGGTGCTTCGGGCGAGGACGTGGGCCTTCCCGACGGTCAGATGGGCAACTCCGAGGTAGGCCACCTCAACATCGGTGCCGGCCGCATCGTGTTCCAGGAGCTTTCGCGCATCAACAACGCCATCAAGGACGGCTCCATCGCCAAGAACGAGGTTTTCGTCAAAGCTATGGACGACGTCAAGGCCGAAGGCAAGACCCTGCACCTCATGGGCCTTATGAGCCCTGGCGGTGTTCATTCTCACATGAACCACGTCGAGGCTCTGGTCAAGATGGCTGCCCAGCATGGCGTCAAGACCGTTCGCGTCCACGCCTTCATGGATGGCCGCGACGTCGACCCGCAGTCCGGTGCCGGCTACATGAGCGAGTTCTGCGCTTTCCTGGCTAAGATCTCCGAGGAGACCGGTTGCGACGCTCGCGTTGCCACCGTTTCGGGCCGCTATTGGGCCATGGACCGCGACAACCGTTGGGAGCGCATCCAGCGCGCCTACGACGTCATGGTCAACGCGTCCGATGCCGATACCGACCCCGTTGCCGGTATCAAGGCCTACTACGAGAAGGATCCGCGCGGCGACGAGTTCGTCGAGCCTTTCGCGGCCCACAACGAGGGCATCCACGAGGGCGACGCGGCCATCTTCTTCAACTTCCGTCCCGACCGCGCTCGTCAGATGACCCGCGTGTTCACGGACAAGGAGTTCGATGGCTTTGAGCGCGAGCAGATTAAGCTCTCGCACTTTGTGACGATGACCGAGTACGATCCGACGTTTGACGTCGAGGTCGCCTTCCCCAAGACGTTCCCCGAGAACGTCCTGGCCGACGTTATCGCCGCCAATGGCCTGAAGCAGCTGCACACCGCCGAGACCGAGAAGTACGCTCACGTGACGTTCTTCCTCAACGGCGGCATCGAGGAGCCCAAGGAGGGCGAGGAGCGCGTGCTCGTCGCTTCCCCCAAGGTCGCTACCTACGATCTGCAGCCCGAGATGAGCGCTCCCGAGGTTACCGAGAAGCTTGTCGCCGCTATCAACGAGGATCGCGCTGATTTCTACATCGTGAACTTCGCAAATTGCGACATGGTTGGTCACACCGGTGTCTTCGACGCCGCCGTTAAGGCCGTCGAGGCTGTTGACGATGCTCTGTCCAAGGTTGTCCCGGCGATTCTCGCCAAGGGCGGCTTTGCGCTGATTACCGCCGACCATGGCAACGCCGATCACATGTTTGACGTTGCTTCCGACGGTTCCAAGCATCCGTTTACGGCTCACACCACCAACCGCGTGCCGTTCATCATCGTTGATGATAAGGCCAAGCTCACCGGTATCGAGGACGGCCGTCTTTCCGATATCGCTCCGACCATGCTCATCATGGCTGGTATTGAGCCTTCCGCCGAGATGACGGGTCGCGTGCTCGCCACCGAGGCCTAATAGAAAACAAATACCGTTTTCTAGTAAGGGGGTTGTCCACAACCGGACGACCCCCTTTTTGGTATTTCTGCCATTTCTGCCCCGTCCCTAAATGGCAGGTGGGGGAGTGTTGGAGGTTGTGGTACAGTACTGGAGTTTGAATCGTTCTATTAAGGAGCTTATCTATGGGTCCGTTTCAGATTCTTCTGTTTGTCGTTTGGGCTGTTTCTGCCGTGGCGCTGACGATTCTCGTTCTGATGCATTCCGGTAAGGGCACCGGCGTTTCGGATATGATCGCTAGCTCGCTGTATAACTCCAGCTCTGCCACGGGCGTCATGGAGCAGAACCTCGATCGCCTGACGGTAATTATGGCCGTCGTTTTTGCCGTGTGTGTCGTTCTGTGCATGTTCTTCTTCCCGCAGGGCATCGTCGGCTACTAAGCATCGGCGTATATACGTTTGTAAAGGGTCCCGCATGTGCGGGGCCCTTTTTGTTTACAGACTTGTAACAGAGCCAAAATATCCCCACATACTTCGCCCAACTAAAGAAATTCTCGACCGTTAACCGGAATCAGCGCCAAATTGTGCATAAAATGCGCTACTGTATTGCAAAACGTTGGCCCGCATTGCATAACCAGCCATAACAGCGGACCGCGTTTGAATGGTTCGATTGGGCTGTCTCGACGTTGCCCGGCCGAATTCACTTTGTCCTATCTCATAAGGAGGATGGCATGGCTGATTCTATGTTCCACCAGCCCGTTATGGGTCGTCGCGCCTTTGTTGGCGGCACCCTCGCTGCGAGCTCCATGGCTTTTCTTGCCGCATGCGGCAAGAAGGGCGGCGACGCTTCCGGTTCTGAGTCCGGTTCGACGCTGAACTTCTACATCAACAACCCGGTCTGCATCGACCCCTACAACGTCCAGGAGGATCAGGGCACTCAGGTCGAATACCAGCTCTTCGACGCTCTGACGGAGTACGATAACGAGAAGGGCGAGATCGTTCCGCTGGCTTGCGAGTCCTTTGAGGCTAACGACGACGCCACCGAGTTCACCTTCAAGATCAAGAAGGCCAAGTTCCATAACGGTGACGACGTTACCTCCAAGTCCTTCAAGCTCGGTTGGGAGCGCCTGGTCAACACCAAGTCGGCCATCGCTACCGAGTATGGTCCTTCCGAGGTCTCCTATCACCTTTCCATGGTCGAGGGCTATGACGATCTGGTTGCCGGTAAGGCTACCGAGCTGACCGGTGTCACCTGCCCGGATGACGAGACCCTCGTCGTCAAGCTGACTTCTGCCTACGCCGACTTCCCCTTCGTCGCCTCTCACCCGGCTCTGTCCCCGGTTCCCGAGTGCGCCGAGACCGATGTCAAGAGCTTCTATCTTGCCCCGGTCGGCAACGGCCCGTTCATGATGGACGGTAAGTGGGAGGATGGTCAGGAGATCAACCTCAAGAAGTTCGACGATTATTATGGCGACAAGGCCAAGATCGACGCCATCCACTTCCAGGTCATCAAGGACGTGGAGACCGCTTACAAGGAGTTCCAGGCCGGTAACCTTGATGTCTGCGACGTTCCCGTTGCTCAGATCGACGCCGCCAAGAAGGACCGCGGCGAGTCCAAGGATGGCTACACCATGAGTGATGGTGCGCGCATGCTACTCGGTTCCGAGCCTTCCACGTACTATCTGACGTGCAACACCACGGCCGAGCCGTTCAACAACGCTGACCTGCGCAGGGGCATTTCCTTGGCTATCAACCGTGAGGCCATCTGCAAGACCATCTTCAAGGGTACCCGTACCCCCGCTGACGGCATCGTTCCTCCGGGAATCGCCGGCTACAAGGAGGGTGCATGGGAGTTCTGCGAGTACAACGTTGATAAGGCCAATGAGTACCTCGACAAGGTCGCTCCTGCCGGCGCTAACGGCGACCGCGGTATCAACGTGACCCTTTCCTACAACCAGGACGGTGGTCACAAGGAGATCATGGAGTCCATCATCGGCGACCTCGCCAAGGTGGGCGTCACCGCCGTCTCCGATACCCCTGAGTGGTCTGCCCTGCTCGAGCAGTATCAGAACTTCAACTATCAGTTCGGCCGTCTGGGCTGGATCGCCGATTACCCGATCATGGACAACTTCCTGTATCCGCTGTTCCACTCCGACTCCCTGGGTGGCGACAACCGCTCCGGTTACAGCAACCCCGACTTTGACGCCAAGGTTGACGAGGCCCGTGCCACGGTTGACGACGACGAGCGTATCGCCAAGATGCAGGAGGCCGACGCCATGGTCGCCGCCGACTGCCCGGTCATCCCGGTGATGTTCTACACGCACACCATCGCTGGCTCCGACCGCGTCAAGTACCTCTACGTTGATCCGCAGAAGCACGCCGATCTGGGTACCGCTGAGCTCGCCTAAGAGTTTGCAGCTTCCGTGAGGGTCAAGTATTTACGTAGACCTCATGGGAAACATACAGTTCCCCCTAACCTGGGGTAAACTGGCTGATGGTAATTTTGGGATGCCGGTCTGGCGATCGGCATCCCATTTAGGTTAATCCCTAGATAGGGGAGTGGTATGGGTAAGTACATCGTTAAACGTGTGCTTCAGTTCATCCCGGTGTTTTTGGGCGTCACGCTGATTCTGTTCGCCCTCCAGAATATCGTGCCGGGAGATCCGATCAAGCTGATCGGTGGAGACAAGGCTCTGTCCCCCGAGGTAGAGCTTCAGCTTCGCGTACGCTATCACCTGGTCCAGACGGACGAGGACGGTAACGCGATCCTTGACGAGAACGGCGATCCCGTTCAGACGTCGCTTGTAGACCGTTATCTGTATTACATGAACGGTCTGCTTCATGGCGATCTGGGTAATTCGTACCAGCGCAAGCTGCCGGTTACGGAAATCTTTGCCCAGAAGTATCCGTATACGGTCAAACTCGCCGCGTGCGCCATCGTGCTCGAGGCGATCATGGGTATCGGTGCGGGTATCATTTCGGCGGTAAAGCGTTATTCCTTCTGGGATATTTTGGTAACGCTGACCACGTCGATCCTCGTTGCCGTTCCCGCCTTCTGGCTCGGCATGCTGCTGCAGCTGTTCTTCGGCGTCATCCTTAAGGACCTCACCGGCGGCGCATTCTCCATGCCGATTTCGGGTGCCGGCGGTTCCAGCTCTCAGTATCAGGATTGGATGCACTATGTGCTTCCGACCATTACGCTGGCTTCGGTTTCGACCGCTTATGCTGCCCGCATTATGCGTTCGCAGCTGCTTGACGTCATGAACCAAGATTACATCCGTACGGCAAAGGCCAAGGGTCTCTCCAATCGCGCGATCATCATCAAGCATGCGCTTAAGAATGCACTCATCCCCGTCGTTACCTATATTGGTGTCGACTTTGGCGGCATGCTTTCGGGTGCCATCCTGACCGAAACGGTCTTTAACTGGCCCGGTATCGGCTATGAGGTCTATCGCGCCATTAGCATGCGTGACTGGCCCATCGTTATGGGCGGCGTTACGCTCATCGTCGTCGTCGTCATGGTGATCAACCTGCTCGTCGACATTAGCTATGCATTCCTCGACCCGCGCATCCGCCTTGGCGGTCCGTCGGATAAGGCCTAAGGGAGGTACGTCTCATGCAGGAAACTGATTCTCAGTCTCAGGAGCAGGCTACCGCCACCAAGGCCGCATCTGCTCCCGCCAAGTCCCGCACGCTGTGGGGCGACGCTTTTAAGCGTCTTCGCAAGAACAAGCTCGCCGTTATCGGTGTCTGCTGGATCATCGTCGTCGTTTTGGTTGCCCTGACCGCAGATCTGTGGGCTAAGCCCTGGCTCGGTTCGCCGACGGCTTCCGACTCGACCACCATGGCCGAGACGTCGCTGCTGGCTCCGTGTGCCGAGCACCCGTTTGGCACCGACGCCCTTGGCCGCGACATTCTCGTTCGTGTTATCTACGGTGCACGTGTTTCGCTTTCCGTCGGTATTATGGCCACCGCCATCTCCACGGTGATCGGTCTGGTCATGGGCGCCCTTGCCGGTTTCTATGGCGGCATCTGGGATACGATTATCATGCGCTGCGCGGACATCTTCCTGGCGTTCCCGTACGTGCTGTTCGTCGTCGCCATGATCGCCGTTATCGGCCGTGGTCTTCAGAACGTCTTTATCGCCATCGGTATTCTCGGCTGGCCTTCGATTGCGCGCGTCTTCCGATCCGCGATCCTGACGGTCAAGGAAAACGACTATGTTGACGCTGCGCGCGCGATGGGCGCATCCGATGCTCGTATCGTCGTGCGTCACATCTTCCCGAACTCCGTCGCCTCCATCGTGGTCTACGCGACCATGAACATTGGTGGTGCCATTTTGACCGAGTCCGCTCTGTCCTTCCTCGGCATGGGCGTTATCCCGCCTACGCCTTCGTGGGGCTCCATGATTCAGGACGGTCAGCAGTATCTTCTGACTGCTCCCTGGATGATGATCATGCCCGGTCTGGCAATTCTCTCGACGGTGCTCGCCTTCACCCTGCTGGGTGACGGTCTGCGCGACGCCCTCGACGTCAAGATGAAGGACGCATAAGGATGAAGAAGAACAAGAACTATGTGGACCTGAAGGACCAGCCGGTTCCCGAGGGCCAGCATTTGCTCGAGGTCGATGACCTTAAGATGTATTTCCACACCGAGGATGGCGTCGTTCGCGCTGTCGACGGTGTCTCCTACACGCTCGATCGCGGCGAGACCTTGGGCGTCGTCGGTGAGTCCGGCTCCGGTAAGTCCGTGACCGCCATGACCATCATGGGCCTCATTTCGATGCCTCCGGGAAAGATCGAGGGCGGCGACGTTCGCTATCGCGGTCGTTCTATCCTCGAAATGACCGAGGAAGAGATGCAGCACATTCGCGGTAACGATATCGCGATGATCTTCCAGGATCCTATGACCTCCTTGAACCCGGTCTATAAGATCGGCAAGCAGGTGGGCGAGGGCCTTCGTCTGCACCGTGGCTATTCCAAGCAGGAGGCGCTCAAGCGCGCTACCGAGCTTTTGGACCTCGTGGGTATCCCCGAGCCCGAGAAGCGCGTCAATGAATATCCGCACCAGTTCTCCGGCGGAATGCGTCAGCGTGTCATGATCGCTATGGCTCTTGCCTGCGACCCCGATATCCTGATTGCCGACGAGCCCACGACTGCCCTGGACGTTACCATTCAGGCTCAGATTATTGAGCTTATGCAGGAGATGCAGGAGAAGAACGGCAACGCCATTATCATGATTACCCATGACCTGGGCGTTGTCGCCGATATGGCCGACAAAATCATGGTTATGTACGCCGGCCGTCCCGTCGAGTTCGGTACTGCTGAGGAAATCTTCTACGAGAGCCGCCATCCCTACACCTGGGGTCTTATTCGCTCCATCCCGGAGCAGGCCATCGATGAGAAGAAGCCGCTGACGCCGATTCACGGCAACCCGCCTTCGCTCATGAACCTGCCCGAGGGCTGCGTCTTCTCTCCTCGCTGCCCCTATGCGACGGACAAGTGCCGCAAGCAGCGCCCCGAGCGCGTTGTTACCGAGTCCGGCCACTATTCTGCGTGCCATTATTCCGGTGACCCCGAGTTCCTCAAGAACGCCCCTGAGACGTCCCGCACGCGCAAGGATTCCAAGAAGGGAGGCGAGGCGTAAATGACAGACAATAACGAGCGCACTCCGCTGCTGAAGGTCGAGCATCTTTCTAAGGAGTTCCCCGCAGAGTCCGGCATGTTCGCCAAGCGTTTTTCCAAGCGCGTCGTCTCTGCTGTGAATGACATTTCGTTCGAGATTTATCCGGGCGAGACCTTTGGCCTGGTCGGCGAGTCTGGTTGCGGTAAGTCCACCACGGGCCGCACCATCATGCGCCTGACGAAGCCGACGGCAGGTAAGGTGTTCTTCCAGGGCAAAGATGTTGCCGAGATGAGCAAGCACGAGATCAAGGATATGCGTCGCGAGATGCAGTTTATCTTTCAGGATCCCTATGCTTCGCTGAACCCTCGTATGACGATTGGTGAGATCGTCTCCGAGCCCATGACCATTCATGGTGTGGGCACCAAGGAAGAGCGTATCGAGCGTGTCCGCGAGCTGCTGGATGTCGTCGGTCTGAACCCCGAGCACATCAACCGCTATCCGCACGAGTTCTCGGGCGGCCAGCGTCAGCGTGTCGGCATCGCCCGCGCTTTTGCGCTGAAGCCCAAGCTGATTATCTGTGACGAGCCGGTATCCGCTTTGGATGTTTCCATTCAGGCCCAGGTTCTGAACCTGCTTAAGGAACTGCAGGACAAGTTTGGTACGGCGTATCTCTTTATCGCCCACGACCTGTCCGTCGTGCAGCACATCTCCGATCGCGTTGCCGTTATGTATCTGGGTAAGATGGTCGAGGTTTCGGATTGGAAGACGCTCTATAGCGAGCCTCACCACCCGTACACGCAGTCGCTGCTGTCTGCCGTGCCGGTGCCCGATCCGGATATCCAGAAGACCCGCAAGCGCATCATTCTCGCTGGCGATCCGCCGTCGCCGCTGGATCCGCCGACCGGTTGCCGTTTCCACACGCGCTGCCCGATCGCGCAGGGCATCTGCTCCGAGAAGCTTCCCGAGTTTAAGGAAGTCGCACCGGGTCACTGCTGCGCCTGCCACTTCGCCGAGCCGTTCCCGATCAAGGAATCGCACATCGACCTGTAGTCGGTGTTCTCGTTCGGGCCCGCCCTGGTGTTGCTTTTCAGAACGTCCTCGGACATGTCGGAAGCCCCGCTGCGCGCTACGCGCTGCGGGGCTTCCTCCGTCCTGCGGGACGTTCTGAAAAGCAA